>JACZVF010000019.1 GCA_022572805.1 Chloroflexota bacterium
CCAATAAGTCTACCATTCCATTCAGGCAGTTAAAGAAACCACTGCCTATAGACGGTAGCGGTGGAAGCCATATTTATTACCATGAGCCTGCCGTCGTGGTATTCGTGGACGGTAAACGCCTGTGAGCATATTCGATTGTGCTCGCAATCGAGGATGAAAGAGAAGGAGATTCACTACCGTCATTATTGGGGCGAGACATCCTCAACAACTGGTACATGCGATACGATCCGTCGAATAATTTTCTAGGCTTCATCGTCCGGAATGCTTCCCTCACCATGCGTGTTCCCTAATTTCTAGCCCCCTCCAACTTTTGGCTCAGATTCCCTTCTTGGTGCAAAGCCCAACACTGCAATACGTAAATAAGCAACATGCTCGAATAAATGTGAATAAAGCTGATAATGTCGTGGGCGGGCTTAACGCGTACCCAACGCCGCCCACGTCTGCAACAATCAAAGCCTGTCCGAATACGACCAGGTGCTGGGGAAATTCCTGCGGGAGCAGCTATGGCGAGCCGACCCTAAATTATCATTTTCCTTTGCTGGCTTGTGGCCGCCGGCCTACCCGCCGAACCGCTGGGCCTGGCCCACAACGTCGACACCGACCCTCTCGCTCCACGCGGCCAGAAGCTGCTGCGTGATGCGCCCCGGCTTGCCGTCTGAAACCTGCCGCTTGTCCACCCTGGTCACGGGAAGCACGCACGGGCTGGTGCCGGAAAAGAAGACCTCGTCGGCAGTGTACAGGTCGTAGGGCTGCAGGTCCTCTTCCACCACCTCGATGTCCAGCTGATTTGCCAGGTCGAACACCATGCCCCGTGATATACCCTGCAAAATGCTGCGGTCGTTGGAGGTGCGGATTACGCCATCGGTCACCATGAAGAAGTTATAGCCGGTGCCCTCTGTCAGGTTGCCGTCCACGTCCATCAGAATGGGCCACGCATCGGGATCGATGTCCGACACCTCCAGCTCGGCCATGTTGAAGTTCATGCGGCTGTAGTGCTTCACCTTGGGGTCCAGGGACTCCGAAGAGTAGCTGCGGGTCCTGGGAATAACGCCGTGTGCCCCTTCGGTGTAGTACTTGGAGAAGCGCCCGAAGTTGATGGGCCGCACCATGACGCACACGGCGGGAGGTCCGGCCTGATGTGTCCACCCGCCCTCTCCTCGCGTGACGAACTGGCGCACGGTGAAGTCGCCGACATCCTCACGCAACGGCTCGTTACGGGCGATGGCCTCCTCGCTAATCTGCATAAACTCGTCGAAGGACAGTCCGGGGTCGATGCGCACGAACTTGAGGGAGCGGTACAGCCGGTCCACGTGCTCCTTCATGCGGAAGCTCTTGCCGTCGAAGGTACGCGCCACGTCGAACACCACGTCGCCTACCTCGAATCCCCGGTCCAGAGGGCTAATCTTAACCTCGTTGAAGGGCATCCACTCGCCGTTGAAGTAAGCCGTATATTCCGCCATCACGTTCTCCTCTGCTGTCCGCTAAATCCTTCGAGTCTCTCGACGCCACAGTGTGGCCCGCATTATATTACGTGCCAGTATTAGGCGATAGTGGCCGGACTTTGGTTGACGATGCCTGTGCCCGCAAATACACTCGCCCTCAGGTACTCGACCCGATCATTATCGAAAACTAATAACTTACAACTACCTGCTGAGGACTCGTTATGACAGACTCGACTCGATTGGATGGCCAGGTGGCCATAGTGACTGGCGCGGCACAGGGCATCGGCAGGGGTATCGCCGTGGTGCTGGCGGAGGCCGGGGCAAGCATCGTCATCGGCGACCTGCAGCCCGCCGACGCTACTCTTGAGGAAATAAGGGCGGCGGGAGGTAGCGCAGTCAGCCGAATCATGGACACCAGCGTCGCCGCTGACGCCGAAGCCATAGTCGAGCTGGCCCTGGCCGAGTTCGGGCGGCTGGATATCCTGGTGAATAACGCCGGGTTGGACGAGCCCCCCGGCAACGCGTGGGACCTGGCCGACGCCGATTGGCAGCGTACCATCGACGTGAACCTGAGCGGCGTCTTCTACTGCTCCAGGTCTGCGCTGAGGCCAATGATCGAGGCCGGACATGGCTGCATTGTCAACATAAGCTCCCGGGCCTCCGAGATTGGCGCCAAGGGAGTGTCCCCGGCCTATAGCGCGACCAAGGCCGGCGTCCGTGGTCTGACCAAGGCCTTTTCCCACCAGGTGGCGGACAAGGGTGTCCGTGTGAACGCTATATTGCCCAGCCTGATAATCTCCCGGGACTTCGGCTGGACGCCGGAGGTGTTGATGGAGCGGAGAAAGGACTACCCCCTGGGATTCGGCACGCCGCGCGACATCGGCGAGGCCGTGCGATACCTGGCAAGCCCTGCCGCCCGCTGGGTCTCCGGCACCGAGCTTCGCGTCACCGGCGGCAACCAGCGATGATGGCCGCCGCGTGCCAAAATGTCTGACACGGCCAGTTCAAACAGGTCAAATAGTTTCGGTGTGTTCATGGTCGACCTGGACGGCACGCTAATCGGCCGCGACGAAAGAATCTCGCCTGCCGTGGCCAGGGCCGTCGGTCTAATATCCAAAAGAATGCCGGTGTGCATTGCCACGGGGCGGGAGCCCAGAGACGTCATCAGGTTTGCCCGGGAGCTGGGCCTCACCGCGCCGCAGGTCTGCGACAACGGCGCGCTGATGCTGGACCCCACAACGGGCAAGGAGGTGTGGAGCGCACCCCTGGGCGAACGGCACTCCCATCACATCGTAACCACGCTCATCAGCCGCGACGTGCCGTTTCTCGCCACGCATCCCGGCGGCACAGTAACGCGGGCCAGCGAAATATCCCACTGGAACCTGACGCGGGTGTCGGCACTGGACATTGCCGAGGAGGTAGCCGAGGAGCTGCTGGCCGACTTCCAGTCTCATCCTGAGATCCACGTCGTGAAGGTATTCCTGCCCTACAACGGGCTCTGGGCCGTGGACTTCACATCGGCGGGGGTCACCAAGGCCACCGCCGCAAAATGGCTGGGGCGCATCCTGGGCCTGGAGACCGAAAACATGATCGGGGCGGGCGACAGCTACAACGACCTGCCCCTGCTTGAGGTCTGCGGCCTGCGCATCGCCATGGGGGAGGCCCCCGACGAGCTGAAGGCGCTGGCCGACTTCGTCGCGCCCTCGGTGGATGAGGACGGCCTGGCCGTGGCCATCGAGGAGTTCGTGCTGCCCAGGATTTCCTAATGGGCAGGAATTACGTGGGCCGCTTTTTCGTCGCCGTGATATGGCCCACCTGCACCGCGACAGACGCCCACTCCTGCATCTGGTCCGAGTTCTCCAGCACGTTGGCGGGCACCTCCCAGTACGGCATTCGGCCAAACGCCTCGCTGCCCGCCGCCTGGAAAGCCTCGCGGTTCAGGTCGCCGACCTTGAAGTAAAGCGTGGACGTCGAACCGGATATCAGCGCAAACATGTCGCCTTCGTGGAACACGCCGTAGCCGCCGAACATGGCGCGGTACGTCACGCCCTCAACTGGCGAAAGCAGCTCTTTGATGTGCTCAAGATAGCCCTGGTCTACGGCCATGCCCTTTCTTACCTCTCCCCCCGCAATGAATGGGATGATAGTGGATGTCTCATTTCAATGTCGACTTTGGCGGCCGGGCTAACGCGGGCCTGTGAAATTCGAAGAGGACCGCTGTGATATAATTTTTTGGGTACTCGGAGAGATGGCCGAGCGGACGAAGGCGCCGGTCTCGAAAACCGGTATGGGTGTATGCTCATCGTGGGTTCGAATCCCACTCTCTCCGCCAAGTATCAGCAGTGGCTGACATCTGTATAGAATGGCCGAATCAAAGCGGCCTTAGAAGAATTCTTATGAAAGCAGTTGTTTATACAGAATACGGATCACCGGATGTTCTTCAACTGAAAGAGGTAGAAAAACCTACCCCCGAGGACAATGGAGTCCTCATAAAAATACATGCAACGACAGTAAACAGAACGGACTGCGGATTCCTAAGAGCCAAGCCGTTCATCGTTAGATTTTTCAGTGGCCTTGCCAAGCCAAGAAACACGATTCTCGGAAACGAGTTTGCCGGTCAAATTGAAGCGATTGGCAAAGATGTAACGTCTTTTGCGGTTGGCGACAATGTTTTCGGATTTGATGGCGATACTTTTGGTGCCCATGCTGAGTACATGGCCATGCCTGAAGATGGTGTGCTGGCAACAATGCCGGCAGGTATGAGCTATGTCGAGGCCGCTCCCAGTAATGAAGGCGCACATTACGCCCTCAACTACATTAAAAAGGCAGATATTCAGCAAGGTAAGAACGTTCTAATAAACGGCGCGACGGGTGCGATTGGTTCCGCGGCGGTGCAGCTAATGAAATATTTTGGTGCTGAGGTGACCGCCGTGAGCGACACAGCGCGGTTAGAGCTCGTAAAGTCACTTGGAGCAACCCGCGTCATCGACTACGAGAAGGAGGATTTCACGCAGCTTGATGAGGCGTTCGATGTAGTGTTTGACGCCGTTGGCAAAAGTACGTTTTTCAAATGTAAGCCCCTGTTGAAACCCGACGGAATTTACTTTTCAACTGAACCTGGACCGTACTGGCAAAATCCACTGCTAGCGCTTTGGACTCCATTCTTTAGTCGGAAGAAGCTCAAGTTTCCGATTCCGAAGCACACAAAGGGGGACATAGAGTTTTTCAAGGAGCTTATTGAGGCGGGGGAGTATAAACCGGTCATCGATAGAACTTATCCGATGGAACAAATTATCGAGGCGTATAAATACGTTGAACAAGGGCAAAAAACAGGAAATGTCGTAATAACTGTGGACCATAACAACTAGGAACTTTTTTTGAAAGGCGGATGCCTTGTTCCTGCCGACCCTCCCTGGGGGTTCTCGTTCCCGGGGGCACATCTCCCAGACCCTCTGCTACTTAATATTTAAGGTGATGCAGCGATGGCGAGAAGCGAAGCCTTGACGGTAGACGAGTACCTGGCCGAGCTTTCGGAGGACAGGCGGAATTCCCTGTCCGTCGTGCGGCAGGTAGTGCTGGACAACCTGCCGGAGGGTTACCTGGAGGAGATGCAGTACGGCATGATTAGCTACGTCGTGCCGCTGGCAACTTATCCGAAAACGTACAACGGCAAGCCCCTGGCCTACGTCTCGTTGGCCTCTCAGAAGAACTACATGTCGCTCTACCTCATGAGCATCTACGGCGACGAGGAAAATGCCAAGAATTTCGACCGAGAGTACGAGGCTAGCGGAAAAAAGATGAACCGGGGAAAGTCCTGCGTCCGCTTCAAAAAGTTGGACGACCTGCCGCTGGACGTAATCGGCAACGCCGTGGCGAGCACCCCCCTGGCCGCATTCATCGAGATGTACGAGAACAGCCGCCGGCGACAAGAATAGAGCCAGGATACAGAAATAATTCGGTCGGGCTTCCCTTCAATCCTCGCCGCGGTCCGTATACAATCTTCACTGGTCCCAGCACGGAGAGGTGCTAGAGTGGACGAATAGGCACGACTGGAAATCGTGTGTGCTTAACGGTACCATGGGTTCGAATCCCATCCTCTCCGCCACGTCACTTTTCTTCGAGGTCCTCGCGTATGGTCAAGTCGTCATTTGGCGTTCAAGCGACCACGCGTTGGGGCTTTGTGACCAATGATTCTCTTATAAGTGACAACATATCTTTGCGTCACTAAATCGCCTCCCGGTCCGCCTTTGATCGACGGGTGGCGACGCACAGCCTCTTGCGTAACCACCGTCTGATGTAATATCTTCTCCAATCGTGGCGGCGCGATTAGCTCACCCGATGCTGTTTACCGTTTTTGGGAATAACGCTCCGAGAACTCCATACAAAAAATGGAACCTGAAATCCTAAAATACTGGTTGGCCTTCAGCAAGGTGCCTGGCATTGGCCGGGCGCGGCTGAAGCTGCTGGAGAGCTACTTCGGCACGTTGGACCACGCCTGGCGGGCTGGAGGCGCCGAGCTTCAGGCTGCCGGTCTGGACAGGCGCACCACGCTGTCCATCACAACGCGCAGGAACCAACTGAACCCCGATGAGGAGCTGGAACGTCTAAATAGCAGTGGGGTGTCGGCGCTCACGTGGCACGACGCCGATTACCCTCCAAGGCTAAGGGAGATCTACGATCTTCCGCCGCTTCTTTACATACGCGGGGCGCTGCGGCCCGACGACGAACGGTCTGTGGCCGTGGTTGGCACCCGCAGGCCCTCGGCGTACGGCAGGGGAGTCGCGGGCAGCCTCACGCATGACCTGGCCCGGGCCGGGGTGACGATTGTCAGCGGCCTGGCGCGGGGCGTGGACGGAATAGCCCACCGCGCTGCCCTGGATGCTGGTCGGCGTACCATCGCCGTATTGGGCAGCGGTGTGGATGTCATATACCCCAGCGAACACGCCAAGCTGGCGGAGCGGATACTGGAAAACGGGGCGCTGATTTCCGAGCATCCCCTGGGCGCTAAGCCAGACGCCAGAAACTTCCCGCGGCGCAACCGTATCATGGCAGGTATGACTCTCGGAACCCTGGTGATTGAAGGCTCGATGAAGAGCGGCGCGCTTATTACCGCCAAGCACGCGCTGGACGAAAACAGGGAGGTCTTCGCCGTTCCGGGAGATATATCCCGTCCCAATAGTGAGGGCGTCAACTGGCTTATAAAAGAATCAGGTGCTAAGCTTGTAACTGATTGCAGCGATATTCTGGAGGAGTTGAACATCTCGTCCGTGGTTGAACAGCAGATCGAGATGGCAGCTCTGTTCCCCGAAGATGAGAACGAGTCCCAGGTGCTGCGGTACGTAACCTACGACCCTGTCCACATAGATGAGGTTATACGAAACGCCGGATTGGGTATCTCAGTGGTCAGTGGTGTTCTCGCCATGATGGAGCTAAAGGGCCTGATTAGGCAGGTCGGCGGAATGAATTATATTAGACTGAGGGAGGCCTCTGCCGAATATCAAACGGCAGTATAAACAATGGCAAAAGATTTAGTAATTGTAGAATCACCTGCGAAAGCCCGTACCGTCGGGCGGTTTCTGGGCAATAAGTACGAGGCGTTGGCCTCTATGGGTCACGTCCGTGACCTTCCCAAGGGCAAAATGGGCGTGGAAATCGACGAGAAGGGCTTCCATGCCACTTACACTGTGCTCCCGGACAAGAAGAAGATCGTGTCCGAGCTGCGCAAAGCCTCGAAAGCGGCGGGCACGGTTTACCTGGCGACAGACCCGGACCGCGAGGGAGAGGCCATTTCCTGGCACCTTATCAACGCAATCAAGATCGATCCCAAAAAGGTGAAACGGGTCGTCTTCCACGAAATTACCAAGGAAGCTATCAAGGAAGCCTTCGACCATCCGCGTGAGCTGGACCAGAACCTTGTCGATGCCCAGCAGGCCCGGCGAATTCTGGACAGGCTGGTGGGTTACCGGCTCAGCCCCGTTCTGTGGGGCAAGGTGCGGCGCGGCCTGTCGGCTGGACGCGTGCAGTCCGTGGCCCTGCGCCTTGTCGTCGACCGGGAGCGCGAGATAGGCGCCTTCCAGCCAGTAGAGTACTGGACCATCGACGCCAACTTGGCCAAACACGGCGACAGCGCCAAGAAGCGAATCGAGTTCAAGGCCGGCCTGCACTCGCTCAAGGGCGACAAGAAGAAGATGGACATCCCAAACGGGGACCGCTCTGCGGAGTTGACGTCCGACCTGGAAGGCGCGGTCTACGGCGTGTCATCGATTCGGAAGCGTGAGACCAAGAGCAAGCCTTCAGCGCCGTTCATCACGTCTACAATGCAGCAGGAGGCCTGGCGCAAGCTACGCTACACGGCCCGGCGCACCATGCAGGTGGCGCAGCAGCTCTACGAAGGCATGGAAATTGGAGACGAGGGTTTGGTCGGCCTCATTACCTACATGCGGACAGACTCCACCACCGTGGCGGAGGCGGCGATAAAAGAGACCATCGGCTACATCAAGAGCAAGTACGGCGCTGAATATGCCCCCGGGTCCGTGAGGGTCTACACCAAGAAGGTGAAAGGCGCGCAGGAGGCCCACGAAGCCATCAGGCCAACCTCCGTTCTTAGGGCCCCCGAGACGGTCCGGTCTTACCTGAAAAACGACCAGTTCAAGCTGTACAGTCTTGTCTGGCAGCGCATGGTTGCCAGCCAGATGAGCGATGCCCTTTTCGATTCCACCACCGTTGAGATCGAGGCGTCGAGCACCAAATCTGACACGCAGTACCAGTTCAGGGCACGTGGCTCGGTGTTGAAATTCCCGGGTTTCCGAACGGTATACATGGAAAGCGCCGACGAGCCCGCCAGTCAGGACGAGGAGACCCCGTCCCTGCCGGAGCTGGCCAAGGAAGACGTTCTGGACTGCCTGGACCTGTCCAAGGAGCAGCACTTCACCCAGCCGCCGCCAAGGTTCACGGAGGCCACGCTGATTCGCACGATGGAGGACAAGGGCATCGGCCGCCCCAGCACATACGCCCCCATAATGGCCACCATTCTGGATAGGGACTACGTGCTGAAGGACCAGGGCCGGTTTACGCCGACCAAGCTGGGCATGGCCGTGACCGACCTGTTGAAGCAGCACTTCCCCGACATCATGGACGTGGGTTTCACCGCTAAGATAGAAGACCAGTTGGACAACGTCGCTGAGGGTCAGCAGGAGTGGGAGCCAATGCTCAAAGACTTCTACGAACCCTTCGATAAGTCCATCGAGAAGGCCATGAAGGAGGCCGAGCGCGTCCCTCGCGACCAGATCGACGAGGAGACCGACGAGTTCTGCGAAAAGTGCGAACGGCCCATGGTCATAAAGTCGGGCCGTTTCGGACGCTTCATGTCCTGCAGTGGCTTCCCGGACTGCAAGAACTCCAAGCCTATCATCATCCGCGTGGGTGTGCCGTGCCCCGAGTGCGGCAAGGACATGGTGGAGCGCCGGCAGAAGGGCCGAGGCGGCAAGGTCTTCTACGGCTGCTCCGGCTATCCGGACTGCAAGTTCGCCCTGAACCAGAGGCCGTTGCCCCAGCCTTGCCCGGAGTGCGATGAGATGCTGGTGGTGTCGGGCCGGGAGAACGCCCGTTGCCTCACCTGTAAGTGGAAGGGCGCCCGTCCGGAAACAGAAGAAGAGGCCGAGGAATCCATGGAGGAAGTTGCGTAAACTCCTCCGTATCGAAGACTCAAGTATATTATAAACCAGGGGCGGGTATAGCATATCCGCCCCTGGTTGCGTTTGTGAGCATATCCGTCCCGGCCAAATAAGGAGACAACTGCCCCATTTCCAATGCTGTAGTTGGCGGAGATAATATGGTCGCTCCGTCTGTAAAGATTTCATCGCCAGGGCCTGGACTGGAGTAAGATGATGGAGCTGTGATAAGGGGGGGCCGACAAATCTTGCTGAATGTAGCGGACAAGATACTCAGGAGGACAAAGACGGAGCACCCAACCGCCTTCGTTCTGGGCGCCAGTTCTGTCAACGGCCTCAGCTTTGTGAGAAGCCTCGGCAGGAAAGGAATTCCTGTCACGGCCATCGGTTCGGCCGGGTCTCCGGGAA
Source organism: Chloroflexota bacterium (assembly GCA_022572805.1). Lineage (GTDB taxonomy): Bacteria > Chloroflexota > Dehalococcoidia > Lucifugimonadales > JADFKI01 > Casp-Chloro-G4. The sequence continues at coordinate 9,521 of JACZVF010000019.1, forward strand.
TGAGGTCCCGGTACTGCATCGCCGTTGACGACAGAGAATTTGTCAGTGAAGAAACCGCATTGCTTTCCTTCCTGGAGGACGTTGGTAGACGGCTTCCAGTTAAAGGTGTTCTGATCCCCACGAACGACCCAGGCGTGCTATTCGTCTCCAGGTCCAGTTCGGTCTTGAGTCAATACTTTGAATTCGTCGTGTCCGACGTTTCAACACTCGAAGCCATAACGGACAAGATAGCTCAGTATAAGCACGCCGTTAGCGTCGGCGTTCCTGTCCCACAATCTTATTACCCCAATAGCGAATCTGAAATCGAAATTCTAAGCGGCTCACTCTCTTATCCCTGTATCGTGAAGCCTGCCATCTCCTACATCTGGAGAAGATATCGCGCAAGGGAAAGAATCGACAAATGGCCCAAGATCGCGGAAGTCCACGGCCCTGATGAGCTGGTGCAGGCCTACTCTGAGATGGCGAAGAGCGGGGTGTCGCCGATCGTTCAGGAAAAAATCGAAGGCGACGACGACCAGATATATGCCGTGCTGGCCTACTTTGACCGCGAGTCGGCGCCCCTGGGGGTCTTTACGATGAGGAAATTGAGGCAATGGCCCGTTGGCGCCGGAGATGGCAGCTACGTTGTAAGCGTCGACGAGCCTTCAGTGACTGATATCGCCTTGAATCTCTTGAAATCCTTTGGATACAATGGCTTGGCCGGAGTGGAATTCAAGAAGGACGGCAGGGATGGCGTATTTAAATTGATGGAAATCAACGCCAGGAGCCAGTCGCAAGAGGGATTGGCTGTAGACTGTGGCGTGGACTTCCCATATATCGCGTACGAAGATTCCCTGGCCAGGTCGGTGTCACCCGTGACATCCCATCGGACGGGCGTGACCTGGGTAAGCCTTTCATGGGATTTCCGGTCTTACCGGCAGAACAGGGCCGCGAAGCAGTTGAGCACATTGACATGGGTGAATCAGCTGAGAACGAGCGGAAGCCACGCCTACTTTGCATGGGATGATCCCAAGCCATTCATATACAGCTCTCTGGGTCTGGCCAAGGATTTGATTTATCGACGGTCAGGGTAAGTCACCCAACTAAAATCGCCCAACCACGTTCACCGGGTATTTTGAGCTAAATGAGGTGAATTTGAGCGCGGTTGGTGACTGTTTCCGACCTCGGAAGCCGGTCAAACGGTCTGTGCCGTCTCAGGGTCGTGCGTTCGTGAAAGCATTGGATTGCATATGTGGAATATAGGTTGATGGCAAAAAAGGAAACCGGAAAAAAAGCTTTCGTTTACAGATATTTTCACAACGCCACCGGACACTGGAACGATGTGTACGAAGGCGGCGATATGGAGGCGCTTCACCTCAAACTCCGCATGGAAAACGTTCTGGCGCGTATCGACGGCCTCGGATTGCCGGAAGGCGCGCGTGTCCTGGACTTAGGCTGCGGCGCCGGTCTGTTGACGGTTGAACTCCTTCGCAGGCAACTCCGGGTAGACGCCTTCGACATCAGCGATAACATGCTGAAGGCCGCGGAGAAAAATTGCCGGGAAGCCGGATTCCTTGAAGGGGTGTCGTTCGTCCAAGGAGATGCCGAGGAGCTGAATTTACCCGATGGGCAATTCGATCTCGTAGTCTCTATGGGCCTGATTGGTTACGTGCCGGACTGGGAAAATGTGGTGCAAATGGTATCGCACGTGATCAAGCCCGACGGACATATCGTCCTGACTTTCCAGGCTAAATACGGATTGTCGTACTTGTTGAACCCGCGAATGTTGAGATTGGGGACCATAAAGAACTTCGTTCTGAGGAAGTCGCCCTCCAAAAGAATCCCGCAGGAAGACAGGTATTCCGGTCGTTCGTTCAAAGGAACGCTTCAAAACAACGGCTTCGTTATTGTTTCAGACTGCACGATTGGATTCGGTCCCTTTTGGATTTTGGGCCAAACCGTGATCCCCGAAAAACTGGGAATCCGAACGTACATTAACATGCAGAAACTGGCTGACAGCCACAGGATTCCCTACCTGGACCGTCTGGGCAAGACCTGCATCGTGACCGCGCGAAGAAGTGGCGTCGACTCGAAACAATTGGCGGCAGTAAAGAGTTGACGATACTTCGAAATAAAACGCCGGTCGACTTACCGCACTGTGGTTGAGCGAGTTGAGTCGGGATATTCGGCTTTTCGGATTCAAGGGTTCCTGGACCGGCGCAATGTCACTCAGGGCCGGGGATTTGGCCGCTCAGGGCATTACATAAAAAGTCGTTTCATGGCCAGTGGTTCGACAAGCTCTCCGCTGCGGAGGAGTCCGAAGATATTCCTATTTCTGAGTCGGACACCACGAACGTAGGTATATGAATCCGTTCGTCCTGAGCTTGTCGAAGGATATGTAATGCAGATCTGGCGCCTTTTTGTGCAACGCCTAATCAAGCCAGCTAATCCAGGTAGCGGCTGGTGCCCGCGGAGGACAGCTCCACCCGGGTCCTCGATGCCAGTGCCTTTATCTCGGCGAGGGACAGCAGGCCCTCGCGCGGCAGGAAGAGCATGGCGAAGAAGATCGGCGGAAGGAAAAGCACGGCGTGTAAGACCAACGAGAACGCGATCGCCTGCTCCGGGTCGATACCCCATAGACCGAGCAGGTTCACCACCCCGAACTCGAAAGTACCGAGGGCCAGGGGGAGCCCCGGCACCGCGCTGCTAAAGAACATGACGCCCAATGTGATAACGATCATCACGTGGAGGCCGAGGTCGATGTGGACCGCCTGTGCCACCAGCCAACCCGCCATGCCGATCAGTAGGGCCTGGGCCAAAGATATCAGGAATGCCAGCGCGGAACGCCCAACGTCCTGCCTCAGAAGAACAACGGCGGAGGCGAACTGGGGGACCACCGCAAGCTTGGATAACGCCGGGATGCGGCTAAGGGCAGGACCTACCGTGAACAGCAATATCAGGCTGACGCTGCCGAGGGTGATTCCGACTGTGAAGTAGGGCCAGTATGGGCGTAGTGGCTCCAGCAACAGGACGCCGATTCCCATAATAAGTACAGTTGTGCCAAACTCGAAGGTGCGTTGCAGCGCCAGCGTCGCGAGAATGGTGCCCAGCTTGAGCTTGTCCCTCAGCACCAGAATGCCGATCTCCACCAGCTCGTCCAACACCCGAATGGGGCTGAACGTGTCCATCGCCGTGCCGGTCTGCTCAATAAGGAAAAGTCTGCCGGCTGATACCTTGTCGTTTCCCAGCACCAGGCGCCAGCGCAGGCCTCTCAGGTAGCCTGCCAGGACGTACAGGGCAAGCGCCGCCAGGACCAGCGTAAAATTGGCCGACGACAGCGACGCGCCCAGCTTGTCCCACGCGATGTTTTTCAGGACTAACCAGCCCAGAGCTATGCCTATCCCCGTGGCAACGGCGCCGTAGGCGGCAACCGTAACGTAGGTCGGCGGTCTGCGTAAACTGAAGCTGCTCCAGCCCATGGGTTACGGCCCCTCCCGATTTTGGCATGCGCGCGGGCCAATCAATTCAGAGCCGATAAGGGCGGTCAATTCTGGCTCTTGGCTGCCACGCTGCCGTTAATCCGGAAGAGTTATAACGCCTGATGCTTCAATTTGTCTAGCTGTGCGCCCCTGGGCATCAGGGAGACGGAACCTGGTTGGAGGACTGTTGTGCGCCCGGGCCACCGCCGGGCCTGCCGCCACCCGGCCCGTCACCACCGCCTCCGAACTGGCCGCGCCCTCCACCGCCTTGCCGGAACCTTTGCCGTAGCTGGTCCAGCTCCTCCTGCGTGGCCTCGCCGGACTGGATGCGCTGACGCAGTTGATCTTGGTCTACCGAGTCGAACTGGTCATGCCGACCGTCGACGCCAATGGGCTGCGCGGATAGTGCGCTGGGTGCGGCGTCGTCCTCTTGCGAGTTGCCGACAGCAACGCCGCCGATGAAGGCCAGCCCAACGGTTACTCCCCATATGGCTGCGCCTACCAGCAGAACGTGGAACGGCTTCATTTTTTCCTCCTGTCGACCCGCGCTGTACAAGATAATGGAGCTCTTGTCCGTCGCAGGGGCTGACATCAAAAGCGATTAAGGACGTGTTCTGTCCGAAAATTACTCATAACGCAGGGCGTCTATAGGGTGCATCCGGGCCGCTCGCAGCGCGGGGTATATGCCGGAGAAGAGCCCTATGGCCCCTGATACCACCAGCGCGATGATGGCTATGTCCAGGCTGAACCCGGTCTCGATGGGCCGGGGGCCAATTAGCGTTCGGCCATTAAGTAACGGACCGGTGCTCAGTCCGATTACCAGCCCTATGAAGCCTCCGCTCATCGTCAGGATAATGGCCTCGGTGATGAACTGGAACAGGATGTCCCGCCTCTTGGCGCCGATGGCCTTTCTTATGCCTATCTCGCGGGTCCTCTCGGTGACCGACACCAGCATGATGTTCATGACGCCAATTCCGCCCACGAAAAGCGAAATGCCCGCCACCGTCCCCAGGAAGATTACCAGTGCGTTGGTGGTCTCGTTCAGCGTCTCGATCAGGCCCTGCTGGCTGCTGATGATGAAGTCGTCATCGCCGGTTATTCGATGGCGCAGGCGGAGAATCGTAGCGACCTCAATCTCCGCATCCGTCATAACCTCCCGGTTTTTGGCCTGCACGTTAATAGACTGAACGCTGACGCCGCCCTGGGCCGTGCGCTGGGCGGTCAGGCGGTAGTAGGCCGTGGTGATGGGTATCAGTACCTGGCGGCTCTGTCCGAAACCGACGCTGTTATCTTCAAGAACACCCACCACGGTGAATTGGCGGCCGTTAATGCGGACTGTCTGGCCCACGGGACTGAGCAGCCCGTACAGCTCCTCGGAAACGGACGCGCTGAGGACTGCCACCTGAGAGTTGGCCTGAAGGTCCGCTTGGGAGATGAACAGTCCATGCTCGATAACCGCGTTTCGCACGGGGCCGTACTCCGGTGTAATGCCTATAACCTGCACGTTGGTGTTCTCGCGGCCCGCCACGATCTGCGCGTTAGTGGCAATCTGCGGCGCCGCTGCCTTGATGGACGGCGCGAATATTGGGTCCACCAGGGCAAAGGCGTCTGCCAGCGTCAGAGTAGAGGCGCTGCCCTGGCCGCTGGAGACACCGCCGGTGGTTGTCGCGCCCGGCTGGACGAAAAGCAGATTGGCGCCCTGGGCCTCGATGCGGGAGGTGATGCCCTGCTGCACGCCGCGTCCTATTGTCATCAGGGCAATCACCGCTGTCACGCCGATGATGATGCCCAGCAATGTAAGCCCCGACCTGAGCTTGTTGCTGCCCAATGACCAGATGGCTGTTTTCAACACGTCCAGCAGACTCATGTTATGAGGCCCCCGCCGACGCGACGGCGCTGCGAACGCGGTCGTCCACGATAAGCCCGTCGCGCATGGTGATAATCCGATCGGTGTGGTCCGCTATCTCCGCCTCGTGGGTGACTATGATCACCGTGATGCCCTCCCGGTGCAGCTCGTGAAGGATGCCCATGATCTCGTCTCCCGAGTGGCTGTCAAGGTTGCCCGTGGGTTCGTCGGCCAGCATGATGTCCGGGTTCTTCACAAGCGCCCTGGCGATCCCCACCCGCTGCTGCTGACCGCCGGACAGCTCCGTTGGGCGGTGCTTCACCCTGTCGCCAAGGCCGACCCGCTCCAGGGCGTCCAGCGCTTTCTGGCGGCGGTTCCGAGAGTTGCCGTACATCAGCGCCAGCTCCACGTTTCCCAGCGCCGTGAGCCTGGGCAGGAGGTTGTAGGTCTGGAAGATGAAGCCAATCTTGCTGTTGCGAATGCCCGCCAGACTGTCGTCGGACAGGCTGCCCACGTCCTCACCATCCAGCGTGTACCGCCCGGAAGTGGGCACATCCAGGCAGCCTATGATATTCATGAGCGTCGACTTGCCGGAACCGGACGCGCCCATGACGGCCACCATCTCGCCGTCCGCGATGTTCAGGCTCACCCCGCCCAGCGCGGCAAGCTCGGTGTCACCCATCCTGTAGACCTTAGTCACGTTTTCAACTTCGATCATGTACTCATGCCAATCCGGTCACGCCGGGTCTTACTGATGGTCGTCGTTTCCACCACCGGCGTTCCCGCCGCCTCTGAAGTTGCCGCCACCACCACCCCCGAAGCCCCGGAAGCCCAGCTGTTGAGCGTTGGCGTCCTGCACCTCGATCATGACCTGCTCGCCCTCAGCCAACCCTTCTTGAATGATGGTCCAGAAGCCGTCGCTGCTGCCTAGCACCACGGTTCTCTCCTCCAGAGAGTTCCCGTTGCTCACCAGCACCTGCGGCTGGGAAAAGCTGCCGTGGATGGCCTGGTTTGGGACCAGCAGACCTTGTTCCCGGCCCAGGGCAACGTTAGCCACCGCGCTCAACCCCTCTTGCAGACGCAGGTCCGCCGGCACGTTGATTTCAATCTCCACGTCGAAAGTAACGACGCCCTGCTGATTGGAGGCTGCCGAGCTGACTGTGGACACGATCCCGGTGAGGGTCCGACCGGGCAGGGCGTCCATAGTCACGGTTGCCAGTGCGCCGCGACGAAGGGACAGCACGTCGATCTCGTCAACGATGCCCTCCACCACCACGATGCTGGGGTCGATAACGTCCACGATCTCGGTGGTAGCCTGGACATCCTGCCCTTTTTCCACGTGGACAGCGGAGACGAATCCAGACCAGGGCGCAGTCAGGGTAGATTTTTCGAATCTTTGTCTCGCGCCGTCCAGAAGCGCCTGGGCGGACGCTACCCGGGCTTCGTCAAGCGCCAATTCCAACTCGGCGACGGCACTGGCGTTATCCAGCGCCCGGTTGGCGGCATCGGATTTAGCGCGCGCAATCGCCACCTGCTGATTTCTGCGCCCCACCTCCAGCGGGTCGGGGTTACGCACCTCATCCAGGGCCTTGTTGGCGTCGTCGTAGGCCGCCTGCGCTGCCGCCAACAAGGCGCTTGCCCTGTCCAGCTCCAGCGGGTCCGGGCCAAGGACGGCCTCCAGGTCCTGGTCCGCGTCCGCCATGGCTTCTGCGGCGATGACTAACTGGTGCCGTAGCAGGTCCGATTCAGGGCCGTTATCCAGACCGGCAAAGGCCTTCTTTGACTTCTCAAGGTCGTCCCGGGCGCGGATGACCCCCGCCTCCGCCTGGGACAGACTCTTTTCCGCCTGCGCCAGGCTGGTACTCAGGTCCAGTCGGGCGTTTTGAAAGGCCTGCCATGTGTCGTCCGTGTCCCGCTGAATGCAGAATTGCTGCGCGGCGGACAGGGTGGTTCTGCCGGCGGTGGTAACGGAGACCTCTTCGGATTCGTCGTCGCAGGTCACCTCGATTGAGCCACTTGAGGGGTGCAGCGCCACCCAGGCATATACTGTAAGCTCGTTCCACCTGGTATCGGGGGCATCGCCGAACACGCCACCAGGGAACAGGTCGTAACCCGTCCTGTAGATAACGCTGGGGTCGAAATCCCAGTCCTCGAACAGCTCTTCCGGAGACCGCTCTAGCTCCTCGTCTGTCAAGACCACGCCGGACCACTTCTTCATGGCGTCGGCGTAGTCTTGCGCGGCGTCGCCCAGGGCCTCCTGTGAGTCATCGGCTAACCTGGTGTCCAGAGCGATGGTGAGGTCCTGCTCGGCAACGGACAGGTCTTTGACGGCGGCTGTAACGTCGTCGGATGCCCCCAGTGCGTCCTCTCCCAGGGCTTCTTCGGCGTCTCGAAGCACTATGGCAGCCTCGGCAACGGCGGCCTCCGCCTCCGCGACCACGGCGGGTGAAGGCTCCGCCACATCGTCGAAGGCTTCCTGCGCGTCCCGCAGGAGGATGCCGGCCTCCGCAGCGGCCGTCTCCGCGTCGGCCAGCGCCTGCGGGTCCGGCCCCAGCAGCGCTTCGAGGTCGTCGATGGCGGCCCGGAGTTCCAGACCGGCTTCGGCTGCGGCGGTCTCGGCCTCAGCCAGTGGCAGATTGGAGGAGCGGGCGATCTCCAGGTCTGCCCTGGCATCCAGGAAATCAAGGTTGGCCTGGGCGAAGGCCATCTGAAGCTGGGCCGCGGTCTCGGCATCCAGGCGGACCAGGGGTTGGCCTTCCTCCACCTCCTGGCCCTCGTTTACCAGGACCTCCGCCACCGTGGCCTGCGAACCGAACGTCAGGACAGCCTTGTTGGCGAAGGTTATGCTGCCGCTTATGGCGATCTCATTGACCAGATTTCCTATCGTAATCGGTATCAGGCGCTGGTTCTCTTCCAGCGATTGGCCCCCGGACGAGGACAGTCCGGAGTAAACGCCGTAGGTCACGGCAAACGATGCCACGACTACCACCGCCAGTATCATGATTTTGCGCCGGCTCAGGTCGCGCAACGCCTCAACTAACCAGTTCATTAGCACTCTCAAAGATAGGGGTTAAATGGCAGTCCAAATCGTAACAGATGAGTGTGAAGTTCTTGTGAAGGCGGCATCCAAACATACATACATACGCCGGGACGCCCTTGTGGGATTGGCGTTGGATTGGGTGTATCTCGATACCAAGACCTCCTAGCGGGTTTGTGTGCTGCGAGACTAACCTGCCTGCATGCACGAGATGAATGAGATGGCGTGGAAGCGCTTGATGGATGATTTCCAGAGACACCTGAAGGCGGACAAGGGCCTGGCGGACCTGACAATCCGCAACTATGCCACGGATATTCAGCCGTTATACGAGTTCATGCAGCTGCGGGGTATTGCCGGGCTCAAGGACCTGGACAAGTTTGCCCTGCGCGGATACCTGGCCTGGCTTACTGAACTTGCATACGTCAGGGCTAGCGTCGTGCGCAAAGCCAGCACTCTGCGCACCTTCATGGCCTGGCTCGTCCGCAAGGGAGTTATCGACGGCGACCCCCTGCCCAGAAGGGGCGTGATGCAGACCGAAAAGCGGCTTCCGCGCTTTCTCTCGCAAGAGCAAGCCGAGAAGCTCATGGAAGCACCCGATACCGCTACGTTGGTGGGCGTACGTGACAGAGCTTTGCTTGAGCTTATCTATGGGGCGGGACTGCGCGTCAGCGAGGCCAGCGGCCTGGACGTCACGCACATGGACCTGCCGTCCAGGGAGATACGCGTTACGGGCAAGGGCTCCAAGCAGCGCATCGTCCTGATTGGCGAGTCGGCCAGGCTGTCGATGGTCCGCTACCTCAGGGAGGCCAGACCCCGGTTGGCCGGTCCACAAAGCGGCGTCATACTGTTCCTAAACCGGTTTGGAGGCCGCCTTAGCAACCGCAGCATCCAGGAGAAGGTGCGTCGCTACAGCGTTAAAGCGGGCCTGCCGGGTGGAGTGCACACCCACACGCTCCGGCACTCCTTCGCGACGCATATGCTTGAGGGAGGCGCGGACCTTCGCGTGGTGCAGGACCTCCTGGGCCATTCCAGCCCGGCGACTACGCAGATCTACACTCACGTCACCCAGAAGCAGGCGAGAAAGGTCTACCTCGCGGCCCATCCACGCTCCCAGCCTGCCGGTCAGTCCAACGGCGCTGCGGCGGCCGGGTCCGACACGAGGGAAGACGCCGGAGAAGGTTAGGTCTGTCCGCTCCGACTGACGGGTGCGGTTGATTAGGGCACGGGCCGTTTATCCTAAATACTACTTCAGAAATCCGTTCAGCAGCAGGCCGAAAAATCGCCGGGGGGTTTGTCGAGTTATGCCCCCCGTATATTATTGAGATGCGTGCATGAGAAGAGTATCCTTCATCGTCGCGGCCAGCCTTGTCACCTTTCTGGTGCTCCTGGTCCTCAACCAGGTAATCCAGTAACTCGCCGACCTCGCCGCAGGTTCCCCACCCGCCCACTTTCGTATTACAATGGCCTTTGTCGCCAGCCGCTGATTTCGAAAGCGGCCTGCATAAGCAAGATCGTTTGCATCGGCAGATGGCGTTCGCCCTGACACTACCTACGCAAAGCCAATGTCCGGAGCTTGATATACAAAACGATGAAGATTTTGGTTGTTAATGGGCCTAATCTCAATATGCTGGGAAAAAGGGAAGCCTCCCACTACGGCGTAAAGACTTTGGCCGGCATCGAGGAACTGGTCAGCGACAAGGCCCGAGACTTGAACGTGGACGTGGAGTTTTTCCAGTCGAACCACGAGGGCGCCATCGTCGACTACCTGCAGCAGGCTGCCCCGGACGCTTCCGGCATCATCATAAATGCAGGCGCTTTGACCCATTACGGCATCTCCATGAGGGACGCCCTGACCGACTCCCGGCTTCCAATCGTCGAGATTCACCTGTCCAACATCCACGCCCGAGAGGATTTCCGGCGCCACTCGGTTATCGCCGACATCGCCATGGGACAGATCGCTGGTCTGGGTTGGCAAGGCTACGTCTTCGCGCTGGAGTACCTGGCCGCGCATCTAAAGCAGGCGTAGACAACCTGGTAGGCTGAATATACGAAGAACCCTCACTCCGATTATCCAATAATAAAGGAAACGCATGAGCAGCAACCTCAAACTGAACAAGCTACGTGAGAAACTTCTGGAGGAAGGCCTGGACGCGATGCTGATATCGTCGTCCGAAAACCGGCGCTACATGTCCGGATTCACGGGCTCGGCCGGTTACCTGATGATATCGCGGGACGACGCCGTTCTGGCAACGGACTTTCGTTACGTTGAGCAGGCTGGAATACAGGCTCCTGATTTTCGGGTACAGCGAACGGCGGCAGGACTGGACTGGTTCCCCGAGTGGACAGCCGAGCAGGGCGTGAAAAAGGTCGGCTTCGAAGACACCGACATGACGGTCTCCCTGCATCAGGCCTTCACAAAGGCCGCAGCCGAGGGCGAGACTACCAACAGCCCTGAGCTTGTGGGAATATCCGGCGTGGTTGAGCGGCTCAGGACCTTCAAGGACGCCGACGAGCTCAAGCTGCTGACCAGGGCCGTGGAGATCGCGGATGATGCCATTGACCAGGTGGCCCCCGGCATCGTGCCCGGCACCACCGAGGAGGCCGTGGCATGGGAGCTGGAGAAGGCCATGCGCGAACGCGGCGCCGAGATGATATCCTTCGACACCATCGTGGGCGCGGGACCTAACGGGGCCTTGCCACACCACAGGGCCGATGAGACGGTCGTCAAGGAAGGCGACGCCATCGTCATCGACATGGGCGCCAAGTACCGGGGCTACTGCAGCGACCTTACCCGTACCGTCTTCGTAGGCACGCCCGACGAGAAGTTTCGCGAGATATATGATATCGTCCTGCATGCGCAGGTGGAGGCCGAGGAGAAGGTGGAGGCGGGCATGACCGGCGAGCAGTGCGATGCCATCTCCAGAGACATCATCGCCGAGGCCGGGTATGGCGACGATTTTGGTCACAGCCTGGGTCACGGCGTAGGTTTGGCTGTGCACGAGTTCCCACGGGTTGGCCCCAGAGCAGACGACGTTCTTGAGGACGGCATGGTATTCACAATCGAGCCTGGGATCTACCTGTCGGGTTGGGGCGGGGTCCGCATCGAGGACATAGTCGTAATGGAAAATGGGCGGGCCAGGGTAATCAGCAAGGCACGCAAACTGGCGTTTTAGCAGCCAGTCAGAGACCTGTTTTCATTTAGTCACTGTCTTAAAATCTTCATGGGGGAGTCCAGAGGGGTTTCCCCCCTCTGGCAGAGGGCCTGGCGGATGTGCCCCCAAGTGGGTGGGCTGGAACAAGGCATCCGCCTTTTTGAGATAGTTGCTTAGGGCGGAGGACGCACATGACGGTCAACTACGGGAACCTGCGAAAGGGCATGGCCATCGAGCTTGATGACCGGCCATTCGTGGTGGTGGCGTACGAGCAGCAGAAGAAGCAGCAGCGTGCCCCCGTGATGCGAATCAAGTTCCGGGAGCTGACCACCGGACGGCTGGTGGAGCGCACCTTCTCCGGCTACGACGTTGATTTCACGCTGGCCAATGTGGAGAGGCACACGGCCCAGTACATCTACCAGGACGACAACCTGTACTACTTCATGGACACCGAAAGCTACGAGCAATTCCCCCTGGCCGGGGACCAGATTGCGGATTCGCTGCAGTACCTCGTGGAGCAGATTGAGGTGGAGCTGGTGCTGTATCGGGGAAACCCGGTGGCCATCGAGTTGCCGATAACCGTGGACCTTGCGGTGGCTGAGACGGTGCCCGGCGTTCGCGGCGACACGGCTCAGGGCGGCACCAAGCCCGCCACGCTGGAGACCGGCCTCGTGTTGAATGTGCCGCTGTTCGTCAACGCCGGAGAGAAGGTCAAGGTAGATACCAGGACCGGTCAGTACCTGTCCAGGGTGTAGCGCCTGGTTTTTACCCTGACGCCATTGAGTCCGTAGCAACGCCCTCATCTCGCGCGTCATCATGGGCGAACGTCTTGTAAGCCCATGTAATATTGTCCGGCATCCTCTTGCGAACCATCGTATCTAATAAAATCCGAAATTACGTATCGCTGAATCGGAGCGTTGGATGCCCGTTTACACTGTAAGCGAGGTCTCGTCCTACATAAAGGACACGCTGGAGAGGGACGCGCTGCTGCGGGACGCCTGGGTCAGCGGCGAGGTGTCCAACCTGGCCCGCCCCGGCTCCGGCCATTCCTACTTCACGTTGCGGGACGCCAAGTCGGCCCTGCGGTGCGTCATGTTCCGCGGCTCCCGTGGCGCCGATCAACTGGAAAATGGCGCTGCCGTAATTGCCCACGGGCGGGTATCCATGTACGAGCCGCGCGGCGACCTCCAGCTCATCGTGGACATAGTGCAGCCGGAGGGCGTGGGCGAGCTTCAGCTAAAGCTGGAGCAGTTGCATTTGAAGCTGGAAGAAGAGGGCCTGTTCGAGCCGTCGCGAAAGCGGGAGCTTCCCGCATTTCCGCAGCGCATCGCGGTGGTGACCTCCCCCACCGGCGCAGTGTGGCACGACATCCAGACGGTTATCAGACGCCGCTACCCGCTGGTGGAGCTGGCGCTGGTCCCGTCTCCGGTGCAGGGCGACGGTGCCGCTCTTGCCATAGCCGAGGCTATATCCGCCGCCAACGATGAGCCGGACGTCGACGTCATCATCGTGGCCAGAGGCGGGGGCTCGCTGGAGGACCTGTGGGCCTTCAACGAGGAGGCCGTTGCCAGGGCAATATTCACCAGCAGGGTACCGGTAGTAAGCGCCGTGGGCCATGAGACCGACTACACCATCGCTGACCTTGTCGCTGACCGCCGGGCCCCGACGCCCTCGGCTGCCGCCGAGATGGCCGTGCCTGACCGCGCGGAGCTGATGTCCGGCATCGTGGCCTCC
>JACZVF010000166.1 GCA_022572805.1 Chloroflexota bacterium
GGAGCAGATTTACCAGTGGGCCAACAAGCCCAAAGAGCTGCACATCATGCAGGGAGCCGGGCATCGCCTGGACGAGTGCAAAGATGAACTGCGCATCTTGCTGAGGGACTGGATTTTGGAAAATCTTGATCAACGACCCTCCTGAGCTTGGATATCCCTACTTGAAACGGCGACAGACGCCGGATATTTACCAATCCGGTTGATTACAGATGCTTTAGCGCGTAGAATGCCTCCCGTCCGCGCTATGCTTCCATCCGTCAGGGATTTGAAGGGGGCCCCTAGAGTGCCGGTAAGGCATGTCGGCGACGGTAGCACAGGGGCGACGAATCGAATCAGCTGCCATCAATCGACGGACCGCTCTCTAATAGATTAGGAGAATAACGTGAATATGAAGAAATTTGTTGGGCTCTCAGTAGGACTCATTGCAGTGGTAGCCGCACTGGCCGCCGGGTTGGGATTTTTGGGCGGCCCTATCGCCTTCGCCGGCAGCGGCACATCGTGCAAGGACCTGCCAAGTCATTCTCAGTTGGAAGCCGCCCTCATTCAGGCGCAGGCTGAAGCTAACGGCGGTTTCAGCTTCAACATGTGGGGCACGATCGTGAACCGCGACGGGGAGGTATGCGGCGTAGCATTCACCGGGAACGACAGGGGCGACCAGTGGCCGGGCAGCCGCGTGATATCGGCGCAGAAGGCGAATACCGCCAACGCCTTTAGCCTTCCCGGGTTCGCTTTGTCCACGGCGAATCTATTCACGCCGGTCCAGCCTGGCGGAAGCCTGTTCGGTCTGCAGTTCAGCAACCCCGTGAACACGGACGTTGCTTATGCAGGTCCGGCCAGCAAATACGGGATGCCCAATGACCCGATGACGAGGAAGCGTAGCAGAATCGGCGGCGTGAACGTCTTTGGCGGCGGTCTGGCGCTATACGATGCCGATGGCAAGCTGCTGGGCGCGATTGGCGTCAGTGGCGACACCTCTTGCACCGACCATAACGTCGCCTGGAAGACACGAGACTTCCTGGCTTTGGACTTTGTGCCCGCCGGGGTGAGCGCGACCGTTGACGACAACATAATCTATGATCCAACCGATCCGTTCGGCCACCCGGATTGCGGCTTTGGCGGGGCGGCGATTGGGGTTAACCTGCCCATAACCAATCCGATCGGTCCATAGATTCCAACCGGCGACGCCGGCGGTCAATGATTTAGGAAGCCCCCTGTCACGCCGGGGGCTTCCTTTTTGCCACAGCGAGCGGCGGACCTGTTTCTTCGTTTCGGTGCGGGTCCCGGATTTGCAGATTGTACAGGCGAGACTGGGAATGGGCTGGACCGAGACGGCGTTATTGCCGTCAACGCCCGGAAACGGACGCGGCCCGAAGTCGTGTTATCGCGTTGGCAGCAGGACGATGGCGTTGCCGATTACCAGCCGGGTGCCCTCGTCGTTCTCCAGGAAGACGTCACATTCCAGGCGGGCTTCGCCGTCTACGACACCCTTGTCCGTGACGATGCCGGACAACGTCAGCGTCTTGTCGTGGGGCACCATGCCTCGGAAGACCACGTCCAGCTTCTTCAGGCGGGCGGTGTCGGACCAGCCCGTCAGCAGCGTGGACATCATGGCGATGTTCATGGCGCCGGGCACGATGGCCCCCGGCAGGCCCTCCTTCTTGGCGGCCTCCTCGCTGGTAAAGCGGTTCACGCCGGTGTCGCGGCCCTGGTGCACGCTGAGAAATCGCAGCACCTGATCGCGGTTGACCGTGCGCTGCACAGGTCCAATGTCGTCACCGATCTCCACGTCCTCGAAGTAAAGTTCTCTGCTCACTGCTTTCTGCTGTTCCTTCTGACGTAGGACTCCTGCACCCGTGCAACGTCCTCGTCGTTCTGGTTGGTGAAGCTGGTCTCCCAAACGGTGAATACCATCTTGCCGGAGCGTCCCGTCTTGGCGTAGACCTCTTTCAGCTTGGTGGAGGCATTCAGCGTATCGCCTGGGCGAATCGGCGCGAGGCTCTCCACGGCCTGTCCGGCGAAGAACCCGATGTCGCCGAACTCCAGCTTGATGTCCGGGCGCGACAGGCCGTTCACGAACACGTTGCAGAAGGTCGGCGGAGCGATAAGGCTGCCGAACTCACTCTCTTTAGCTCTAGCTTCGTCGGAGTAAACAGGATTGGTCTCGCCGGTGGACTGCGCGAAGTCCAGAATCATCTTGGCCGTGACCCGAAATTGTCCCAGGCTGTTGGAGACGCCCAGCAGGCTACGGTCGTACTTGATATCGTCGTCGGTTGTCATCGGGTTATTGCCTCGTCTAAACGTACTGCCTGAAATTTTCCGCATCGCAGCTCTCGCACCAGGTCTGTCTCATCGGCGATATTGCCCTCGAATCGGGTCATGCAGGCGCCGATGGCGCTGACGACGTGGGCGTCGCTGCCGCCGGTGCCGGCGTAGCCTCGCGCGCTGATCAAACCCTCGGCCCGTTCCTGCTCGCCCGGCCTGTTGCTGCCGTTGAGAAGCTCCACGACGCTAACGCCACTGAAATCCGAGCCGTTGTCTATGTACTCCACCAGGCCGATGCCAAACCTGCCCGGGTGCGCCGGAATGGCCATGGCCCCGCAGGCGTCCGCGGCACGCATAAGCTCGATGGCGTCCAGGCCGACCTTCGTGAAGTCGATCTCGTCAAGCAGGGCCTGGTTAACGCCGTACACAAGGAAATGACCGAAGTTGGTGTCCAGCTCAGACCCCTTCAGAATTATCACGTCGTTGTCCGCGGATAAACCGGAATAGTCCTTGTCGCCGTCGAACTGGCGGTGCTCTGTGAGGACGAAACCGTCAACCCTGTGGCCTTTGCGCCGCAGCACCGACACCCACTTGACGTACTGCTCCACCGTCGCGCGGGAGTCGTCGGAGGACACCGAGTGCGTATGGAGGTCAAGGAACATCAATGCTGAATGGTAGGGTAGACATTTCGATGCGTCAAGGTCGGCGACTGTCATTCCGAGCCGCGGCGAGGAATCCAGAGCCTTGACCTTCCCCTCAGACTTGTGGTCTGTGATTCCTCGCTCCGACCTCAGCCCCGGACTTCGCTCGGAACGACATTACCTTGACGAACTTCCTTTCGATGTAACGCGTGAGCTTCCCGATAAAGTATTTGTGGAACCGTTCTTGCCGTGATAATCTTTTGCCGGTCATCCAATGGACAAATAATAGGAGGCGTTTCATGGACTTGGGAATCAAAGGCAAAGTGGCCCTGGTAACGGGCGGGAGCCGTGGACTGGGCAAGCAGGCCGCGCTGTCCCTGGCCAGGGAGGGCGTCGACGTGGCCATCTGCGGCCGCACGCAAGAGACGCTGGACAAGACGGTGGCCGAGTTGAAGGCCAACGGCGTGAACTCGATTGGGGTAATCGCGGACGTGGCAAATCAGTCCGACATCAAAGCCCTGCATGAGGCGGTGGTGGGTGGGCTAGGACCGATCGACATTCTGGTCAACAACGCCGGCGGCTCCCAGGCCCGGGAGGACATCACGGCCGTGTCCCTGGATGCCTACAAGGCGACTTTTGATCTGAACCTTTACGGCGGCTTCGAGCTGATGCAACTGGCGATTCCGCACATGCGGGAGCAGGGGTGGGGACGCATCATCAACATCGCCTCAATCTATGGCCGGGAGTGGGGCGGCAACATCTCCTACATGTCGGCCAAGGCTGCGCTGATTGCCGCGACCAAGCACGCCGCGCAGACGTTGGGCAAGGACGGTGTGCTGGTGAACAGCATCGCGCCGGGCTCCATTTCCCACGAGGGCGGCTCCTGGGAGCGGTTCCAGCGGGACCAACCCAGGGAGGTCGTGGAGGACTTCATCAAGAACAACCTGCCCATGGGCAAGTTCGGCGACCCTGAGCCGCTGGGCGACCTGGTGGCCTTCCTGGCCTCTGAGCGCGCAAGCCTGATCTCCGGCTCCTGCATCGTCATCGACGGCGGCCAGAGCCACTCCATGATTTGATTTTGAATGTCCGGCACGAACAGTCTTGATAATGAGACTTCTTTTTGTGCTACCCCTCTGGAAAAGAGAACCGCTTTAGCTCAACCTGCTCCAGGGCGGCGGCGACCATGTCGTCGATGGGGAGGACGGCCTCCAGCTTGTTGACTGTCTTGATGTTGCTGTGGATGACGGGGTGCTTTGGCACGAATAGCGAACAGCAGTCCTGGTCCGGCAGTATGGAGACGGGGTAGGTGCCGATCTCCTGCGAGACGTCGATAATCTCGTTTTTGTTGAAGCCGATGAGGGGCCGCAGGATGGGCATTTGCGCCACTTCGTCGATGACCGTGATGTTGTCCAGCGTTTGGGACGCCACCTGCGCAAGGCTCTCGCCCGTGACCAGCGCGGCGGCGTCGTGCTTGCGGGCCAGCGCCTCGGCGATGCGCACCATGAAGCGCCGGTACAGCACCACGCGGTACGACGGCGGCACGGAGACGATTATCTGCTGCTGTATCTTGGCGAAGGGCACCAGGTAAAGCTCCGAGTTGTACTGGTAACGGGTCAGCATCTGCGTCAGCTCCGTGGCCTTCTCGATGGACGAAGTGTCAACAAGCGGATGGCTGTGGAAGTGCACGAACTTGGATATGCTGCCCCGCTTCATCATGTACCAGGCGGCCACCGGAGAGTCGATGCCGCCCGATAGCAGGGCCATCGTCGTGCCGCTGACGCCCACGGGCATGCCGCCGTAGCCCCGCACCTCGTCGAAGTAGACAAGTATGCCGTCGTGCTGAACGTCCAGAAAAATCTCCAGGTCCGGATTCTTCAGCTTGACCGCCGCGCCGGTCTGCTCCTGCACGAACGCGCCGAGGTCGCGGTTGATGTCATAGGAACGCATGGGAAATCGCTTGTCGGAGCGATGCGCCGTAATTCGAAAGCTCTCGAACCGGCGTTGGCGCAGTTCAGACGGGAGTAGCGCCTTTACCTCGTTCAGGTCGAGTCCCACTTTGTGCGCCGGGAAGAACTTGGCCACGCCGAAGCAGTCGCGGATTCGCTGGGATATCTCCGGCCAGTCCGCGCCTTCCGCCATCGTCATGCCCACCAGCATGTGGCCGAGCCACACCTGCTTTACGCCTGTCCCTCGCACAGCCTGCTTCAGGTTGCGGGACAGCCTGCGAATGAACATGGGCCGGTTCTTGCCCTTGAGTGCCAGCTCATGGAACTTGATTATCACCGTATCCATCATGCGGATATTTTAACGCATTGTCGACGGCGGCGGGTCGGGGGATGTCCG
This sequence comes from Chloroflexota bacterium, assembly GCA_022572805.1. Lineage (GTDB taxonomy): Bacteria > Chloroflexota > Dehalococcoidia > Lucifugimonadales > JADFKI01 > Casp-Chloro-G4. The sequence continues at coordinate 5,247 of JACZVF010000166.1, forward strand.
GTGAATTCGGGACTTACCGTGAATGGTTGGACAGGCTGACCACGAACGAAATTTGGGAAGTACGTTCGCTTCTGGGTCAAGAAGATGAGGTCGGCGGCAGGCCATGCCTGGGATTCGGATGCGACAGCACGTCCGGGTTGACCAGGTTGTCCGGCATCTTGCCTTGCAGCACCGACACCACCTCCCCCGCTGCGCGCTCCTCCAGCTCCAGCACGGCCTCTTGCGAGAAGAATGCCACGTGGGGCGTGATGATAACGTTGTCCAGCTTCAATAGCTTGTAGTCGGGTGAGGGATGCGCGTCCACCAGCACGTCCAGGCCCGCGCCGCCGATGCGTTTGTTGATGAGGGCGTCGTAAAGGGCGTCCTCGTCGATAAGCGGTCCACGGGCGCAGTTTATAAGGAACGCGGTCGGCTTCATGAGGGCCAACTCGTTGGCTCCGACCAGGTTCTCCGTCTCCGCGTTTAGCGGGGTGTGAATGGAGATGAAGTCCGATTCCTTGAGCACCGTCTCCATGTCCACCAACCGCACGCCCGAGAGCTCAGCCGAGTCGGCTGAGATGTAGGGGTCGTAGACCAGCACCCGAAAGCCCAGCGCATGAGCCTTCTGCCCGACGGCTCTCCCGATGCGGCCATATCCCAGCAGCCCCAGCGTTTTTCCGCGTAGACGAAGAATGGGCATGTCCAGGGCGATGCTGCCCCAGCCGACGGTCTTGACGGAGTTGTCGAACAGGGGAATGCGCCGGTTCCATGCATAAAGCAGGCCCAGCACGTGGTCTGAGACCTCCTCCACGCAGTAGTCCGGCACGTAGGTCACGGCAATGCCCAGCTCGGTTGCCACGTCCACGGCTATGTTGTCGTAGCCCACGCCGTACCGGCCTATCACGACGCATTTTGTCGCGGCCCGAACCACCTTTTCCGTGACCTGTGCGAAACACGTCAGGATGCCATCCACGTCTTTCACCATGGCCGCCAGGGTGTCCTCGCCGGCAGCGGCCAAAGGGGGCTCGATCGCCTGCTCCGG
>JACZVF010000167.1 GCA_022572805.1 Chloroflexota bacterium
GTCCCGGCTCCGCCAGCACATCCACGCCGCCCGCCATCTCGACAAGCTCCGGGACCCAGTGCCCCGCAACTATCATCGGCTCCAGCCACTCGATGCACGCCACCCGAGGCGTTGATTCGGCACTGGCGGACCGGGAACGCACCTTGTAGATCCTGGTCTGCAGGTCCCCCACAATCTCCTTGGCCAACGGAAGGGTCCCGGTGAATCGTCCGACATTCTCGATATCCTGGAGAACGTCGCCAATGCTGCCGGGATCCAGGGACATCACGACCGGTAGCATATCCAGTTGAACGACGGCCTGTTGCACGTCTTCATAGGAAACCGCACAAACATCGCACAGCTCTTGAGTCAGGACCAACTCCGGCTTGATCTCTTCCAGCACCGCCTGGTCTACCTCGTAGATGCGCTCGCCGCGAGCATACATCTCCGACACAACCCGATCGATCTCCCGGCCGCTGAGGGACGACGCATCGAACCTGCTGCGAACGACCTTAGGCTTAGCTTGCGCCTCAGAAGGGAAGTCGCACTCGTGGCTAACGGCCAACAAGGAATCGCCCAGCCCCAGTGCGTAGACGATCTCCGTGGCGCTGGGCAGAAAAGAGCAAATCCTCATTTTTTTGAATCCGTTTTTTGAATCCGATTGGCAACAGGTCTGCTGCACGAACAACGACATTTGGTGTCGCCTGGAGCCGCGCACCTCGATGACTTCCTGTTCTCCGTCACTAAGCAACTATCTCGAAGAGGCGGATGCCTTGTTCCCGCCACCCACCCTGGGGACTCTTGTTGCTGGGGGCACATCCCCCAGGCCCTCTGCCAGAGGGGAAAAGCCCCTCTGGACTCCCCCATGACGATTTTAAGATAGAGACTTAGAAAGCCTCTTTCCAAAAGACCCTACAGCCCCATGATCTTGTCGAGGCCGACGGTGAGGCCCTTCCGGTTGACAACCTCTTTAATGGCCATCAGAACACCGGGCATGAAGCTCTCGCGGTTGACGGAATCGTGCCTTATGGTCAAGGTCTGTCCTAACGTACCAAAGACTAACTCATGGTGTGCCACGCGGCCGGGCATGCGGGCGCTGTGTATGTTAACGCCGTCGTAGACGCCGCCTCTGGCGCCCTCCAAAAGCTCTTTTTCCGACTTGGGCGAGACGAACGAGCCGCCTTTGCCCTCCACAGCCGCCCTGGCTATGGCCAGCGCCGTTCCCGATGGCGAGTCGATCTTGGCCTCGTGGTGCATCTCGATGAGGTCGGCGTAGTCAAAGAAGCGGGCCGCCAGCTTCGCCAGGTGAATCATGAGCACGGCCCCAACTGCGAAGTTGGGTGCGATAATAACGCCCACGTTGTGCTCGTTGGCCAGGCTTTCGGCCTCCTGCACGTTGGCGTCGGTGAGGCCCGTTGTGCCCACCACGACGTTCACGCCGTTGGCGGTCGCCGTGCGTATTACGGACACGGCCCCTTCGGCGCTGGAGAAGTCGACCACAACGTTGGCCTCGCCTAACACGTCCTGCAAGCTTTTGGACAGGGGCACGTCGCCGGAGCCGTCGGGCAGCGCCAACGTACCGCTCGCTGCGAAGGCGTCGGCGCCACCAACGGGGGTCAGGCCCGGCTCGTTGGTGACGGCGTCCAGCACCTGCTGTCCCATCCTGCCCAGCACACCATGTACGACTACGTTAATGCTCATCTTCTTCTCCGATTCTTGATTCTGGATGCAACCGAATTCGCATTGGCATCAGGGCACTTATGGCGACAGGCATGATGCCGACGCCACATCAAGACCAATTTACCACATGTGCCGGAAGAAACAAAAAGGCCCCGGTCTTATCAACCGAAGCCTTTCGTGCTTTCGTATTATCTGTTTGGTATTGGGGCGGGCTAGTCGCGCCTGTAGCCGCCGGACCTGCCACCGCCGCCACCGCCGCCACCACCACGGGGGCCGCCTCGACCACCTCCGCCGCCACGGAAGCCGCCTCCGCCTCCACCACGAGGGCCGCCCCGTCCGCCGCCTGAGGGCCTGGGGGGCCTCTCTGCCTGGCTTCTGGCAAGGATAGCCTCAGGCTCTTCGCCTTCCTCGGCTGTGAGGAGCGCCTTCCGGGACAGGTTGATTCTGCCCATACTGTCTATCTCGATGACCATCACCGTGACTTCCTGGTCCAACTGGACCGCGTCCTCCACGGTCTCCACCCGGTCTTCAGAGAGCTGGCTTATGTGGACGAGGCCGTCTTTTCCAGGAAGAATCGACACGAATGCGCCGAAATCCATGATGCGGACGACCTTGCCGGTGAAGATATCGCCCGCCTTAACCTCGCGGGTCAGGTTTTCGATCATCTGAATGGCCCTCTTGGCCGCGTCGCCGTCGGATGAGCCGATGGTCACCGTGCCGTCGTCCTGAATGTCCACGGTGGCCCCGGTCTCTTCGGTAATGCCACGAATCGTCTTGCCGCCCGGCCCAATGACAGCGCCAATCTTCTCGACAGGCACCTTGATGCGCACCATGCGCGGTGCAAACGGACTGAGGTCCTCTCGGACGCCGCTTAGCGTGCCTGCGATATGGTCCAGAATGAAGAGCCGGCCCTCCTTTGCCTGAGCCAACGCGTCCCTGACCATGTCCATCGTCAGGCTCTTGACCTTGATGTCCAGCTGAATTGCGTTTATGCCGTCTCGGGTCCCGGCAACCTTGAAGTCCATGTCGCCGACGTGGTCTTCCATGCCCTGTATATCTGTAATTGTGGCGTATTCGCCATCGTCGCCAACAATGAGTCCGATGGATATTCCGGCGACCGGCGCCTTGATGGGAACTCCCGCGTCCATTAGGGCCAGAGTGCCGGCGCACACACTGGCCATGGAGGTGCTGCCGTTGGAGCTGAGCGCTTCGCACACGATTCGCAGCGTGTACGGGAAATCGTCCTGGCTGGGCAGGACCGGCGCCAATGCCCGCTCCGCCAAAGCGCCGTGACCGATCTCACGGCGGCCCGGCGAGCCCATGCGCCTGGCTTCACCCACAGAGTAGGGTGGGAAGTTATAATGCAACATGAAGCGCTTGGTCTCCTCCGGCGTCAGGGTGTCCATCCTCTGAGCGTCGCCGACAGAGCCCAGCGTCGCGACTCCCAGGATCTGCGTTTCACCCCGTGTGAAGAGAGCGCTGCCGTGGGTCCTGGGCAACAGACCGACCTCGCTGGAAAGCGCGCGAATCTCCTTCGCGCCGCGTCCATCGGGGCGTTTGCCGTCTCGCAGCACGCTGACCTTGAAGGCGTTTTCGAGCTGAGTCTCGAAGGCTTCCATCAGGTGCTTGCCGTCGTACTCCTCACCGTGAGCGTCGCGTACCTCGGCCCTGAGCGCGTCCAACTTCTCTTCAAGGTCCGCCTTGCCGGTAGACGACGAGAAGGCGTGGGACAGCTTGCCGCTTAGCATGTCGTGCAGCTTCGGGTCCAACTCCTTGGGGTACCCGAAGGGACTGTAGTCGCCCTTGGGCTTGCCCACGTCGCGGACCATCTCGTCCTGTAATTCGATGGTCTTGAGATTAACTTCCTGGGCCTTCTCAATGGCCTGTATGACGATGTCTTCGGAGAGCTCGTTGGCCCCCGCTTCCATCATCGTCACGCCGTCTCTGGAGCCCGCCACGATGATGTCCAGCCTGCTTTCTTCAAGCTGCTGATAAGTCGGGTTGACGACCAGCGAGCCGTTGACGTATCCCATTCGTGTCGCCGCGATGGGCCCTTCGAAGGGAATGTTGGATATGGAAAGCGCCGCCGATGCGCCCGTGATGGCCATGGTCTCGAAGGGCGTTTCCTGATCGATGGACAGTGTGGTGATTACGATCTGGACCTCGTTGCGGAAGTCCTTGGGGAACAGCGGACGCAGGGGCCTGTCGCACAGGCGGGCCATAAGTATGCCGTGTGTGCTGGGCCTGCCCTCCCGCCGGAAGAAGCTGCCGGGCACCTTGCCTCTTGAGTACAGCCTCTCTTCGACATCCACTGTCAGCGGAAAGAAATCGATGCCTTCCCTGGGCTTGCTCATGGTGGCGGTTACAAGGAGAACGTTGTCTCTGTATTTGACCAGCACGGCGCCACCGGCCTGTTGGGCCAGCTTGCCCGTCTCAAGGGTTAGTGGCGTTGTGTCGAAATTTCGTACGTACGTGGATACCATTTGTTGCGTTACCTCCTGGGGGAACTCATGGGGAACCTTGGGAAAAAAGAAATATAGCCCTCCGACATGTCGGAGAGCTATCTTCTCAGTCCAAGCCTTGCTATTAGCGCCCTGTATCGGCCTACGTCTTCCCCGTTGAGGTATCGCAGCAGCCTACGCCGGCGACCCACCATTTTCAGCAGGCCTCGACGCGTGGACTCATCGTGTTTGTGGATCCTGAGATGGTCTGTGAGCTCGAATATTCGCTTGGTCAGAACTGCTACCTGGAGCTCTGGGGACCCTGTGTCTCCTTCGTGGGTCCTGTACTCCTCCATAACGGCTTGCTTTTCGGCCTTGTCCAATACCTACTCCTGGGGCTTCCCCAATTTTCTAATTGATTTTCCTCTATATGTTGAAATTGTAGCATGGGGGCCGCTTTAACCGCAATGGAAAGCATATGGCCTTTATGCTGAATTCAAACCGCAGCGCCGCAGTGCGCGGACTGCCTTCGTTCCTGCCCAGGAGTTGCGGCTACACGCGCGATTCACACGGAAGAGCACACGGCGTTGTGTCCAGAAATCGCTATACTCCGGCCAAGAAATCCAAGACGGCCTTCTGGAAACCCGACGGATTGTCGCCCATGACAAGGTGGCCGGCGCCTTCAACTGTAGTCATGGTGGCGTTAGGTATCCGCCTGTGCATGCTCTCGGCGGTCTCCAGGGCTATGATATCGCTGGCGCCGCCACGGACAACGAGAGTAGGGCACCGAATGCTCTCCAGGTAACCCCAGAGGCGCTCCTCCATGGCCGGGTCAGACCCGAATCTACGGTCCGGAGAGCGCAGCAGCTTGTCGTATTTCCATGTCCACCTGCCGTTAGGCAGCTGCTTGAGGTTGTGCATGATGCTGCCTCGCACCTGCACCGCGTCGCGGCGGGGATTGAACTTCAGCACTCGGTCAACGAACGCGTCCACCGAGTCCAGCTCATCCTCCTGCTGCACGAAATTGCGTATGTTGCCGGAGCCCGCCCGCATGTTCTGCGGCCCCGCGTCCACAATAACCAGCGCCTTAATCTTATCGGTATGGTTGCCCGCGTAGGTAAAGGAGTTTCGGCCACCCATGGACAGCCCCATGAGAACGAAGTTGTCCAGGCCAAGCCTATCCACGACAGCAGCGATGTCCTTCTGCTGGGTTTCCGGTTGATAGTCGCCGTCGGAGGCCCAATCGCTGTCGCCGTGACCCCGCTGGTCCAACGCGATGACCCTGTACCTGTCGCTGAAAGATAGCGCCACGAAGTCCCAGGAGTGACAGGTCTGCGCAAACCCATGCAGTAGCAGCATCGGCGGATTCGACGGGTCGCCCCACTCAAGGTAGTGAAACTTGAGTCCATTAGCTTCCACATATCTGTCCCGTGGGACTGTTTCGGTGGCGAAGCTCACACCCATGGCGCGTGCTGCGTCGTAGAGCGAGAGTCCATGGCTGCGGGCTTGCGAAGTCAAAACGAAATCCTCCTGAGATTTTTTGGATATCGGGACCTATCGTATTCGCGAATTCTACGCCATAGGCCCCGCTGCAAGACACTTCGGTCTGAATGGTCACCCAGTTGCGTCACAGGGTATAGCTGGCCGCTGCCTTGCGCATGAAGTAAAGAAATTGCGCCATTTGCCCTTCGACAAGCTCTCCGCCGAGGCGGAGTCCGAAGATAATCCTATTCCGGAGTCGGACAGGGCGAACGGGATTGTATATCAACGTTCGTGGTGAGCCTGTCGAAGGACTATCTAACGCGTGGGAGTCATACGGCTCCTCAGTTTTTAGTAGTGCACCTGGTATCGGTGTGTTATCAGTCGATGGCACCGATAAGTCGATCGTCCCTTTTAGCTGTAGTTGCCCTGGGCTGGCCCACACCTCTGCTTGTAGTCTGTTGAGGGCCTCAGTCAATGTCCTAGCGATGTGTTCCGGATCAATTGGCGGGAAGGTATCGTATGTACAGTTTGCGGGTAGGTCCTCCTTCACGGATTCGCCTGATGGCCAGCCCTTCGGGACCAACACATCGGTGAACCACATTGGAGGCGCCTCTGGATGGCTCCACCAGCCTC
>JACZVF010000168.1 GCA_022572805.1 Chloroflexota bacterium
CCACGCCGAAAGCGTCCGCCGTATCGGGGCCAATATCAAGCACCCGCCAGCCTGCAGGGATTTCCGACACCGACGCGGTTCTGGCCTCCGCATCCCCGGCAAACCTGTCCGCTATGACCACGTCCGAAGGCAGCAGCAATCTTGGCTTGCCCGACCGGCAACGGGCTATCAGGTCAGATGCGAACCCAACACGCTCACCCTCTATAAGCGAGTCGCCAATCTCGTGGCCCTGCGCTTTCAGGAACGTGGCCGCCATACCCCCGCCAACGAGGATAAGGTCGGCCATGTCTACTAGCCGCTCCAAGACCGCGATCTTGTCGGACACCTTGGCCCCGCCCATGATGGCTGCAAGAGGCCGCTTGGGGTTGTCCAACGCCATCCCCAGCATCTCCAGCTCCTTGGCCATGAGGAAGCCGGCGACCGATGGCAGGTACCTGGTCACGCCCTGAGTTGACGCATGAGCCCTATGCGCTGTGCCAAAGGCGTCGTTGACGTACACATCCGCCAGGGACGCCAGGCCCTTGGCAAAGGCTGGATCGTTCTTCTCCTCGCCGACGTGGAACCGCAGGTTCTCCAGCATCAACACGCCGCCCGCGGGAATGGCCGCAACCGCGGACTCCACCTCGGGGCCGACGCAGTCCGGGGCCTGGGCGACGGCCTTGCCGAGAAGCTCCGAAAGCCTTGCGGACACAGGGGCCAGTCTCATATCCTCGACCACCTGGCCCTTGGGACGCCCCAGGTGTGAGCAGACGACCAGCTTGCAGTCACGCGCCAGCAGGTACTCCAGCGTGGGCAACGAGGCGCGGATGCGGCTGTCGTCGGAGACCTCCCTTGTGCCGGGGCGAAAGGGCACGTTGAAGTCCACCCTCACGAGGACGGTCCGGCCGGCGACGTCGATATCCTTTACGGACTTCTTTCCATTCAACCTACTCACCCAGCAACTGCCTGGCCAGGGCCTCAATGGAAGACCGGCCCTCGGGAGAGACGCCGGGAGTGTCCAACGCCGACATTGCGTCCGAAAGGCGCTGCGATACTATATCCCGGCAGGCCTCCTTTACACCCAGGCCCTCGACAACCTCCCGAACTTTCTTGACATCTTCTGGATCAAGCACACGCTTGAAGTAGACCTCTCCCAGGCGACGCTTCTCACTAGCCGAGGCCTTCTCCAGGGCGAAAACAATGGGCAGCAGCTTCTTCTTATTCATTACCTCCGGACTGGGCGAGGCAGACCAAAACTCGTTTACGTCCGCCTGCACCTGCAGGGCCACGCCGAGACTGGTACCGCACTGATGAAAAGAGTCCAGCAGATTATCCTCGCCCGCGCCTATCAGGGCTCCAAGCTTCAGAGCCCCGGCCAGCAGCGAGCCGTTCTTCTTGGCAGCCATGTTGAGGTAGGCGTCCAGGCTCAGATCCAACCGCTCCTGGGCCTCCATGTCAATGAAGCGGCCCTCGCAGGTGGCCAGGCTGGCCTCGTCCATCAAGCGCACAGCACGGAAGGTGACTTCGGAGGAGACGCCATGCTCCAGCAGCCGGAACAGCGCCAGCCGCGCCAGGGCGTGCATGCCGTCGCCTGCGTTGATGGCCTGTGCAGGCCCCCAAACCCACCAGAGCGCGTCGCGGTTGGCCCGCCGTGGTATTCCGCCCTGCACGTCGTCGTGAATCTCCGTGAAGTTATTGACCAACTCCACGGACGCCGCGCCGGGAATAGCGGTTTCCAGGTCGCCTCCCACGGCGCCGCAAGCCAGCAGACACAGCGTCCCAAGGCCGTGTTGCTTTGGCGTCGCGGGATCGGTGTGTCCCGGCGCGTCAGTCCATCCCATGTGGTAGGACATCATGCCGTACAGGGGCACATCGCGGGCGTTTATGATGGCCTTCAGCTCGGCGTCTACCCTTGCCGTTAGCTCCTGAGTGTTCAGCGGAGACGTCAACTGATAGGCCTCGTTTCTATCGTGATATTAGCCCCAAGCACGGCTTCGATATCCTTCACAGATACAGCGCCTTGCCGGACTAACACGGGTCTGCCACCGGACAGGTCCAGCACAGTAGATGCCACACCTCCTGGAATTTCGCCCGCGTCTATAACCAGGTCCACCCCGTCCTTAAAGACGTCCTTTACGGCGTCGGCGGTGGTCAGGCCGGGCTCACCGCTGCGATTGGCGCTGGTACCGGTGATCGGCGCGCCCAGACCGTCCGCCAATAGTCTGGGGACCGGATGATTGGGGACCCGCAGTGCCACGGTATCTCCTCCGGCGGAGACGATGTCAGGTATGGCGGCCGATCGTTTCAGCACCAAAGTTAGCGCCCCCGGCCAGAACCTCTCCGCCAATCGGATGGCCACCTCAGGCACGTCCTGTTCGACGCATCTATGCGAATCAGCCGTATCTCCCAGCAGCACGGGTATTGGCATGCTGTCGGGCCTCCCCTTAACGTCGAACACCCGACGGACGGCTTTATGGTCGAAAGCACAGGCTGCAAGCCCGTAAATCGTGTCGGTAGGGATGCCCACAACTCCGCCGCGTTTCAATATATCTATGGCGGCGGCAATCTGGCTGTGCAGGGCTTCGTTGTGCGTGGAAATAGGCGCTAAATTCCCGTCTTCGGCTTGAAATAGTATATCATAAATGCTAGCTTGAATCTGGTCTGTTTAACAGAACTTTCGCAGGCCCTGCGGTACATATTCACCCTCATTATGGTGCGGATTTCGACCTTCAGGTCTACCATTTTATCTTGGATTATTTGATTACCAGATGACACATAGTTCAGGGACGTCCGCCGATAGCAGCCCCGAAAACAGCGAATCGCAGGATATCTCTTCCAGGGCACAGCGGGAATCCATCGTGGTTATCGACTTCGGCTCGCAGTACAGTATGCTGATAGCCAGAAGGGTGCGAGAGAGCAAGGTCTACTGCGAGATCATATCGCACAAAGCGGACTGGGAGTCGGTTGCACGGCTGAACCCCAAGGGCGTGATTCTTTCCGGAGGTCCCGCCAGCGTCTACGACGATAACGCTCCCCTGGCGCCGGACTGGGTCTACGAGAACGGCCTGCCAGTGCTGGGAATCTGTTACGGAATGCAGGTAATGGCACACCAGCTGGGTGGCACAGTAGCGCCCTCCTCCAAGAAAGAGTACGGCCAGGCCCAGATGCGGCAGAACGCTCCGGACCTGCGAATATTCCAGGGATTGCCGCCGTCCATGCAGGTGTGGATGAGCCACGGCGACCAGATAACGGAGCCGCCTCCCGGGTTCAGGTCATTGGCTAGCTCGGAGAACTCTCCCATCGTCGTCATGGGCAACGACGAGGGCATGTTCGGCATTCAGTTCCACCCTGAGGTTGCCCACACACCCCAGGGCAAGGAGCTTCTGGAGAACTTCCTGTACGGCGTCTGCGGGTGCCTGCCGGTCTGGACGCCGGGCAACTTCGTGAACGACAGCATCGGGCGCATCCAGGAGCAGGTGGGTGACGGCAAGGTCATTTGCGCGCTCTCCGGCGGCGTGGACTCCGCCGTGGCGGCGTCGCTGGTGCAGCAGGCCATCGGGGACCAGCTCACGTGCATTTTCGTGAACAACGGCCTGATGCGCAAGGGCGAGGTCCAGCAGGTGCGCGACACCTTCCAGCGTCACTTCAAGACCAACCTGGTGTACGCCGACGCCACCGAAAACTTTCTCGGGGCACTGATAGGCGTCACCGACCCGGAGCGGAAACGCAAGATCATCGGCGAGGAGTTCATACGCGTCTTCGACGAGGAGGCGGCGCGCATCGGCACCGTGGATTTTCTGGCCCAAGGAACTCTCTATCCGGACGTGATTGAGAGCGAGACCCAGGGAGACGACATCTCGGCCAAGATCAAGACGCACCACAACGTAGGCGGCCTGCCCGAGCACATGAGGCTGAATCTGGTGGAGCCTCTGCGCTACCTGTTCAAGGACGAGGTGCGCAACGTCGGACTGGAGCTGGGCCTGCCGGAGGACATCGTGTACAGGCAGCCTTTCCCGGGTCCCGGTCTGGCCATCCGCATAATCGGGGAGGTCACTCTTGACAAGCTGGAGATCCTGCGCGAGGCCGACGCCATCGTTCTGGAGGAGATCAGCGCCAGCGGCCTCTACCGCGACACCTGGCAGAGCTTTGCGGTGCTGACGGACACCCGCAGCGTGGGCGTGACCGGAGATTATCGTACTTACGGGCACGTCATCGCCATCCGCGCCGTCAACAGCGACGATGCCATGACGGCGGACTGGGCCAGATTGCCGTTTGATGTCCTCGCCCGAATGTCCAGCCGCATCTCCAACGAGGTCCCAAATGTCAACCGGGTGGTGTACGACATCACCAGCAAGCCGCCCGGCACCATCGAGTGGGAGTAGTTTTCGAATAATTTATGGCAGAAGACATGGACAGTATTTCCCGGCAGGACTTCCTGGATTCAATCAACCGTATTGCCGGTAGCGTGTACGACTTCCACGACAGGTTCGGCATTCCGGCTATCAGCGTCAACGGCTCGTCGGACGCAGCCTTCGACCGCCTCAGGACGCGGCTGGCGTATCTCGTGGAGGAGTCGGGAGAGCACTCCAGGGAGTTGAACCAGGGCAACCTGGTAGACGCTTCGGTGGAGCTGGCGGACATCGCCTTCGTGGCCATGGGAACACTGCTGGAGTTGGACGATATGGGCGCGCGGGCCTGCCGCAGCGTCGCCATCAAAAACGACCGCAAGACGCACGAGACGCACACCTTCGATGCCGGCTCCGGCAAGCTGGTAAAGAGGCAATCACGCCGCGCATAATACCCTGAATATGCCGCTCGTTCAGCCGCCCAATCGGGTAAATAATGCATCTCACATGAACGCAGAAAATCTAAAAGTTCTCAGAAAACTTTCATGAAAACCCTGGTCATCGGGAACGGGGCCAGGGAGCATGCCATCGCGTGGAAGCTGGACCAGAGCGAGTTGGTGTCCGAGCTCTTTGTGGCGCCCGGCAACGCGGGCACAGCGCAGATCGCCAGAAACGTTCCTATTGCGGCGACAGACATGGAAGGCCTGCTCGACTTCGCGATAAATAACGGTGTAGATCTCACCGTGGTCGGACCCGAAGTGCCGTTGGCCAACGGAATCGTGGACCGGTTTCAGTCTGCCGGGCTGCCGGTTTTCGGACCGACGCAGGCCGCCGCCCGCATCGAAAGCAGCAAGGTCTTCTCCAAGGAGCTGATGCTGGCCGAGTCCGTGCCCACAGGTCAGGCCTGTACATTTTCCTCCTACAAAGAAGCCCGAGCCTACGTGGAGACATGCTCAATCCCCACCGTGATAAAGGCCGACGGACTGGCGGCAGGCAAGGGTGTGATCGTTGCCGAGACTCGCGAAGACGCCCTCATTGCAGTGAGAGACGTGATTAAGGCACGACTGTTTGGCAACGCCGGAAACTCCGTCCTTATCGAGGAGTTCCTGCAAGGGCAAGAGGTCAGCGTGTTCGCCTTCGTGGACGGTGACTACGTCTCGCCTATGGTCGCGGCCTGTGATTACAAGCGTGTCGGCGACGGAAACGTCGGACCGAACACCGGAGGCATGGGAAGCTTTAGCCCACCACGAAAGGACCACTGGAACCGTGAAATCGAAGCGCGCGTGCGCCGGGAGATAATGGAGCCCGTGGCCGGCGCAATGGTGCGCATGGGATGCCCTTACAGCGGCGTTCTGTACCTGGGTTTGATGCTCACTGAGGACGGCCCCAAGGTCATCGAGTTCAACTGCCGCCTGGGTGACCCCGAAGCGCAGGTGGTGCTCCCGCGCCTCAAGACAGACCTGGCCCAGATTATGCTGGCCACCGCCAGGGGTCAGCTTCGAGGACTGGATGTAGACTGGGGAGACGAAACCTACGTAAGCGTGGTCGTGGCCTCGGGAGGCTATCCCGGTCCATACAAGACCGGGTACGCCATTCAGGGCCTGGACGCCATAGAGCCGGGTGTGACTATATTTCAGGCGGGCACCAGTTTGTCCGATAACGGCGACGTCGTCACCGACGGCGGGCGAGTGCTAACGGCTACGGCTCCCGGAAAATCCCTTGCCAAAGCCCGTCGCAAAGTCTACGACAATGTGAAGCGGGTGCGTTTCCAGGACTCGTTTTTCCGTACCGACATCGCTGCCGACGCCTGACCGATTTCTGGCCGATATCTCAGTGCAAGGAACCGACGTAAATTTAAGGGGGTTATGAGG
>JACZVF010000020.1 GCA_022572805.1 Chloroflexota bacterium
CGTCTTAGGGTTCACTCTCGTTTGGCCATCTGTTTTTCTAGCGGCATTTGGACTTCTGCGGCCCCGAGGCCTACGAATATTGGCCTTTGCTGCCATAATGTTTGTTCTGCTCCAAGCATACAGCGGGCCACTCGTCTGTTGCCACGGACGTTTCTTTATCTCTGCTGCAGTCGTTGCTGCGCCAATCGTTGGCGCCCTCTTAAGATGGCGGCACAAATCAGTCAGGGCAATTCTAATCTTAGTTGTGTTGGTTGGGTGTATTTCTGCGTTATCTGCTGTTGCGTTTCGCATAAATGGCTCCATATTCGCGTTCGGCTCCGAAATGTCCGTCCATAGGTCCGTATTCGATTTGGACAATCAGAAATCTGTATTTAGCATGGACAGCATCGAGCGACTGACTGCAAATAACCCTTCCTTACGGGACGCGATGAGAAGGTTCGACGAGTTAGTTCCGAGCAGTGCCGTTGTGGCAGCATGTCTCGGACCTGATGTATATGAATATCCGCTTTTTGGAGAGGGGCTGACAAGGACCATCATTCCAGTGAATTCTTTTCTGAATGGAATTCAGGCCGTGCCTTCAGCCGCCAACTATCTAGTTTATTCTGCAGATTGTCCATTAGACATGGATACCTCTAGCGATCTGTTCTTAGGAAAAGATTGGTATCTGCGTCAATTGCATTAGAGCGGGACAAGTTTTCCATTTAATCAGGCCTTGCACCCCACCAGCGCCTTAGTCTCTCGGCCACCTCGGGCTCGTAGCCCTGGTCGCCGGGGGTGTAGTAGCGCCGGCCCTTGAGGCTCTCCGGCAGGTTCTGCATGGGCGCGAAGTTGTCCTCGTAGTCGTGGGAGTACTTGTAGCCCTGGCCGTAGCCCATGTCCTTCATCAGGCCGGTGGGGGCGTTGCGCAGGTGCATGGGCACCGGGTCGTTGCGCGACTGCCGCACGTCTTCCGTGGCCCGGTTTAGCGCCATGTACGAGGCGTTGCTCTTGGGCGCGGTGGCCAGGTACACCGTCGCCTCCGCCAGGGGGATGCGGCCCTCCGGCAGGCCCAACAGGTGGTAGGCCTGCTGCGCCGCCACCGCAATTGAGAGCGCCTGCGGGTCCGCCATGCCCACGTCCTCAGCCGCCAGCACGACCAGACGCCGGGCGATGAACATTGGGTCCTCGCCGGCCTCCAGCATGCGGGCCAGGTAGTACACAGCCGCGTCCGGGTCCGAGCCGCGCACCGACTTGATGAAGGCGGAGATAGTGTCGTAGTGCAGGTCGCCACCCTTGTCGTAGCGCAGCGACCGCTGCTGCATGGCGTCCTGTATCACCGCCACCGTGATCTTGCGGTTGCCCTCCTCGTCGGGGTTCGTGGCCGCTGTGGCAAGCTCAAGGGCGTTGAGCGCCGCGCGGGCGTCGCCGTTGGCCAGATTCACCAGCAGCGCGGCCGCGTCTTCATCCAGCCGGGGTTGAAGGTGGCCCACTCCCCGGTGGGGCTCCGCCACAGCCTGCGCGATGATGCGGCCTACCTCCTCGTCGGTCAGCGATTGCAGCGCAAAGACTCTCGTCCTGGACAGCAGAGGCGAGACCACCTCGAATGACGGGTTCTCGGTAGTGGCGCCGATTAGCACCAGCGTCCCGTCCTCCACAAAGGGCAGGATGACGTCCTGCTGCGCCTTGTTGAACCGGTGAATCTCGTCTATGAACAACACGGTGCTCCGGCTGTGCATGCCGAGACGCTCGCGGGCCTCACCGGCGATGCGCCGCAGGTCCGCCACGCCGGACGTCACGCCGCTGACCCTCTCGAAGTGGCTCTCCGTAGTCGTGGCGATGAGGTTGGCCAGCGTCGTCTTCCCCGTGCCCGGCGGTCCCCAGAGTATTATGGACGGGAGCTGGTCGGACTCGATGCTGCGCCGCAGGACGGTGTCGGGGCCGATGATGTGCTGCTGCCCCACGAACTCATCGAAGGTGCTGGGCCGCATCCTGGCGGCAAGCGGGGCTTTGCTCTGCAGCTCGCGTTGACTCTGGTGGTCGAAAAGCGTCATGGCGGCAGTCCTTTTTACCTTTGCTTATTGACCTGAGTGTAGCGAAAGCGGAGGGCCGGGGGTAGGGGCGGGAACGCGGCGAGGCTATCGGTGTCTCTTCGCCATCGCGCTTCCGAGACGGCTGACCTATAGGGAGACGATGCCCCGGAGAATCATGACAGAGCTCATGAGGGCGAACATAAGCATCAGCGCCATTTTTAGCGTGCGCTCTGGGCAGCGGGCCGAGATGTGAGGGGCGATCTGACCGCCGATAATTACACCTGGGATGGCGAGGACAACCAGCGTCCATTCGAAGGCTACCGCTCCTCCCGATGCCCGTGCCACCGCAAGATGAGTCAACGAGCCCGCCAGTACCGTTGCCGAGACCACGATCACTGTCGTCGCAACGGACACCCTCACCGGCAGGCCGTGGCGTACGATGAGCGTCGTGTTGACTATAGCGCCGACGCCCACGCCGATGAGTCCGACTAATATCCCGCCGGCGGCCGTGTATCCACGGTCCTGCCAATTGAACTGGGCCAGGTAGCGGTAGGAGCGGCCGTCCCGGGCCACCAACTCTTTAGCCACGCTGTGCCTGGTTTGGGTGTTGGTGGCAACGGCTGCGTTGGACCGGACGGCTTCGCGATCACCTCTTCGACGATCGAGTAACGACCTGAGAACCGTGAACGCCAGCAGAAACAAGACTCCGCCAAAGACCATGAAAAGTAGCCACGACGGGATCATGAAGGCCACGGATCTGGCCAGCACGGCGCAGGGAATGGTCACTGCCACCAGCCTTGCCGCCAGACCAAAATCCACGACGTGCTGGCGCATGTAGCCCAGGCTGGCGCTGGCAGTGCCGAAGAACATGATTAGCAGGGCGACGCCGATTGCTTCGTTGGGGGTTAGCTCGGGGAAGGCGCCGCTAATTTCCGGAAACAGCAGTAGGAAGGCCGGCGCGAACATTACGGCGCCCTCCACGGCCAGAGTGTTAGCTGCGATGGCAATGCCTAGGGCTGCAGGCAGCACCCACCAGATGGCCAGTACATTTGCGATAAATTCGCCCATAGACGACTGGAGCACTTCAACATTCAGAAGATTCGACGGAACGTCTTCTGTGGCATTATCAATGGTTGAGACGTTCGGGGCAAGTCTGTCGGTATGCCCCTCAAGCCCGTATTCTCGGATGAGCCTGCCGGATAAAGGACTCTCGTTGAAGTGAGGCTACTGAAGCTCCGCGATAGTTACGCCGCCGTTGCCTTCGTTGGGCGCAGCCGGTCGGTGTCTAACGACCAGTGGGTGCTTCGACAGAAAGTCCCGCACAGCCTCGCGCATGGTCCCGGTGCCTTTGCCGTGGACGACACGCACCCAGGGATAGCCCGCCATCACGGCGTCGTTCAGGTACCTGTCCAGCTTGTCCATGGCCTGACGCACGGGCATGCGGCGCAGGTGCACCTCGGTCTCCACCGACAGTTGCCCCAGCAGTCGAGATTTTTCGTATCTACGCGCCATAGCTATCTGCTGTCTGCGCTGCTTGGCGGCCGTTCAGATTTAGCATGACCCGGTTGCAACCCCCAACGACACGGGGCGATTCATGCCCTTATTGCGTCCGTCACCACGGCAAGAAGCGACTCCTCCTCCTCCGGCAGTACCGTCCTGGGGTCCAGCAGCACACGTTCGTCTTCGATGCGGCCTATAACCGGGGTGTCGCCATGGCGCAATGCGTTGGCCAGCGCCTCGGCGCCACCGGGCCTATTGCGGCAGTCTATGACCACCACCCATGAGCCAATGGTCTCGCCCGGCAGGCTGCCCCCGCCTATGGTTGACATTGCGCTCTCCACCGACGCTTGGTCGCCCAGTTTCGCCTGCCACCGCTCGGCGGTAGAGGCCACCTCGCCTTCCGGCATAGCAATCATGCGCCAGATGGGTACCTTCTCCTCCGCCTCGCCCTTGATGTAATGGAGGACCGTTGCCGCCAGGGCAGCCATGCTCATCTTGTCTATTCTCACCGCCCGCGCAAGGGGGTGCCGCGCCACGATGTCGATTAGCTGGCGTTTTCCGGCGATGATACCCGCCTGTGGCCCGCCCAGCAGCTTGTCGCCGGAGAAGAATCCCAGGCCTACGCCGGCCTGAATGCTCTCCTGGGCCATGGGCTCGTGAGCGAGGCCGTATGCCGTCGTGTCCAGCAGACATCCGCTGCCCAGGTCGTGAAGCACAACCACGCTGTGCCTGGCGCCAAGCTCTACCAGTTCCGATAACTCGGGGGCATGGGTGAAGCCCGTTATGCGAAAATTGCTGGCGTGGACAGCCAGTATGGCGCCGGTGTTCTCCGTGATGGCCTCCTCGAAGTCGCGGGCGTAGGTGCGGTTGGTGGTTCCTACCTCTATCAGTGTGGCCCCGCTCTGGCGCAGCACGTCGGGCACGCGAAATCCGCCTCCGATCTCCACCGCCTCGCCTCGGGAGACTATAACCTCCTTGCCGCTGGCCAGGGCCGCTAGCCCCAGCAGGAGCGCGGAGGCGTTGTTGTTCACCACGATGGCCGCCTCGGCGCCGGTAACCTCGGCCATCAGATTGGATATGTGGGCCTGGCGGGAGCCGCGCCTGCCTGTATCAAGGTCCAGCTCAAGGTCGCTGTAGCCCAGCGCCGCCCGCCGCGCCGCGTCGGTGGCTTCGCGGCTCAGGGGGGCGCGGCCCAGGTTGGTGTGCAGTATGACACCCGTGGCGTTTATTACGTGGACAGGCCACTCCCGCCAATTGGTCTCCGCGCTCTCTTCGATGGCCTGGACCAGCCTGTCGAAGTCCGGCGCGGCGTAGCCATCGAGGATGGTCTGACGGGCCGTGTCTATCTCAGAGCGGACCAGGTCCACGACCACCTGACGGGAATACCTCTGAACAAGCGTCTCCACACGGTTATCGGACAGGACCTTTTCTACGCTTGGCAAGGACTTGAACGGTGATTTCATTATTAGGGTTTCCGGGTTTACCTTGAATCTTTGATTCCTTCCGACATCTACTATTATAACCCGCTACGGCACGGGACCTTTGGCAGCCAAGCACTCTCACGATTCATGCGTTGAGATGCATGTTATGTTGACCCTATTTGGGCCTACTGATAGAATATATTGAATTTGCCCTATGGCAGGAATTTATGTTCGTAATCGGGTTGACAGGAGGCATTGGGACAGGCAAGACTCGGGTATCCGAAATGCTGGGGGCGTTGGGCGCGGCGATAGTCAACGCCGACCTCCTTGGACATCGGGTATACGAGCCGCAGTCAGAGGGTTGGCGGGAGGTGGTGGACGCATTCGGCCGGGAGGTGTTGACCCCCGACGGCGAGATAGATAGACGAAAGCTGGGTCCAATAGTCTTCGGAGACCCGCAGGCCCTCCAAAAACTGAACGCCATCGCGCATCCTAAGATCTATAAGCTGGCCGAAGAAAGTATCAAGAAGCTGGCCGAACAGGGCAGGGAGGTGGCGGTCCTGGAAGCGGCATTGCTGATCGAGGCGAAATGGACGCCGCTGGTGGATGAGGTCTGGGTGACGGTCGCTCCCGAGCAGGACGTGGTCCGGCGAATACAGGAGCGAAACGGGCTTGACGAAGAGGCCATACGCTCCCGGATGGCCGCTCAGATGTCACAGGACGAGCGCGTGGCCCACGCCGACGTTGTGGTAAGCAATGCAGGTGACCTGAACGAGCTAAGGAACAAGATTCAAGAACTTTGGGACAGCAGGGTAACGGCCCGTTAGGAGAGCAGACGCAAGATATGACTCAGAGTACCAAAACACTTTATCGCAGCTACGTTATCGAGGAGTATCACTTCACGGAGGAGCCATACTACAAGGCTGTTGGTGACGAGGTTGAGCTTTTCGAAGCTGCTTATGCCCAGAAGATTCCACTAATCTTCAAGGGGCCTACCGGATGCGGCAAGACCCGATTCGTGGAGTACATGTCCTACAAGCTGGGCCAGCAATTTACCAAAGTAAACCAATCTGGTCTTGGGGACGGCGCGGCCCATGTTGATAATATGCCCCTGGTCACCATCGCCTGCCACGAAGACCTGAGTTCCAGCGACCTTGTCGGCCGCTACCTGTTGGAAGGCGACTCCACTGTGTGGATAGACGGACCGCTTACGCGGGCAGTGAAAGTAGGCGGCATCTGCTACCTGGACGAGATTGTGGAGGCCAGGAAAGACACCACGGTGCTGATTCACCCTCTGACGGACCACAGGCGCATCCTCCCTATTGAAAAGCGGGGCGAGCTGCTGGAGGCCGCAGACGGCTTCCTTTTGATACTGTCGTATAATCCAGGCTACCAGAGCGCGTTAAAAGACCTGAAGCATAGCACCCGCCAGCGGTTTGTATCCATTGAGTTTGACTACCCGCCGCGAGACATCGAGGCGGAGATCGTCGAGCACGAGTCCGGCGTGGACAAGGCCGCGGCCATGCAGCTAGCCAAGTTGGGCGAGAAGGTCCGTAACCTCAAGGAGCATGGCCTGGGAGAGGGCGCCAGCACGCGACTGCTAATCTATGCCGGCAAGCTCATCACGCAGGGCATCCCTCCGCGGAGGGCCTGCCAGGTTGCGGTTACCTGGGCGGTCACCGACGACGCCTCCATACAGAAGAGCATCGAAGAGGTGGTTGCCTCCATTTTCGAATAAGCGCGCGGACGCCGGAAATTTGGGATTAGTGGTGCAAGGCTTACCTGTGACGCCAGTCCCCGATGCGGCGTTCCGACAGTGTCCTTGAAAGGTGAATTCGCCTGTGGCAGGGAATTCAGTTCCGGAACTCATAAGACGTATCCTAACCGATAATCCTCACAAAACCGTAAGTGACCCCTCCCTCACGCCGGCAGGTGTGACGCTTCTGCTCTATCTCAAAGACGGCCGGTATTGCGTCCTTTTGCAAAAGAGGTCCGACCAGGTGGAGCACCACAAGGGCGAAATCTCGTTCCCGGGCGGCATGAAAGACGAGTCCGACGTGGACCTGCAACATACAGCCCTGCGGGAGGCCCACGAAGAGATGGGCATCCTCCCGGATCACGTTGACGTCCTGGGTCAGGTTGACGACGTATCCACCGTCTCGAATTTCGTCGTCAGCACCTTCGTGGGGACAATTCCGTATCCCTACGAATTCCATACAAGCGCGGTTGAGGTGGCGGAGGTCCTTGAAATCCCTCTTGTGAACCTGATGGATAAGGCCAACAGGCGCGACGAGGTGCGGATAGTAAATGGTAAACTAGACTATGCCCCGGTCTTTGCTCACGAAGGGCACATTATTTTCGGGGCGACTGCTAAAATTTTGGACCAGTTCCTGGCTCTGCTGGAGAACGCTCAGTGCAAGGAGGCGCCGTGGCTGAACAACCGGCTCCCGAAATAGATGAAATCAAGACCGAGCTGGCAAGGTTTCCTTCGTCGGTTCTGGAAGAGTTCGAGAAGGCGTCGACACAGATGCCCGCTAGCCTGACCGAGCCGCAGTTAGCGGATTGGGCCGGCGCCGGACTTGAACTTGCCCGAAAGACCGTTCGGTCCTGGGAGGCGTCAGCCCAGTATTTCAAGGTGAGCCCGACGGTTCTCGGCTACATGCCATTGAACTACTTCTTCAAGTGGACCGACTGCGGACAGGCCCTGTGTGCGGAGTCGCCAACGCTGGCCACCGCCTACTTCGAGGCCAGCCCCGGCACCATGAGCAAACTTCGGTCCCGCCACATCGAAAGCTGGTCCGGTCTCGGCCGTAGCCTTTACAAGGGAACGTGGAAGTCCAGCACGCTGGCGTGCAAGTTCTTTCAGTCCAGCCCGGCGCTACTGGAGCACCTGAGCTTTCCTGAGATGGAGCGCTTCGTTTCCTTTCTGGGCTCCCTATCCCACCGTTCATATGACCTTTCGTCTGAGTGCCTTACGCTGGGCCAGGAGATATTCCCTCTCATTGGCGAGGACAGGGCGGCGTTCATCTCCCTGGCCTCCACGCTGGTGGAGTCGGGCTGGCGCGAGGTCAAGAGCTTCTTCGAGGCGGGCTCGCGGGCCTTGCCACGCATCGAGGCCGCTCAGCGTTTGCGATTTCTGAAGCTGGCGGAGAACTTGGTAAAGAGCGGCGGCACAAATATCCCCGGCGTGATGCTGGAGATATCCAACGCGCTGTCCCAAATCGAGCCGCACGAACATGCCCACATACTGGGTCTGGGTGAGTCCCTGATGGTGCACTCCCCGGCCGCCGTGCCCGAGTTCATCAAGGCGTGCCCGAAGGCCCTGGAAAAGGTGACCATGTCGCAGTTGGAGAAGTGGTTTTCCGAGGGGGTGGGCATCCTGGAGCAGAACCCCGATGGCGGCCTGGCGTTCTTCAAAATAGAGTCGGCCCGGTCCGAAGAGGTGCTGGAGGCGCTTTCCTCGGGCGTGGAGTTTGGGCGCATTAAAGATGTGATGGAGATGTACTGCCGCGCCCTGGCCGGCGCCGATCTAAAGCTGGCCGAGGCCGGTGAGCTGGTGGACAAGAATATCGGTTGGGTCTCCAACGAGGCCCCTTCCACAGAGGGCTCCACGGTGTTTGTGCCTTCGCTGGTGGATAAGTATTCCTCAAAGGAAGATAACTTCGCCTGGTTCAAGGTCGTGTCCACGCATCAGGTGGCTCACCTGGAATTCGGCAGCTTCTTGTTCGATTTTGAGACGCCGTCCGTCCTATTTACAGACCGGCGGCAGGAGCTGGAAAGGCAGAAAGTACATAAGCCGGGCGAGGCCACTCGGGACATGCCCGACGTGGAGGCCGAGGGCGTGGAGCGGGCCTGGGTAACAGATGCTCAACGCTTCTTCGACCTATTCCAAGACCGGAAGCTGGCGTTGGACATCTACACGGTTGTGGAAGACGCACGCCTGGACGCCAGGGTCAAAGTTGAGTACCCAGGGATACGCCTTGGCTACGACCTTGTTCAAGGCAGTTCCCTAAAGGAGCGTCCCGAAATTACAGAAATGCCCGTTCGCCAGGCGTTGGTGGAGTTCCTGGTGCGACTGAGTCTCAACCAGTACGATGGCATACCGGCGCCCGAGCAGTTTGTGGACGAGGCCAGGGAGATCGGACGCATAATCCAGCAGGTTCTAAGGCCGGAAGCCACAGTGCAGGACACTGCCGAGGCGTCGCTGCGCATCTACGCCATCATCGGCCGGATTCCCAATGAAGAGGTTCCGCCGGAGGACTGGGAAGACGTCGATTTGGAAGACACCATGGACGAACAGTACCAGGACCCCGACGACATGGAGCAGCTTCTGCAGCAGATCGCCATGGGCATGGACATGGAGATGAGGCCCGAAGGCGAGCAGGATTACGATTCGACTGAAGACGTCGATTTCAGAGGCGACTTCAAGCCGGAGCTGGTGCAACTGCTAACGGAGCTTCGGATGCAGCAGGGGGAGGGCGGAGGCACCGACGGCGAGCCTATCTCCCAGGAGCAGTTGGAGGAGCTACTGAAGAACAGCGCGGAGTTGGAGCTTCAGGCCACCCAGGGGGAGCTTCAAGATTCCAGCAACATGATGGCCAACAACCTCATGAAAGAGGCGGGCCTGGATATGCCTCAGTCGCCCGAGTACGGCAAGGGGCCGCTGGTGCATGTGGACGAGGACGGCGGCGCCTTGGAGGCCAGTGAGCCACAGACCTTCGTTTACGACGAGTGGGACTTCCGCGCCGACGATTACAAGCCTCGCTGGTGCATCGTGAAGCAGAAGACCATGGCCGAGGGCGACCCTACATACTACAGCACGACGCTGAGCAACTACGGAACGCTTGTCACCCAGATACGCCGCCAGTTCGAGATGATGGTGCCGGAGATGTTCCGCAAGGTGCGTAAGCTTGATGACGGCGATGAGATCGACATCGACGACCTCATCGAGGCGATGGTGGATAGGAAGACGGGGGTCAGCCCCAGTGAGAAGTTCTACTGGCGGCGGAACAAGGTCCAGCGCGATGTGGCGGTGGCGTTCCTGTTGGACACCAGCGCTTCTACGGCTGAGGCCATCGACGACGCCAAGAAATCGCCCGACGACTGGGACGCCCCGGATGACCCGGTAGAGTACATGGTCTGGCTCAGGACACGGCGAGGGGAGGCCATGCGCCGCTCCTACAAGCGCATTATCGATGTGGAGAAGGAGGCTATCGTCCTTCTTATCAACGCCCTGGAGGCAGTGGGCGATGTTTACGGCATATATGGCTTCAGCGGCTATGGCAGGGAGAACGTGGAGTTCTACACCATCAAGGACCTGGACGAGACCTTCTCCGAACGCGTGAAGAAGCGCATTGACAAGGTCGCGCCACTGCACGCCACACGCATGGGACCTGCCATTCGCCACACGACGTACAAGCTGGACAAGCAGGACGCCCGGACAAAGCTGATGTTCCTTATCAGCGATGGCCGCCCCCAGGACAGGGGCTACAGCCGCGAGGGCGTGGAGAAGGAGTACGCCGTCCACGACACCAAGAAGGCGCTGGACGAGGCCAAGGCCAAGGGCATCCAGGCATTCGCCCTGACGGTGGACAAGAACGGCCACGATTACCTCAAGACCATGTGCGAGGACATCGGGTACGAGGTGCTGGACGATATTTACGAGCTGCCGTCCCGCCTTCTGTACCTCTACAAGAAGCTTACTATGTGACTGGCGGCCGGCCGGAATTATTGTGAGCAGGAAAATAGGGCCGCCGTAAAGGTGGCCCTATATCTTTGCCGCGTGCGTACCCGCGTGTGTACCCGTGCGTATCAAGGAGGCAGCCGCGATTCAGGCTATGTAACCCTCCATTCAGGTTGCCCGTAGACTAACGAATGTTTGGCGTCGATTTTTGGCAATCGTGTGGTATTGGCTTGCTAAACGGGGACAGACCGCAACATGGATGGGCCATCCCCCAAGAATGCTACTGGCCGGCGCTGCCATCGC
This sequence comes from Chloroflexota bacterium, assembly GCA_022572805.1. Classification (GTDB taxonomy): domain Bacteria; phylum Chloroflexota; class Dehalococcoidia; order Lucifugimonadales; family JADFKI01; genus Casp-Chloro-G4. The sequence goes on from JACZVF010000020.1 coordinate 10,917, forward strand.
CGCTACGCCTGCTGAACCGTGGCCTCGCCCTTCAGGACTTCTTAGCGGGACTGGTCTTTGATGCCAATGTCCAGCCTGGCGGAGCTGCGACGATTGTTGGCCGACGTTACCGTTGCCTCCGCCGTGATGATGTCCCCGATTTACACTGGCTGTACACCGGCTTCGGGAAGCTCCAGCTCTGGCCAAGGAAGACCGTGCCTGGCCCCGGCATATCCGTTGCGGCCAGCGCGTGCGGCAGGCCTGTGGTTACTGCCGCCTGTGAGATAAGCCGTTCGAGCCTGGTCTTGCCGGCGAAGTCCTTGTCAAAGTGCAGGGGTCGAAGTGCAGGGGATTGTAGTCGCCGGTAATCTCCGCGTAGGACTTTACCACAGCCCTGGTAACGGTCATTTCGCGCAGCGCTTTCTGACTCGCTGCTAGATCCATCTTCGACTCCCTGAAACAAATTGGTGCGGTGTTTCCAGATTTGCAAACCTTGGAAAGGCCGGCGAAGGCAGATGCCTTCGTATTGCTATGCCATCTTTGTTCCACGCCACGGGCGTTTTGATCCGCCGGCTATCCAAAACTAACGGCGGAGGGACAGGGATTGGGGAGGCAGGCCGCTCAGGAAACGGACCAGTCCCAGCAGCGCGTGAGTGGAAGCGCGGCTACGCAGCCTCAGCCTGCTGGTGGCGTAGTGGCCTGAGGTGGATGACACATCGTCGCCCATGGCGAATCCCATGTGTAGCGTCCCCACCGGCCCGCTGGCTTCAGTCGGCTCTGTGACGATTCCAGTCACCGCCATGCCAACGTCCGCATCGAACAGCTTGCGGGCGGCCCTGGCCATTTCCTCCGCGACGCGAGCGTTGGTTGAACCGTACTCCTCTATGAGCCCGGGGTCCACGCCGTGTCTACTCAGCAGGTCGTCGCGGTAGACCACGGCGCTGCCCCCCAGGAAGCGACTGCTCCCTTTCGTCTCCGCCAGGTTGGACGCCAGCAGGCCTCCGGTAAATGACTCCATTATGCCCAACGTGAGGCCCTTCGACCGCAGGCGCGATGCGACCAGATTTTCCGGCGTATCGTCGTCCACGCCCCAGATGACGCCATCGCCAATAATTCGGCGAATCTCTGTCTCCATGGGACGAATTAGCTCCCACGCCTCATCGTCGGTGGCGGCTTTGGCGATGGCCCTCAGGTGTATGCCGTCCTGCTTGGAGTAGATGCCCAGGTAAGGGTTCTTGCTCTGGAAAAGGGGCGAGAGCATCTCGTCCAGGCCACCTTCGGATATGCCAAAGGTCTTCAGGTTTCGGGTAACGATAGCCACATCGGGATTTTGGGCCTTGATCTTGGGGGAGATGTAACTGGCCCACATGGGCTGAATCTCGCGGGGCGGGCCTGGCATGGCCACGATTGCACGGCCGTCCTTTTCCGCCCACCAGCCGGGCGCTGTGCCGTGGTCGTTGGGGATGGACTCTGCGGATGGGATGAGCGTGGCCTGCTTGATATTGGTTTCCGGCATGGGGAATCCCCGTTCCGCGAACAGGCCTTTGAGGTGCACCAGCAGGTCCTCCTGCACAGTCATCTTCTCGCCAAAAGCAGCCGCGATGCTCTCCCTTGTCAGATCATCCGACGTAGGCCCCAGGCCTCCAGACGTAAGCGTAAGGTCGGAACGCTCCCAGGCCCTTTCAATAACCTCCCGCAGGAGCTCCGGGTCGTCACCGACCTTCGTTACCCACCGGACCTCGACGCCGATTTTCGCCAGCTCAGCAGCCAGGAATGGTGAATTCGTATCCACCAGCTCGCCCATCAGGAGTTCTGTGCCTATGGATATGATTTCAGCGTTCACGCTTCTACCTTGCTAGCCACTGATTTAGCTGCTCAGACCGCGGGACTGGTACTCCGCATCTGCCTGTGAATACATATGTATTTCCGGCCAGTATAAATGGGGCCCGCACGCGTAAGCAAAGAGAAGGCCGCACGACCACGGTGCGGCCCTCGCCGGCTCGATTTTGGTTTCAGGCGGCATTTAATCGCCGTATGGGATGTTCTCGCCGAATTCCAGTACAGCGTCAACCCAGTCGGCGTTTATTTCCAGCACAGGCTGGCGGACGAAGCCGGACTCGTTTTTGGCGTAGTAGTAGGCGCCGTCGTCGGTCTTGTTGCCCAGTATCAGCAGCACTCCGTCCGTGAAGCTCGTGCCTTTGTCCGTGGCGCCGGAGAACCTTATCTCGATTGCAGTTGAATCTTTCGTGATGCCCCAGGGGGAGTAATCGCGGTCCGGTACCATGGGCACCACAACCTCGATGTGCTCCGGCCTGGCGACTCTGGAGGAAAAGTCGCTCCAACGCTCCTCGTCAATAGGCCGTAGCGCCGCGTCCGTGTCGAAGTCCTGTACGCTCCAACCGCCCTCTCGCCTGTTCTGCGCGAAAGATACCCTGTGCGTGGTTAGCGAGGAAGGGTCTCCGTAGTGGATGTTGAGCTCTGTAATTGCGCGGGGGTTTCGAGTCTTGTACCAAAGGGGTATGGGCGGGTCGTAGGCGATTCGGCTTATGACGTCGACCCATGTGGATGTGATGAGAAAGAGGTCGTCGAAACCGACAACCTGGCTGTAATTATGCCTACCGTCGGTGGTCAAGTCCCCTAGCCGGAACTGCAGTGTCCGATTGGAGGTGAGACCAACGTCCACTATAGTGTCGGGCTCGTCGAGACCGTACTGCGCCGGGTCTTCTATAACTGGTTGGAAGGGTGTAAGATCGCGCTTGGTGCCGGGGCCGCTGAGGAGCAGTGTTATTCCTCCCCAGCGCACATAATTCGGGGGGACTCCTTCGGGGTCATCAAACGCCCAGGTGGACTGACCGGTCTTGTAGAAGCTGACGACGCTGCCTTTATAGTTTATTTTTATCGTCTCGATGTCATCTTCCGAGACCTGATAAAACCAGGGAGAGCGCGCCTCCTTCACAACTTCGGGTTCGAAAGGGTCAAGCCGCCAAACGACAACGGCTACTATGGCGATTAATATCAGCGCCCCCGTCATCTTGAAATTCATACAGCCGCTCCGCCTCCTACCGTCTTCGCCACCACACGACAGTTCCAAGCATCAGCATTACGACTGGCGGCACAACCCAGCTGGACCACTTTATGAAGTTCCTCTCGCGGCTCGTGACCACCAGCTCCCTGTAGGGGAACAGCTTGGGGCTTATCCCGATTAGCTCGTAGTCTTCAGCCAGCCAATTGACCGCGTTAAGGAACAGGTCACCGTTGTCGCTGCTGCTGAAGAAAAACTTATTCTTGGCGAAATCGGAGTCGCCGAAGAGCACCATTTTGGTTTCGTCGTGCCGCTCCTGCTCGTCGACCGTGCCGGATGCCTGGATCACTGTAATCACCGTAAACGGGCCGGGCACGTCCTCACGCCTGTCGAAGTTAACGTTGTCGGGGTCTGATTCCAGCCAGCTTGCGGGAGTGGTGACGCCAAGCGGTGAGATTTTCACGTATGGCGGCATCTCTTCTATCGGTATCAACGGCTCCAGAGATGTCGCCTCCGGGAAGAAGGTGATGTCGATCTGGTCGGTTATTGGAATGCCTGCGGCCAGCGGAGACGTGCTGGTTAGAAATTGCCCGTTGGCCTTCTGAAGTAACGGCGTCAACTCCCGGCCGGCCACGTTGCTTAACGCGTCCGCTATGTTCGTGTCACCGATGACGATGCCCCACTGCGTGAATATCTCCACGAAGGAGCTTGGGGTGCCTGGGTCGAACAGCCCGACAATGCGGCCGCCGCTGCGAATGTAATCGTTCAGCGCCTGGCGCTCCGATTGATCGATATCCTTATTTGGACCTGCGATCAACAATACGGCGGCGTCCTCCGGCACACTGCCCGTTTCTTTTAGGCTCAGCGATATGACCCTATAGTTGTCCCGCTCCAACCCCTGGAGCGCAAAGTCGAACCCGTTATCCGAGTCCCCAAGTTCGCCGGTTAGTGGGTCTCGCGTCGCGCCGGCTTCGCCGTGGCCCGTCAGGTAGTAAATTTTCTTTTGCTGTTTGCCTGTGGCGATAAGAATGCTGGTTACGAAGTCCTGCTCCGTGAATGACAGGGTGGACTGTTGTGTGCCGTCACTCAAGTCTTCGAAAACTATCACGGGATAGGTCGTGACGCCGAACTTTTGCGCCACACTTCGCTGCAACTCGGGATCGACGAATCGGAAGCTGAAATTGTTGCTTCTTCGATCAAATTCGTTTAGCAGGTCGTCCACCTGCTGCCTGGCGGTAAAGGAGCTGGCAGCGGTGGGAATGAAGAAGGCATGTGCCTTCACGCCTCCCTCCAGGCTGTCCAATATGCGCTGCGTCTGGTCCGATAGCGTGAACACCCGGGTCGCTGTGACGTCGAACCTGGTAGGGGTCCGGAAAAGCAGGAAGTTCACCAGCACGACAATCACGAAGAACGCCAACGTCATGACTATGACGTTGCCACCGAACCTGCCCTGCCTGCCGACGACGAATATCGCTATGGCGCGCGGAGAGAGCACAAGCGCCAGGAATAATAGCACCAGCCCTATTATCAGGACGCTTAACGAGAATTCGCGGGTCTCTGCAATTGTAAGGAAGAGCGCTCCGCCCACCACCAGCGCCAGAACACCTACGACCGCTGTGACGAAGCTCCAGAAACCGGTGGACTTCAAAGAGTTGAGAAGGAACTCCTGTACGGTCTCGCCGCTTTGGTTTTCGTCTACCATATTATCGCCACCTGCGCGTTTCCAAGGACCGCACCGTGATGAACAGGAATACCGCCACCAGGCTGACGAAATAGACGACGTGGCTGGAGTCCAGGACCCCTCGGGAAAAATCGGCGAAATGAGCGTTCATGGATATGCCGGAAATCACGTCCGCGGCTACGCCGTCAAGCAAGGCCCCGATTCTGTCGACGTTGGATAGCATCAGCAGAATGCCGATTCCCACTACCGCAGCGACAATCTGGTTTCCAGAAAGAGAGGATGCCATGATGCCGATGGCCAAGGCGGCCGCGCCATACAGGATAAGGCCCAAGTAGGCGCTCAAGAGGGGGCCGACGTCCGGATCCCCGAAAACGAAAAGCAAAAGTACGTAGAATAGAGTGAACGCAAGTGTGGCGCCCAGCGTGGCGAGGCTGGCCAAATACTTGCCCACCACGACCTCCCAGTCCCTCACCGGCGACGTGAGCAGCAGTTCCAGCGTTCCCAGCTTCTGCTCCTCCGCCAGCAGGCGCATGGACAGCAGCGGCGCCAGGAAGACGATGAAGAACGTCGCCCAGCTAATGAACCCGCGCACGCTGGCCTCGGCGAACGGCCGGGTCATATCGAATACGAAGAAAATTCCCGTGAGCACCAGAAACATGGCCCCGACCACGTATGCCGTCGGGGATGAAAAGTAGGACCTGGTTTCCTTCCAGGCGATGATGAAAGTGTTCCTCAAGCCTGCTGCGCCTCCTCTGCGACCGCGTCCGTCGTCTCCGGTATCTGCTCCTCGGTGGTCACCTGAAGGAAGATCTCCTCCAGGGTCATTCCCACCGCTTGCAGGCGCAGGAGCTCCCATCCGCCACCCACCACCGTTGAGGCCAACCGGGACCTTAATTCGAAATCGGGCTCTGAAGATATAAAGTACGTAGTGTGCCCGCCATTCTGGTTGTAACGGTGCTCCACGTCGGTCACGCCGTCAATTGCCTTGATAGCGTCCGCAATGTCCTTTGACGGGCCCTTCACGTCCAGCTCTACTTTCTCTACGCCGTGCAATCTCGACGCCAAATTTTCCGGCGTGTCTTCCGCCACGATCTGGCCCTGATTGATAATGATGACACGTTCGCAAATCATGCTGACTTCCGGAAGAATGTGCGTGCTGACGATAACCGTATGTTCGCCTCCCAGGCTTTTGATTAGCTTCCGCGTTTCGACGACCTGGATAGGGTCGATTCCTATCGTCGGCTCGTCCAGCACCAGCACATCCGGCTCGTGCAAAATGGCCTGGGCGATGCCCACCCGCTGCCTGAACCCCTTGGAGAGCTTCCCAATGTGGGTCTTGCGGTACTCGCCCATGTTTACTATGTCAATGACCTCGTTGGTTCTCCGGGCGACGTAGTCCGACGACATGCCGCGGATGCGCCCCATGAACCTGAGGTAGTCGGTCACCTCCATGTCGGTGTATAGCGGCACGGTCTCGGGGAGGTATCCAATGTGCCTGCGCGCCTCCAACGAGTCTGTCACGATGTCGCATTCGGCGACGCGAACAATCCCGCTGGACGGTGGCAGAAAACCGGTGATCATCTTCATCGTGGTGGACTTGCCTGCGCCGTTCGGTCCCAGGAAACCGAGGATCTCTCCCTTGCCCACGCTGAAGGAGATATCGGTCACAGCCGGAAAGTCGCCGTAGTATTTACTTACGTGCTCGATTTCGATCATGGAGTGTCCATTCGTCCGCTGAATATTTCCTGCGATTCAGCCCTTTATACGTTCTCTGTATCCGTTAGGATTTCGGATACCGTTCAGCAGCATTCCAATACTTCAACCAATCTCCACCGCTGTGCCAAGGCGTCGGCCAGAGGATTCTATACCATGTGGGCGGAGCGTATCAACATTATATTGTGCGAATCCCTCTGGGGTGATAGTCTAAGCTGAATGCCGGTTGAAATCGGGAGGCAGACCTCAGTGCACCTGGTAGTAGATGGCTACGGAGCAGACCCGTCCAAGCTCAAGGACGAAGACCTCATTTATCGTTTTCTAGACGATTACCCCGCTGCCATCGGTATGACCAAGATCGTTCCGCCACAGGTCTACACCTATCACGGTCAGACGCCGGAGGACTGGGGCGTGTCCGGCTTCGTTCTCATTGCAGAAAGTCATATTAGCGTACACACATTTCCTGACAAGGGCTACGTCAACATAGACATATTTTCCTGCAAGGACTTCGACGCCGGCTCCTCGTTGGATGATGTCAAGCGCACCTTCTCATTACCTGACGCCAGGGTATGGACGCTGGACCGCGGCCTGGAATTCACTCAGCCCCGAGAGGCTTATAACGGAATGGTACGCGAAAGGGTAGGGCTGACCCACAGCGCTCCTACGGCCTGACTCGGTTTCGACGGGGGCCTCATGCCTGAGAAAACCTACGATTGGCTGGGCGAGGTTCCCCTTCAATGGAACACCTTTCTCGATACTCCCCCTGAAGAGTCCGGCCCCGACGAAGCTCTTGTGTTCGTCATACCCGTTCCGTACGACAGCACAACGTCCTACAAAGGTGGCTCAAGGGAAGGCCCCCGCGCCATCATCGAGGCCTCTATGCAACTGGAAGACCTTGATCTCGAACTGAAGCGAGACATCTCGGAAATCGGCATACACACCACTCCGGCATTGGCCCCTCAGGTCGGCAGCCCCGAAGCCATGATCGCCAATGTACGCACCGCCGTACGGCATGCGGCGGGCAAGGGCAAGCTAGTGGCGTTGCTGGGTGGAGAGCACACCATTACCGTGGGCGCTGTGCAGGCCATGGCCGAGCTTTATTCGGACCTCTCCGTGCTCTACCTGGACGCCCACGCCGACATGCGGGACGCCTACATGGGGACGCGATGGGGTCACGCCTCCGTGGCGAGGCGGGTCTGCGAGATCTCCCCGCTGGTGCAGGTGGGCGTGCGCAGCGCCAGCGCCGAGGAGATTTCCTTTATAAAGGAGAAGAGCATTCCGGTATTCTTCTGGCCGGAGTACATCGGCGACCAGGACGGCCTGGCCGATGCCGTCACGGGGCATCTGTCATCCAATGTCTACGTTAGTGTTGATCTGGATGTCTTCGACCCCTCTGAGGTTGCGGCGGTGGGCACGCCCGAGCCGGGTGGCATGACCTGGGGCCAGGTTACGGGACTGCTCGGGGCCGTGGGCAGGCGTCACAATATCGTAGGCTTCGACGTCGTGGAGCTTAGCCCGTCTCAAGGACCGGAGGCCGGCGCGTACGCTGCGGCGAAGCTGGCGTACAAGCTGATGGGGTACGCGACACACAGGTGATAGCCCAGACGCGGCGGTATCTGGTCTAAATTCCCATTTTGAACGTAGTTTATGTCCTGCGCGCTCTGACAAAAGGCTGTCCATCTTGGTACAGCGCGGGCTGCCGTGATAAAATAGATATCACTTCTCTTATGGAGACTGTTTATGACCGTATCCGGGAAGATAATTTACCTGGACCACTCCGCCACGACTCCGGTGCGTGAGGAGGTGCTGGATGCGATGATGCCGTATTTTTCAGACAGCTACGGCAATCCATCCAGCATTTACACACTGGCTCAAGACGCCCGCAAGGCCGCCGACGACGCACGAGAGACCGTTGCGCGCATCCTTGGCGCCCGCATGAGCGAGATAGTGTTCACCAGCGGCGGCACCGAATCGGACAACGCCGCTCTCAAGGGGGTAGCCTTCGCGTTGAAGCACCTGGGCAATCACATCATCACCTCCAGCATCGAGCACCATGCCGTTTTGCATAGCTGCCATCAGCTTGAGCAGTTCGGTTTTGATGTGACCTACCTCCCGGTGGACGAATACGGCCTCGTCGATCCCGAGGAGGTCCGGCATGCTATAACCGACAAGACGATACTGGTCAGCGTGATGCTGGCAAACAACGAGATCGGGACTATTGAGCCGATCTCCGAGATCGCCCGCGTCGTCAAGGCCGAGGCCAAGAGCCGCAAGCAGACGATAATAGTGCACACCGACGCCGTACAGGCCGCCGGCTTTCTGGACCTCAACGTGAAAGCGTTGGGCGTGGACCTCATGAGTCTATCCGCGCACAAGTTCTACGGACCAAAGGGCGTGGGCGTGCTTTACATCAAACGCGGCACACCGTTCGAGCCTCAGAGCATGGGCGGAGGGCAGGAACGGCAGCGAAGATCGGGCACCGAGAACGTGCCGGGCATCGTTGGACTTGCCGAGGCGCTCAGGCTGGCGGATGAGGAGAGGGAAGAGGTCTCGGAGCGTAGTCTGCGCATGCGCGACAAGCTCCTTGAAGGCATCGCGGAGCTCGTGGAAAAAGTCCACCTGAACGGGCATCCCACTCAAAGGCTTCCAAATAACGTCAATGTGTCTTTCGAAGACGTGGAGGGAGAGCCTATACTCCTGGGGTTGGATTTCTCAGGTATCTACGCCTCCAGCGGAAGCGCGTGTTCGTCGGCGTCGCTGGAACCGTCTCACGTTCTGCTGGCGATTGGCAGGCAGGCAGATCTGGCGCAAGGTAGCCTTCGTATAACATTAGGCCGTGAGACGACTGACGACGACATCGAGTATGTGCTCTCGGTGCTTCCCGGCCTGGTGGCAAGGCTGAGGGCAATGCCCTCGTTATCAGCGGTAGACTAATTCGGACTTTCAGAGTCAACATAATGGGACTTATCCCGACGCCTGGCTCAGCTTCAAAACTGCATTTGCGCGCTCCTGTGAGGGCTGCTTGGCGCAATGTGCGGAAATTAACGCTATTTTCCTCCCTTCTGGTGGCCGTAGTCTTGCTGGCAGGCTGTGGAGAGAAGTCCAACCTGGTGGTTGTAACAGGCCGCAGCCTGGAGCTGCACGCCAGCCCACCGGAGATCGTAGATAAGGTGGCCTTCGTCGACACAACCGGGGGACACCGAGTGATCCGTCCACGTGCGTCAAATCGCCAGCTAGCCGTGATAAAGCTGGTAGTCGTGAACCGGACGGCCCTGGTGACCTCCCTGGTGGTAGACGGAGACGCCGCGAAGTTGGGCGACCGCAGAGGGGAACGCATTAAGGCGCTGGACCCCTTCGCTAGCTCCAAGCCCGCCGACGCCGCAAGCCCCGAAGAAGACCTGTACTCACCCTTTCTCTGGGGCGAGGTTGAGCTGGACCGGAACTTCCAGGTGGAGGGTCACATCGTGTTCGACGTTCCGAAGGGCCTGATATTGGGCAGCCTTTGGTGGGACGAAGTTGATGCAATCGTGATGGACTACGTTGACTACCGCAGAAGGCGGCTCTGACCTCCGGTTGCTCGCCGTTCGCGTACATGCAGGTTAATTCGGGACCTGGTCCCCGACAATTCGTTTCTCAGGCTATTCTACACGGCCGCCGCCGCACAGCCGTGCACGCCTGGCCTTGTCCCCCTAATTTCCGTCGGAATCTCCGAATTTCCACGCGCATCTAAATCCATGAGCGGAATAAAGTTCCGCAATCAACTACCTTGGTATCCAAGAGAGGAATTTAATTAGATGGCGCATCCAATAGATATTAGCGACGACAGTTTTAAGCAAGAGGTGCTGGATTCCGACCAGCCGGTACTGGTGGATTTTTGGGCGGAGTGGTGTGGACCATGCAAGATGATCGCTCCCATGGTGGATGAGCTCGCTCACGAGTATGACGGCAGGGTAAAATTCGCCAAGGTAAACGTGGACGACAATCCAAAGACCGCCATGGAGTACGGCATCAAGGGCATACCTACTATGCTCATATTCAAGAACGGGAAGCCCGTGAAGCAGGTCGTCGGCGCGGTGGCGAAGTCGGTGCTGCAGAAGAACCTGGAAGAGGCTACAGCCTAAGCAGTCCGCCGTGGCGGGTTAAATGCCCGGTTATCGTACACGATAGACTATGATTGAGCGGGGCGTTCGCAAGAACGCTCCGCTTGTGTTTTTGGCCTTAGCGACGGCTCTCCCTACGGGACTACCCCCTTTTCCAATGCCCTCAGGCGGACAGTTAGGTAGGCTGGCTTCCCGGATTTCCGGCCTCAAGATACCCGCCAATTCCGTAATGCGATTCTGTTTGGCCTCGCGGAATGCCATCCCTAGGGAGTGCAGGCCCGCTCCGGACATAGTACAATTACTATTACGCTCGACATCTACGCAAGACCTTTGGGGGCGCTTCACCGAGAGGCATCCGATCTGTTTGAAGATGCCGTTTCCGGCAACCAGGAAGGTCAAAAGGTTGCCAAATTAACGACTGCGCAAATCCTGAATGCCCGTCGAGCCCTGTACCAAGATGCGGGGGCGAATGTGCTCCGGTGGGTTCCACGGACTTCAACTCCGATGGCCCGGGCCCTGCGGTTCGGACGGTGGGTTCGACTCCCTCTCGCTCCCGCCAAAACTTCATATCTCTGCAAATTTCCCTGAACAGGTATTTTCACGAATCGTAGGCGCCTCTTGCCTCGTGTTATTGGCCGCGTGCATGTCTTGCGAATCTGTATTGACTTTGAGCGCAAGTTACGTCGGGGACCGGGAGGCCTCAATTTGAGACTTGAGAACAGGTCGGCTCTCATTACCGGCGAGGCGTCCGGCATCGGTCTGGCCGCAGCTTAGCTTTTTGCCGCCGGGGGCGCAAAGGTAGTTTTGCTGGGGAGGCGTCAGGCGCCGAGTGAGGAAGTTGCCGGCGGTATCGGGGCGAAAGGTGGCGATGCCATCTTCCTTCCTGAGATGGCCAAAACTACAAAATCACGTTGACAATCGCGGGTGCATCGGTTTACCATCGCGGCACGCACAAAAAAGCAAATGCCCCGGCGGTGTTGAAGCACCCCGGAGCGTGGCCACACCTGAACGAGGCAGGCTTGGCGGGTAACATCATAGCAACCTCAGGCCCGTCACTTCTATATTGGCGGGCTTTTTGTTTGACGATGAAGGGAGTATTTCCTTGAAGCATCTGGCGGTCCTATCATTGCTGGTAACAGCA
>JACZVF010000021.1 GCA_022572805.1 Chloroflexota bacterium
ATTTAGCGGTCCGTAAACCCCTGAAAAAGCAGGCGAAAAATAGGCCCCCACCATGTTGTGGGGGCCTATTTTTCGGATAAACGTCAGGCCTGGAAGGCTATACGGCGCACTCTCCCTCGCCGCGCTCCAAAACGTACTTGACAGTCTTGTCCCAGTCGATGTACTGGTCCAGGGTGTCCCTGTTCAGCTCCGGCAACTCCCGGAATTCGGCCAGGACATCCTCGAAATGCTTGTTTCCCACGCGAAGGACGTAGTCTTTGAAGACCTCGTCGTCCTCATGGTTTGACTGGAAGTCCGACACGACCTTCTCCAAGGCCTTCGGCACCAGCTTGGCCGGCACCTTGGTCTTGATGCGTTGGCCGAAGCGCGGATCGTTGGCTGCAAAACTTCCTCCCAGGAACAGCTCGTAGGCCGGCACCTGTCCGCCCGGCCCTTTGGCAGCCGCTCCATGGAATCCGATATCCGCAATGTGGTGCTGACCGCATCCGTTGGGGCAGCCGCTCATCTTCACGTGCAACTGCCTTACCAGCGGGTCGGACTTGTCCATGGCGTCAATGGTGTCGCCTACAGCCCGGGCCAGACCCATGGATGACGTGATGCCGAGCTTGCAGCTATCGGTCCCCGGGCAAGACACGACGTCGGTGATCTCATGGACGCCGGAATCGCCGAAGCCGATCTCGTTGAGGCGCTGCCACACCTCGTACAGGGCGTTCTCCGGCACCCATCTGATCGTCAGGTTCTGCTGGTGGGTCAGACGGGCCCGCCCACCGGCGTACTTGCGTGAAAGGTCGGCCAACTGGCCAAACTGCCGCGCGTCGATGTCGCCCAACTTTATTTTGATGTTGACCGCCCGGTAGCCGTCCTGCTTCTGTGTCTCGACGTTGGTCTGCAGCCACGTCTGAAACTCCGGCTCGCCGCCGGATGGCCTGTAATCTCCGTCCAGGGCGGGAGCGTCCGCCGCCTCGTCCTCGATGAACAGCAGGTCCTTGGGATCGAACGAGCGCTGTGCCCACGGCTCCTTCAATTCTTCCTCTACCTCTTTCCTGAATTCGTCAATTCCGATTCTGTCGATGTAGAACTTGACGCGCGCCTTCATGCGATTCTTTCGGAGCTCGTTGGTGCGGTGGAATACGCGAATAAGCGCCTCCGTTACCTTCAGGTACTCCTCCACCGGAACGAACTCGTACAGCGTGGGCGCGATGCGCGGCATAATGGACGTGCCGCCGCCGGCCACCATCTTGAATCCCTTTTTGCCGTCCTGGATCTTCGGTATGAAGCCGACGTCGTGGATTGGCGTGATGGCGCAGTCGCTGTCGCAGCCGGACATCGCCGTCTTTATCTTGCGTGGCATGGCCTGCGTGAAGGGGTGCCTGACGAAGTAGCGGGCGTAGGCCGCGGCGTATGGCGATACGTCGAATGGCTCATTGGCGCACACGCCCGCCAGGGCGCAGCCCGTCACGTTGCGTATGGTGTTGCCGCATGCCTCGCGGGTGCTGAGGCCCACGTCCCCTAATATACGCAGTATCTCCGGGGTATGCTCCAGGGGTATATGGTGGAACTGGAAGTTCTCTCTGGTTGTGATGTGGCCCTTCCCGAGAGGGGCGTACTTCTCCGCGACTACTCCTAGCGCGTCCAACTGGTCCGCCGTAATTGCCCCAAAGGGCGCCTTGACCCTGAGCATCTGCTCATCCTGCTGGCGCTGTCCGTAGACGCCCTGCCTCAGACGGAATGCCATGAACTCGTTGGGTTCCCACTCGCCCGCCTGGAATTTTTTTACCTGCTCTTCGAAGTCGGTGATTTCGTCCGGCAGCACCTCGATTATTCCCTGGATGCGAGGCTTCCACTCCGTTTGCGTCATTCTCATCCCTCTCCCCAAGTGTGCATGGGGTATGTTCGTTCCGTACCTAATTATCGGTGTGTCCGAGGTCGCCGGTGTCTGACGAAATGCGAAACGCCCCGCTCACGAATTGTCATGAACGGGGCGTTTCCAATAAGGCGTGATCTAGCCGAACGACCCCTACGGCACGCTACAACAAGCGCAAAGATTGACCCAATTAACGTTCAGCATATGAGCCTTACTGTAGCAAGGAGAGGCCCCTGTTGTCAATTAAATTCCCGAAAGGCGTGCTTTGTTGCTGATATTGCGTGAAAAGAGTTTCATTCCGTAGAGGTGGCGCCACAGAAACCTATCCGTTTAGGAAAGTCGTTCGTTACCTTAATAAGAACGTCGTGCCGGACGGTAGGAATCTTACCGTTCAACCCAACATCTAAAAAGCGACAGGTCCGAAAGGTTTCTGTAACAAGTCGATGTCGGCGCACGGCGTTGCAGACACTATAATCATGCGAGCGGTACTCCGATGCGGCGAGGGTTTCCGCAAAATGCCCGTCGGATGCCGACATAGGGCAGTAACCACTTGCTATAAGCGCCCGCCATAACAAAGGAAGGAATATCGTGGAAAATACAACTAGTGCTTACACCGATGGCAGCAGGGTACTGCGGGGAATCGTTTACCCTGCCCTGGTGGCGGCCGTTGCCCTGGGCGTTGCCTTGGTGGGGGCGCTCCTCGTGCGTGGCTCCACCGATATAGACGGCGTTAACTTCTTTGTGGAATCGTTGTCCGGCAACTCCAGCTCCTTCTTCGGTGGGCTGGGCATTATCGCACCGTTGGGCTTCGCTTTCGGGGCCGGCGTTGTCGCTGCATTCAACCCATGTGGCTTCGCCATGCTGCCGGCGTACATGGGCCTGTACCTGGGTTCAGGCGACTCCGACGAACATGTGCCCGTTGTACGCCAACTCTTGAAGGCGTTGCTCGTTGGCGGCTCCGTGACGGCCGGATTCATTCTGCTCTTCGCGGTTGCGGGAGCCATTATTGGGTTTGGTGGCCGATCGGTGGTGGGAAGCGTTCTTCCATGGCTGGGCCTGTTCATCGGCGTTGCGCTCACGATTGCCGGGGCGTGGCTTCTTAGCGGCGGCAAGCTCTATACGGCGCTGGCCCAACGAGTCTCCAACCGGATGGGTGATCCAAGCCAGGCAAACGTAAAGGGGTACTTCCTGTTTGGACTCAGCTATGGCACCGCCTCGTTGAGCTGCACGCTTCCGATCTTCCTGGCGGTAGTAGGTACGTCCTTTGCCGCATCCAGTATCGCTACGTCTTTCGCAGAGTTCGTCCTCTATGCCATGGGCATGGGTGTTGTCATCATCTTCCTGACTCTGGGCATGGCGCTGTTCAAGGGGACCATGGTCAGCGGCATGCGCAAGGCCATGACCTACATGCAGCCAGTGGGAACATGGCTGATGGTTATCGCCGGCACGTACATCGTCTTTTACTGGCTTACCATTGGCGGCCTTCTGGACGGTTTTTCTTAGTATTCTTTGGTGACGTGGCTCGGCTTCAACTAGAAGCCGAGCCTTCAAGGGCCGGCCGCATGATCCTTTTCTGGACGTCGGCCCTGCCGGAAGGCTCCACAGGCTCGGGCAGATCCTTGAAGGCGGATGCCTTGTTCCCGCGCACCCACCCTGGGCGCTTTCGTTCCTGGGGGCAAATCCACAGGCCCTCTGCCAGAGGGGGAAAGCCCTTATGGACTCCCCCACGACGATTTTAAGATAGTGACTAACAACCAACGCCGCTACCTACAGCACGTATTTCTGCCTCCGGGCCTATCTCGCTCCTGGGACCAGGCCGCAACTTCATATGCGGCCATGCGGCCCCGCCTGCGATATTCCGACTTTCGTTTCGTGATCGATTCCTGGTCGCAAGCGACGATGCAAACGGCCATCTCATCGGACATGAACCTGCCAAAATCGCGCGGTACATATGCGACGACGTGATGGGCCTCTCCAGGTTCTCCGTACTGCTTTCGCCGGTCATATCCCATGGGCCACCCGGCAGGGATGACACCTGGCCGCTGCATTTGTCTTTGCCATGTCCACCCGGAGGCAATATACTGGCTTCATAATAAGGGGCAATCAAAAACGGCGGCCATTGTTTCGCCAGTTGCGTCAACTTGAAGAAGCAAGGCTTGGCCAATAAACCGGTAACTTCCGGTTCACGGCTGGATTGCCCCGCCGGTAGAGAAGAACGGCAATTAAAGAAGGATGAGATTAAACATGGGCGACGCAAGCTACAATCCGCTGTCGGTAGAGGAGCGGCACGTAATCGAATCCAAAGGAACGGAGCGACCCTTCTCCGGAGAGTATGACGACTTTTACGATGAAGGCGTTTATGTTTGCCGGCGATGTAACGCCGAACTCTATCGCTCTGCGGACAAGTTTGACGCTCATTGTGGCTGGCCGTCGTTTGATCAGGAAATACCTGGGGCCGTGAACCACCTGCCGGATCCTGATGGTCATCGAACTGAGGTCGAGTGTGCCAACTGCGGCGGCCATCTGGGCCACGTATTCCTTGGAGAAGGCTTCACCCCGACCAACAGCAGACATTGCGTGAATTCCCTGTCGATGAGGTTCGTGCCTGTGGAGCAAAGGTAGAGGCGAAAAAGGGCCTCTGATGTAGGGATCAGGTCCGACGGGACCAAGGACGTGTCAACACTGATTGGGTATCAGAAAAAAATAAGGAAAACGATATGGTAACGGACCAAAATTCTCGCCCTCCTCTACCCCCATTCACCAGTGAAACAGCGTCCCAGAAGGTGAGATTGGCCGAAGACGCGTGGAATACACGTGAACCTGAACGAGTAGCGCTCGCTTACAGTGTTGACAGCGCTTGGAGAAACCGTGCTGAATTTCTCTCGGGGCGCGAGGAAATAGTGCGGTTCCTGAGCCGCAAATGGGACAGGGAATTGGACTACCGCCTGATCAAAGAGCTATGGGCTTTTGGCGGCGCCCATATCGCGGTACGCTTCGCCTATGAATGGCGGGACGATTCCGGCCATTGGTTCCGTTCTTACGGCAATGAGAACTGGGAGTTCGAGGAGAACGGCCTTATGGTCCGTCGGCTCGCGAGCATCAACGACCTGCCCATTGAGGAGTCGGACCGCAAGTACCACTGGCCACTGGGTCGCCGGCCGAACGAACACCTGGGGTTATCCGAACTCGGCCTCTGATACGCTTGTCGGGTTTCTCGGAATCAACCTCTGAGCTGCATCCGCAGCCGGTGGACGTAATGTCGTTTTCGCGACGCCTTAATGGCTTGTGATCTGTCTCTGAAGCCTGCAGCCGATTCCGCAGCCGCCTTTTTTCATTCTGCACATATTTCCTATTTCAATCAGGAGGTGCTTAAAGACTGCTGCAAATAGCCCATCTGATTTTCCGGTCCCCGCCGTGCCGCGAGGTTTTTGGCGTTGGGACAAACGGCATTGTCCAGGGCCGCAAACGAAATCATGCTCGATGCGATGTCCTGCTACTCGGCCTGCACCGGGTTTCTGAGCACGCCAACGCCCTCCAACTCAACCTCCACCACGTCACCGGCCTTTATCTGGCCAGGCGAGCCGGGGGTGCCGGTCATGATGATGTCGCCCGGCTCAAGCGTGACCACGGCGCTAACAAACTCCACGATGCGGCGGCAGTCATGCGCCAGGTCGTTAGTGCCGGACTGCTGCACCACCTCGCCGTTGATGCGGCCCGTCAGCAGCAGGTTGTCCGCATCCAGGCCCGTCACTATGTACGGCCCGATGGGGCTGAAGGTGTCGCTGGACTTGGCGCGCCACCACGAGAGGTCGTTCCTCTGCCAGTCGCGTGCGCTGACGTCGTTCCCGCAAGTCACGCCCAGGACGTAGTCGAAGGCGTTGGCCTGTGTGGCCCGGCGGCACGTCTTGCCGATGACCAGGGTCAGCTCTGCCTCTTCCTCTACCTTGACGCCCTCCTCCGCGACCTCTTTCGGCAGAATTATCGGGTCGTTAGGGCCGATGACCGACGAGGCGGTCTTGAAGAATGGCTCCGGGACCTTTGGCAGCTCCATGTCGCCGCCTACCAGGGATGCCGAGTGGTCCAGGTGGCTCACGTAGTTGCGGCCGATGGCGATGATCTTGCCGGGCATCACGGGCGCCAACAGTTTGACGTCGGACAGGCTGTGGGTGGAACCTGTCTCCGTATAGCTTTCATAAGGCGCGGCGCTGATGTCCTTAACCGTCTCGCCTTCCACTATGCCGTATGAAACGTTGCCGCCAACCTCGTAACGGGCGAACTTTGTCATTGTTTGTGGCCTCCAGTTTATTTTGAATTTCAGATGCCAGGCCGCTGCCCATTCCAGTGCAATTACCCCAGTTCAAATTTCATATAATGGGAATCGCTGACCGGCAGCACACAGTTTACCGCATCAGGAAGTGGTAGGCCAGTTCGTCGCATTGACATCACCTCGCCGCCTCGATAGACTCGCCGGGAATTCACCTGCATGCCATAGGCACGCCTGAAGACCAACACCGCATGCGACGAACGCACGGCTAGTTCCGCACTTGTGCCCTGTTATTCAAGTTCTGATTATTGCCATTCTGGGCGTAGCGAAGAATCTACGGCTTTACCCCCCAGATTCTTCGTCGCTCTACTCCTCAGAATGACAACAATGAAACAACTCGTTGACACAGGCTAGTATCACTGACCTCGTTTGTCGCCCCAGAGGAGGATGTGCAGGCGGGTCGTGAAGCGGAAGGCGTGCTTGGTGCACAGCGCTGCCACCCACAGGCTACCCTCTTCGATGGCCTTTTGCGTGGTCCCCTGCGGCATCAAGATTACGCGCTGCTTGGGGATTGCGTAGCGGTCCACCAGTGTCAGCACCTCGTCGATATCGGACGGCTGCGACATCACGAACTTGAAGTGAGCTTCTTCAATATTGGCGAAGGTCCTAAATACATCAGGGACCTCTCGCCTTGCTGAATCGACGCCGGAGTTGGTCAGCTTGGGGGAGACGTTCCACTGGGAGACGGCACAGGCCATGTCGGCGCTGGGAGCGATGGTGCCGTTGGTCTCTACCTCTATAAACAGGCCCCGGTCCTTTAGGGATAGGACCAACGGGGCCAGCGCGTCCTGCTGCATCATGGGCTCGCCACCGGTGATGACCAGGTGCGCGCAATCGTAAGCCAGGATGCGCTCCTCGATATCGCTCGGCGACAGCGACAGGACCTCTCGCCTGGGATCGAAATTGGCCCAGTCCCACGTGTACTTGGTATCGCACCAGGAGCAGGTCAGGTTGCACAGGGCAAGGCGCAGGAACACCGTTGGCGTGCCGATGTTATGGCCCTCGCCCTGCAGCGAGTGGAATATTTCGGGCTCTCCGGACGGCTGCCGGCTAAGTTTTATACGGTCTGCCATCAAATTACGCTCTGCCTGCCCCATCCAAAAAATCCTCATGACTTCCTCACATGAGGGGTGCTAATTTGGATGCTATCGAGTAATGCCTCCCGCAGAGGTTGCTCGAGGGTCTCTCCAATAAAATATGCCGCTAAGACGTCTCTCAATAACTCCTCGCGGCTCTTCAGGAGTGACCTTAAGCCGTCGAGGAGTTGAGAGGCCTGTCCCATTATCAGGCCATGTGCAGGCCAAGTAACTATCTCAAATAGGCGGATGCCTTGTTCCCGCCCACCCACTCTGGGGGCTCTTGTTCCGGGGGCACATCCCCGCAGGCCCTCTGCCAGAGGCGGGAAGCCCCTCTGGACTCCCCCATGACGATTTTAAGATAGCGACTAAGTCCGGCCCAGGCGTACGAGTAGTGGGTCGGACACGCCTGCCTCCTCGAAGCCCTTTGCCCGAAGAATGCAGCTATCGCATCCGCCGCAGGGCAATTCGCCACCCTGGTAGCAGCTCCACGTGTACTCCAACGGCGCGTTGATGCGCAGCCCCATCTCGGCGATCTCCGCCTTCGAAAGCTCGATGATCGGCGTCTCGACTCTAATAGCGATGTCGTACTGGGTCCAGAGTTTGCTGCCGTACTCCAGCGCCTGCGTTATCTTCTCGTAGTACTCAGGCCGGCAGTCTGGATAGCCGCTGTAATCGATGGCGTTTGGAGCCAGGTACAGATACGCCTCCACGTCGGACGGGTCCAGGCCGCCCACCTCGATGGCGTGCAAGACCTCGCTCTCAAGAAATGCAGCCGACAACGACAGGAAGATGGTGTTGCGCAGCGGCACGTAAGTGATAGGTATGCCGAAGCCGATCTCCTCTTCGGACCTGTCGGTGGGCATGGGGAACTGATCGGGATTGGTCAGCGCTGAATACCAGGCAACCTCGCTGAGGAACGAGATATCCAGCAGCTTGTGCTTGATGCCCATCATCTCGGCAATCTGCCGGGCGCAGTCCACCTCCTTGCTGTGCGTCTGGCCGTAATGAAACGTCAGCGCAGTCATGTGGTCTACCCTGTCCAGGGCATACTGGGTGACGGTGGTGGAGTCCATGCCGCCGGAAAGCAGCGTAACGCCGAAGCTGGTCATTGGTTTTCCCCGATGTTGATTTTCGCAGGTGTCGAGCCGGCATTGCCGGGTGGTCTCACCCTCACCCCGGTCCTCTCCCTTCGTGGGAGAGGAAGTGATCCCTTTCTCCGAGTAGGGATGGTTGGGATGGGGGCGTTGTCACTCCCTTGCGTACCTGGCCGTGACCACCGTATGCAGGCCGCCGCGTATCTTATAGTCCAGGGTAATCTCCATGCGGACGGGTCGGCAAAGCGCCACCAGGTCATTGAGCACCCGGTTGGCGGCGTGCTCCTGCACGATTCCCACATTGGTGTACGAGAGCAGGTAGTACTTAAGGGACTTTAGCTCGATGCACGTCTTGTCCGGAACGTAGCTAATGACAAGCGTTCCGAAGTCGGGTAGGCCTGTCCATGGGCACACCGCCGTGAACTCGTCGGTGTCGATTGTCACCTCGGCCTCCTGGCCTGCGTACTCGTAATCGAAAACGATAAGGCAGCCGGCGTTGATCTTGCCTTCAGACTCCATTCCGAATGTGTTGTCCAACTCGTTCAGCGCCTTGTACTGCTCTTGAAGGTCCTGGATGGTCGCCATGCCGCCCTCCTTGGTTTTGCTCGCCGTCAGCCTCGTGAGCCCTATTCCTTTATACTACCTTTATCTCCCGTTGGGGGCAAAAGAACCGTCGGAAGGATACTTGAACGAGAGAGCCGAAGACGCCGTGTCAAGATGCCGTACCAGGTGCCATGAACGAAATTAAACCCCAGGGCCTGGCAATCGAGGCAAAGGGCCTGCGCAAGGCGTATGGCCGCACCCAGGTGTTGCGCGGCCTTGACCTCGATGTGCCCTGGGGACAGGTATTGACCATCCTGGGACCCAACGGCTCCGGCAAGACCACGCTTATCAAGACCCTGGCTGCGCTCATCCGGCCCGACGAGGGGACGGTGCAGGTGGCGGGCGCGGACATCAGGCGGCGGGGAAACCGGGCCCGGCGCATCATCGGCCTGGTTACACACGACACGCTGCTTTACGATGAGCTCACAGGCTACGAGAACCTGAAGTTCTACGCCCGCATGTTCCGGCTGGACTCCGCCGAGAGGCGCATCGAGTCGGTGGCGGAGCGAATGGGCATGACTGCCCGGCTGCACCAGCGGGTGGGCACGCTGTCCCACGGCATGAAAAAGCGCTTCAGCATTGCCCGCGCCCTGCTGCACGATCCCCTGGTGCTGATAATGGACGAGCCGGAGAGTGGCCTGGACCAGGACGCCCTCGTTCTGCTGGAAGCCGTGATTCGAGACAAGACCGATCCCTACCGGACCGTGATTATGACCACCCATAACCTGGACCGCGGAATCGCTCTCAGCGACCGCATGGCGATTCTGTCCCGGGGGGTTATCGCATACGAGGCGCCCGCAGATCCCACTGCTTCCGAAGGCATTAAAGACAAGTATTTCGAGTTCACAGGCCTGACCGCTGGAGTTGGCCAGTGAAGGACTTTCTGTACCCGGTGTTGACTATCCTGTGGAAGGACGTGCTGCTGGAGACGCGGTCCAAAGACATCGTGGTGTCCGTTGCAGTCTTCGCACTCCTGGTTATAGTTGTCTTCAACTTCGCCGTTAGCCCGACGCCGCAGACCGTGACCTTCGTGGCCCCCGGGATTCTGTGGATCGCCATCACCTTTGGCGGCGTGCTTGGCCTTAATCGATCATTCGCCCTGGAAAAAGAGGGAGGCAACATCCACGGCCTCATGACTGCCCCGGTCGGCCGGGACGTCATTTTCTTCGGCAAGATGCTCAGCATTTTTCTGTTCATGGTTGTAGTGGAAGCCCTGATATTTCCCGTGTTTGCGGTCATGTACAATTTCTCCTTGCTTATGCCGGGCCTGATACCGATAGCCCTGTTGGCAACGCTGGCCATTGCGACCGTCGGCACCGTATTCTCCGCCATGGCCGTGAACACCCGCTCCCGGGAGGTGATGATGCCTGTGCTATTCTTCCCGGTGCTGGTGCCGGCTCTCGTGGCGGCGGTAGAGGCGTCGGCCTCCGTGATCCAGGGCGATGGCAGCTTCACCCGATGGCTGCCGTTTCTGGCGGTATTCGATGCCATATTCCTGGTAGTTGCGCCGGTGGTATTCCAGTTTGTCCTGGAGGAATGACCGTGAGCAGCGATCGAGTTGCCGGGATTGATGAATGGCAAGAGTCGCATCGCATCGGTTTTCGAAGAAGGCCGTGAATGTGGAGTTTGTGCGGACCTTGATTCAGGTTACATAAATTTCAAGTTGCGGCAGCTATAATAGAGGAATGTGCGAACCTTCACTAAATTGACACCCGAAATACGCGCCTGATATAGTATTAGTCGCATCATAAGCTTATAAAGGCAGCCGGAAGGCTGCGGAACAACGCGGTAAACGGACCGTCCCGCTAAAGCAATATTGGACGCATATCAACCATATCCACTACGGGTAACATCGATGCCAGCTTATGTTGGGATGCCGAGCACTATCACGAATTCCACGACCTTTACTAATGCCGCGGATGTGCTGTGTTGCACACCCCATCGGCTGGAGGCATCAAGTTGCAGAAAAACGACTTCGTAGTCCGATTCGCCGGCGAGGGCGGTCAGGGTATGGTCACCTCGTCGGAGGGGTTAGCCCAGGCCGCCAGTAGCGTGGGCTACAACGTCCAGACGTTCGTTACGTTCCCGTCGCAGATAATGGGCGGTCCCACCTGGGCCCAGGCCAGAATATCCACATCTCCCGTTCTCAGCTCCGGAGACTCGCTGGATGTCCTGGTAGCTTTCAACGAAGAGGCCTACTTGGCCCACCGGGACGAGGTTAGCGACGGCGGCGTAATCATCTTCAACGAAGGGGCGTTCGAGCCCGAGGCGGGCGGCAATAGCTTTGGAATGCGGTTCTCGGAACTGGCCAAGCAGACCGGGAACGCCAGGGCCGAGAACATGATCGTCCTGGGCGCATTGGCTTATCTGGTGGGCATGCCCATGCAGATTCTGGAGGACTTTGTCAGGGAGCGGTTCACGCGGGGCCGCGCCAACGACGAAGAGATTATCAGCTCAAACATCCAGGCGCTGGGCCTCGGTCATGAGGAGGCCGAAAAGAGCGGTTTTACCTTGGGTGAGTTGGCGCCGCCGCAGAGGCCGGAGGGTGAGCAGATTCTCATTAACGGCAACGAGGCGGTGTCGGTAGGCGCGGTGGCAGCCGGCGTTAATTTCTACGTGGGTTACCCCATTTCGCCCGCCACGTCCATCCTGTTGTGGATGGAACGCAACCTGACGGGCGAAGGCAAGTTCGTATATCAGGCCAGCTCGGAGATCGAGGCCATCAACGCAGTTTTCGGCGGAGGCTACGCCGGGCGAAAGGCGATGAGCGCAACGGCCGGGCCGGGCTTGTCACTTATGGGCGAGGGTCTTGGCCTGGCATGGATGGCCGAGGTGCCGCTGGTGATCGTGAACGTGCAGCGCGGTGGCCCATCCACCGGACTGCCGACAAAGACGGAGCAGTCGGACCTGTTGATGGCCATGACCCCGGGCCACGGCGATATATCAATGCCCATCATCGCTCCCGGCACGGTTGAGGAGTGTTTCTACGGAGCAGTCATGGCTTTCAACTGGGCGGAGCGGTACCAGGGCCCGGTGATACTTCTCAGCGAGCATATGCTATCCGAGCGTAAGCAGAACATTCCCAAGCCCGACCTGAGCAAGCTCAAGATCGAAGACAGGCTGCTCTACACCGGAAGCAACGGCTATAACAGGTACGATGGTTGGGAGCTGTCTCCCATGTCGGTGCCCGGGAGCCCGGGCAGCTACATTGCCAACGGCAGCGAACACGACGGCATGGGCGACACTACGCATCTGGGGGAGCGCCACATCCAGATGACCGAACGCCGGTTCAGCAAGCTGAAGCTTTTGGAAAATGAGTCTTACGAGCGCGAGAACACGGACGCATCTATTGTGATAATGCCCTGGGGTGGCTCGAAGGGGCCGGCCTCGGCAGCCTATGAGCAGCTTCAAGCGGATGGCGCGGACCTGGGCTGGTATTACACCATGTTCCTCAATCCGCTCCCCAAAAAGATGCTGGAAGAGTTGAAGCAGAAGGCCCTCGTGATCGTTCCCGAGTTGAACTACCTGGGCCAGCTTTCAGGGATATTGAGGTCGCAGGGCGTGAAGGCCGTTTCGATTACACAGTACACGGGGCTGCCGTTCAAGGTTGCAGACCTGGCAGGGCGGATATCAGACCGAGTGGCGGAGGAAGAAAGAGAGGGCGTGACTGTATGAGCGCGAAAAATCCTGAGTACGATTTCAAATGGTGCCCGGGGTGCGGTGACTTTGGCGTTCGGCGGGCCATAGAGGCTGCGTTGAGCCAGAGGAAGGCCGAGACGGAACAGCCGATGGAGAATAACGTCATAGTGGCGGGCATTGGGTGCTCCGGCAACATGGTGCACCTGTTGGAGGGCGATCAGCCATATGGCATTCACGGCATTCATGGCAGAAGCCTCCCCATCGCCTTGGGCGTCAAGATGGGCCGCCCCGACCTCAACGTGATGGTCGTGGCAGGCGACGGCGACTTCCTGAGCATCGGGCAGGAGCACATCGCTCCGCAGGCCGCACGCAACCTGGACATCACCGCGATCATAATGGACAACGCCGTTTACGGACTGACGAAGGGCCAGAGCTCTCCAACGACGAAGCTGGATGCCGTCACCAGCTCGACCCCATTCGGAAAATCCGAGCAGGCCTTGAATCCGCTGATGCTGTACCTGACGCTGGGCGTTTCATACCTGGCCTCCCATGTGTCCACCCGGGTCAAGGACCTGGGGACGACCATCGTCGACGCGATGAACCACAGAGGCTTTTCCATAGTTCACGTGCAATCCCCTTGCACAACGTACAACAACACCTTCCAGGAGCTGAAGGGCAACCCCAAGAAGGGCATTGCACCGCTGGCCTGGGACATACCGGAGCAGCACGACCCGTCGGACCTGGAGCAGGCCTACGAAATAGTGAACCAGGGCGGAGTGCCTCTGGGCGTCATTTACAGAGATACAGAGCGCCCGCCCCTGCACGACCGCGTTGACGAGATTAACAGCAAGTCCTTCGAACGCAAGGTGAAGAGCATGATCGAGTCCTACGCTATCTAGCCCGCTCTCCGAAACATAGTTGGTAATGCCAAAGTCGATGTGGGGCGGTGTCACGACACCGCCCCACATTTTTGGTAAGAGACCTTCACGTCGGCGGCAACGGCAACAGGGAGGGGATAAAAAAGGTGGGCACTCAGGCACTCGCCCAGCCGTCTCGGACAGGTTTACGCCGCCTATCCCTGTTGGACAGGTTTCTCACAGGCTGGATTTTCCTGGCGATGGCAACGGGCGTCGGCATCGGGTACATGTGGCCAGGGGTGTCCGGCTTCACCGATTCATTGACGGTGGGGACAACGTCCATACCCATCGCCGTCGGCCTAATCCTGATGATGTATCCTCCCCTGGCCAAGGTGCGCTACGAGGAGTTGGGCGAGGTCTTTCGAGACTGGCGCATTCTCGGCCTTTCCCTGGTTCAGAACTGGCTCATCGGCCCCGCGCTCATGTTTCTTCTGGCCATGGTATTTCTGCGCGCCCATCCGGAATTCATGGTTGGCGTCATAATGATTGGCCTGGCCCGCTGCATAGCAATGGTGCTGGTGTGGAACGATCTGGCCAAGGGCAACAGCCAGTATGCGGCCGGGTTAGTCGCCTTGAATTCCATATTCCATATTCTCTTCTACTCCATTTTCGCCTACTTTTTCATCACCGTTCTGCCCACCTGGTTTGGCCTGGAGGGGCTTGCGGTAGACATCACCATCGGTCGGATAGCTCAGAGCGTCGGAATCTACCTGGGTGTCCCCTTCGTCGCCGGCCTGCTGACGCGCATCGTGCTGGTGCGCGTCAAAGGCAGTATGTTCTACGAGGAGGTCTTCATTCCGAAGATCAGCCCCATAACCCTCGTTGCGCTGCTGTTCACCATACTGGTCATGTTCTCGCTCAAGGGCGAGGTCATCGTGCGAATACCGCTGGACGTGGTGAGGATTGCGGTGCCGCTGGCCATCTACTTCGTGGTCATGTTCCTGGTGTCGTTCTACATGGGCAAGCGGCTCGGGGCCGACTACTCCAAGAGCACAACCATCGCCTTTACAGCCTCCGGAAACAACTTCGAGCTGGCGATAGCGGTGGCCGTCGGTGTGTTCGGCATCGGGTCGGGAATGGCGTTGGCGGCCGTAGTCGGCCCTCTGGTGGAGGTGCCCGTTCTCATAGGCCTGGTGAACGTGGCCCTTTACTTCCAACGTAGGTACTTCCGCACCGATGGGGAGGCAGTGGCCTGACTTCTGGATCGCCTGCCTTTAGTAACTATCTCAAAAGGCGGATGCCTTGTTCCCGACCACCCGCCCTGGGCGCTTTGTTCCCGGGGGCACATCCCCCAGGCCCTCTGCCAGAGTGGGAATGCCCCTCTGGACTCCCCCATGACGATTTTAAGATAGTGATTTAGTGGGCGGCCCACAGAAGGGTAGCCGCCAAAATCTCCCATCGGCATTGCCCGACAAACCGCCAGAGCGTCATGAATTAGCCTTCCCCGGGCGCAGGACCAATGTGTGATATCTTTACGTTCGTGGTGTCCGCCGCGGCGGATCGAACCACAGGCCACGAGCCAACTTTTTGCGCAAATTATCTCCTGTGCTAGGCCCGGCTTCGTGGCGGAAACGGGAGGTCCATTTGTCCGCCATTCATAACTGGAACGTCAGGCTCCATTCCAGGGCCAGGCGGACGTTCTATGGGTGGTGGCTGGTTCCCCTCGGCGGCGTGGTGCACTCGGTCACCAGCGTTCCCCTGTTCCACGCCATGGGCCTCTGGTTCGTGGCGCTGGAGGCCGCTTTCGGCTGGAACCGCACGCAGCTATCATTCGCCTTTTCCCTGACACGCGTGGAGGGCGGCATCATGGGCCCCGTGGAGGGCTACCTCACCGATCGCCTGGGCCCGCGGCGCATCATTCCCATCGGCCTCGTCATCCTTGGCTGCGGATTCCTATATCTCAGTCGGGTGAACAGCCTGTGGATGTTCTACGTGGCCTTCATGTTCATGGCGTTGGGACAGGGACTGGGCGGCTGGCTACCCATGACCACCCTTCTCAACAACTGGTTCGTTCGGCGTAGGGCCACCGCCATGGGAATTTCAAGCTCGATCAGCCGCCTGGGGGCGCTGTTCCTTATTCCGGCAATGGCGTGGGCGGTCGATC
Organism: Chloroflexota bacterium; assembly: GCA_022572805.1. Classification (GTDB taxonomy): domain Bacteria; phylum Chloroflexota; class Dehalococcoidia; order Lucifugimonadales; family JADFKI01; genus Casp-Chloro-G4. The sequence goes on from JACZVF010000021.1 coordinate 15,625, forward strand.
CCGCCCAGGACAATCTGGGCTGGCGTACCACGGCGGTGCTTCTGGCCGTCATGAGCTTTAGTATCGCCATTCCAATTTCCAGGGTGATTCGCAACCGGCCCGAGGACATGGGTCTGCGTCCGGACGGCGACCCGCCCGCAGAAGACCTGACGCCGGAGGCTGGTCCAACAGCAGTTCCCGTTGCGGACGAACTCTCGCCTTCACTCGACAGGCAGCCGGCAGATGGAGACTTCACGCTGAAGCAGGCCCTAAGGACGCCGGCATTCTGGCTTATATCCTTCGGGCACGGCTTCACCTCCATGACAATCATAGCCATCATGGCCCACCTGGCCCCGCTGCTTACGCTGGACCAGGGCTACTCGGTGCCCATGGCCGGGCTGGTCGTTACTGCATACACAGCCGTGTCCATGGTATTCCAGCTAGTTGGCGGGTACGTGGGAGACCGCGTATCAAAGCGGCTGGCTATTTTCTTCTTCTCGGCGATCCAGGCGGGTTCTATCTTCATACTCATTACCGCATCCAACCTACCCATGGTATTCCTGTTTGCCGTGGTGTTCGGCATGGGCTTCGGCGGACGCAATCCATTGACGACCTCTATCAGAGGCGACTACTTCGGCCGTTCGTCGTTTGGCAAGATCATGGGCATGTCGCAGCTGCCGATGAACGTGCTGCTGCTGATTGCGCCCATCTTCGCCGGGGCGATGAGGGACACGTTGGGCACCTATACCATCGCCTTCACCGTCCTGGCAGCCCTCAATTTCCTGGGGGGCACGCTGTTTCTGTTTGCGCGGAAACCGCAGCTTCCATCCAGGTCCGAGGTATCGTGGTCTCCCGGAAGGGCTGACCAGGCTCCGCCAGACCCAACATAATCCGTTGTTTGCTATTGCGCGGCGGCCATCGACGGGATACCCTTCAGGCCATCGCCGCCGAACATGCGCTTGCCATCCATGTCATGTCCCGTGTCGTGAGAGGAGACTCCTATGGCTGTAGAATCGTTCCGGATATCTGTTCCCGACAGTGTCCTCGAAGACCTGCGGCGACGAATCGCAGCCACTCGCTGGCCTGACGAGATCCCAGGCACAGGCTGGGACTACGGCGCCAACATGGCGTACATGAAGGACCTGGCCGACTACTGGCTGAACCAGTACGATTGGCGCAAGCATGAGGCCTTTCTCAACGGCTTCGCGCAGTTTCGAGCCGACGTCGATGGAACTGGCGTTCACTACATCCACCAGAAGGGCAAGGGACCGAATCCCATTCCCCTGCTGATAACCCACGGTTGGCCATCTACGTTTTGGGAGATGCATAAGATTATCCCCATGTTGTCCGACCCCGCCTCACACGGAGGCGATGCCGCCGACGCCTTCGATGTGGTTGTGCCGTCCATGCCAAGCTTTGGCTTCTCCGACAGGACTACCGAACGTGGCTGGAGTTTTCTGCGGGTTTCAGACCTCTGGGTCAAGCTCATGACGGAGGTCCTTGGTTACGAAAAATTCGGGGCGCAGGGCGGAGACTGGGGCGCCGGCGTGACGGCCGGGTTGGGTCACAGGCACCGGGACAGGATGATTGGCCTGCACGTGGCGGGCGTATCCGCCATGCCCGACCTGGGTGCCGGCTCCAGGCAGCTCAGCAAGGCGGAGGAGGACTTCCTGGCCGCGCGGACGCGTTGGCGGGAGGAAGAGGGCGCCTACGGGCACATCCAGGGCACCAAGCCTCAGACGCTGTCCTACGGCCTGACCGACTCGCCCGTGGGACTGGCGGCCTGGATTGTGGAGAAGTTCCGCGCTTGGACCGATTGCAGCGGCGACCTGGAAAGCGTCTACACCAAGGACGAGCTCCTAACCAACATCACGATATATTGGGTCACGCAGACCATAGGCTCTTCGGTTCGCATTTACTACGAGTCCACGCGGGACCCGTTGCTGCTCAAGCCGGGTGAAAGAATCGAGGTGCCCACGGCAGTCGCATGCTTTCCCAGGGACATATCGTACCCGCCCCGCGAATGGGGCGAGCGGGTGTTCGACGTGAGGCAGTGGACGGAGATGCCGGACGGCGGGCACTTCGCGGCGCTTGAGAAGCCGGAGAGGCTGGTCCAGGATATTCGGTCCCACTTTCGCACCTTGCGGTAGATGCCGAGTGGGCCACTTTCGGGGAGGGTGGGGCAGGCGCCCCCTCCGGCATATGTTTGGGCTGGTCTCCTGAAACAGCCCGGTCAGTCCTGTTGGACCAAATCCGCACCATGCCGATGCGATTGACACCAATTCACCTACCCGGATAGAATGCTAGGGCAATTTCCGGATAAATACCCTACTCGGATTCGTCCCTGCGGAGGACCAGCATGGCGACCAAAGCTTACATACTAATCGAGACGGCAGTAGGAAAATCCCGCGACGTAGCTGAGGCACTGCGTGCCCTTACGGGCGTGGAAAGCGTCGACGCGGTAACCGGCCCCTACGACATCATCGCCATTGTTGCCGCGCCGGATCTTAACGCGGTGGGAGACCTGGTCACGGCTCAGATTCATACCATAAACGGCATAGTCCGCACGGTAACCTGCCTGTCTGTTGGTACCGCTTAACATCCCTGTGCGCCCGAATATTAGGAGTGGAGTAGACCAATGGAGTTCAAATTCACGCCTGAAGAGGATAACTTCCGTAAAGAATTGAGAGCGTTTCTCGTGAAGGAGCTGCCCGATGACTGGACCGGGGGCATGGATGAGGAGGAGGAGAACTGGGATTTCACGCTGGAGATGCGCAAGAAGCTAGCTGAAAAAGGCTGGCTGACCATGGCATGGCCGGAGGAGTACGGCGGCCAGGGCGCGTCGCACATGATGCAGCTCGTCTTCTCCGAAGAGATGGCCTACCAGCGAGCGCCAGGCCGCGACCAGTTCGGCACCAAGATGCTGGCGCCAACCCTGATGATTCACGGCACAGAGGAGCAGAAGCGCGAGTACCTGCCGCCCATCGCCCGTGGCGAAGTGCAGTGGTGCCAGGGCTACTCCGAGCCTGAGTCCGGCTCCGACCTGGCCTCGCTGCAGATGAAGGCAGTGGAAGACGGCGACGACTTCGTGCTCAACGGCACCAAGATCTGGACCTCCAACGCACACCATGCCGACCACATCATGGTGCTGGCCCGCACGGAACCGGACGCGCCCAAGCATCGGGGTATAAGCTTCCTGCTGGCCGATATGAACCAGCCTGGAATTGAAGTCCAGCCTATCATCAACATGGCCGATATTCATAGCTTCAACATGGTTGTCTTCGAGGACGCCCGTGTGCCCAAGAAGAACCTTGTGGGCGAGCTTAACCGAGGCTGGTACGTCGGCGCAACGCTCCTGGACTTCGAGCGGTCCGGCGTCGAGTATTCGGCCGGCTCCAAGCGGACGCTGGAGGAGCTAATCCAGTACTGTAAGGACACCACCCGCGACGGCCGCAGGCTTATCGACGACCCTGTCATCAGCCGCAAGCTCGCGGACCTTACAGTCCAGACGGAGATTAGCCGCCTGCTCTCCTACAACATCACCTGGATGCAGAGCCAGGGGCTCGTGCCCAATATGGAGTCGTCCATGGGCAAGTTCTTCGGCACCGAGTTGCAGCAGAAGATAGCCCGGACAGGCATGGAGATTCTGGGCCTCTACGGACAGCTTGGGCCCGATTCCAAGTACGCGCGGTTGCAAGGCCGTATTCAGCAGTCATACATGACGACGGTTTCGGCAACATTGGCCGCGGGCACGTCGGAGATTCAGCGCAACATCATCGCCACTCGCGGCCTGGGGCTGCCCAGAGGCTAGCCGAACTCTAGACGCTGGACGCATCCAAAAGGACGCCGGAGGATCACGCGAAATGGACCTTGGACTTAACGAAGCCCAGCAGATGCTCAAGAACAGCGCCAGGGAGTTTCTGGACGCGGAGTGCCCCACCACCTACGTCCGTGAGATGGAGGAGGACGAGCGCGGCTACAGCCCCGAAATGTGGCGAAAGGTAGCCGAGCAGGGCTGGTTGGGCCTTATCTTCCCGGAGCAGTACGGCGGCTTCGGCATGAACTTCCTGGACCTTTCCATTCTTCTGGAAGAGGCGGGCCGAGTGATGCTGCCTGGGCCTATGTTCTCGACGGTGGTGATGGGCGGCATGACCATACTGGACGCCGGCAGCGATGAGCAGAAGCAGGAGCTGTTGCCACAGATAGGGGAGGGCCAGCTTATTGTTACCCTTGCGCTGACGGAGCCCAGCGCTCGTTGGGATGCCCTGGGCGTCGAGACCAGCGCCACCCAAAGCGGCGACGGCTGGACCATTAACGGCACAAAGCTATTCGTGCCCAACGCCCATGTCTCCGACACATACGTCGTGGCAGCGCGAACTGGCGATGGCGACAGGGACATATCTCTGTTTCTGGTGCCCAGCAACGCCGGGGGCGTCAGCCAGACTCTGCTGAAGACCATCGCGTCGGACAGGCAGTCCGAGGTCGTGCTGAACAACGTCGGCGTGCCGGCATCCGCCCTGCTGGGCGAAGCCAACAAAGGCTGGGACACCATCGAAAAGGTGCTTGCCTGGGGGGCTATTGGCAAGTGCGCAGAGATGGTCGGCGGCGCACAGGAAGTCCTGGACATGACTGTGGAGTTTGCCAAGCAGCGTACACAGTTTGGACGGCCCATCGGCTCTTTCCAGGCCATCCAGCACCATTGCGCCAACATGGCCACGGACGTGGAGGGCTCCCGCTACATTACGTACCAGGCAGCCTGGCGCCTGTCGGAGGGGTTGCCCGCCCAGCAGGAGGTCGCCATGGCCAAGGCGTGGGTCAGCGACGCCTACCGTCGTGTATGCGCGTTGGGTCACCAGTGCCACGGCGCGATCGGCTTCACCAAGGAGCACAACATGCAGCTTTACTCCCGCCGCGCCAAGGCCGCCGAACTGGCCTTCGGAGACACAGACCACCACCTGGAAGCGGTGGCCGAAGCGATAGGGCTATAAAAGCTCGAACTCAATACACAGGCATGTCCTGCGGGGAAATTGCATGAAGTGTGGAATTCCGGGCTGTGCGGGGGAGTATGAAGAGCGTCACATCGTGCATACGCTCTGGCATGAGGACCATATCGTGGTAATGGACCACGTCCCTGCCGAGTTATGCTCCGAATGTGGCGATGTCCTCCTGAAGCCCCAGACCTTGCAGCACATAGAATACCTGCTCAAGACCGGCCACAAGCCCGTCGGGACCGCCCCCCTCTACGAATACACCCCGCCGTTTCAGGATTAACGGAAGCACGAAAGCCGTCCTCAAGAAAATTCCCGTTAGCCTGTCTTCCAACTGCTTTGGAAATGATCCGGATGACAATCCCTAGATTGAGAGTGAAGGAAATCTGCGAGGGGTGACTTCATAAGTAGAGCTGTAAATATATGACTACGCCGCCTGAAGATGCGATGCCCCGCCTGAACCCCGAGACCATTGCCGCCCGCGCCAGCCACCATGTGGACCCGACGACCGGGGCCATCGGCGCGCCCATACAGCCATCCACCACATTCGAGCGGGACGCCGACGGAGGCTACTCACGCGGCCACGTCTACGCGCGCATCGGCAATCCAAATCGGGAGCAGTTGGAAGGCGTGCTTGCGTCGCTGGAGGGCGGTGACGCCTGCGCCGCCTTCTCCTCCGGCTCGGCGGCTACCGCGGCGGTGTTCCAGTCCCTGTCGGCAGGCGACCACGTCGTTGTGCCGGCCGACTGCTACCACGGCACCGCAAATCTCTTGCGCGACGTTTTCGCCCGCTGGGGCCTGGACGCCACCTTCGTTGACGCCACTGAACCGGAACAGGTCCGAGCCGCCATCAAGTCCAACACAAGGCTGGTCTGGGTGGAGACGCCGTCCAACCCCATGCTGAAGATAACCGACATCGCGGCCACGGCTGCCATCGCCCACGAGGCCGGCGCTCTGTGCGTCTGCGACAACACGTGGGCTACGCCCATTCTGCAACGCCCGCTGGACCTGGGCGCAGACCTGGTGGTCCACTCCACCACCAAGTACCTGGGAGGCCACAGCGACGTGCTGGGGGGCGCGGTCGTAGCCGGCGAAGGTAGCAAGGCTTTTCAGCGAATCAGAGAAATCCAGGGCGAGTACGGCGCAGTGCCGTCGGCATTCGACTGCTGGCTGGTGCTGCGGGGGATTCGGACTTTGCACCTTCGCATGCGGGCGCACTGTGACAACGCCGGCAAGATAGCCCGATACCTCAGCGGTCACCCTAACGTGGAGGCGGTGCACTACCCAGGATTACCGGCCCACCCCGGCCACGCCATTGCCACAGAGCAGATGAACGGCTACGGCGGTATGCTGTCGTTTCAAGTGTCTGGGGGGCCGGAACAGGCGATGCAGACCGCGGCCAGGCTGAAGCTCTTCACCCGCGCCACAAGCCTGGGCGGGACGGAAAGCCTCATTGAGCATCGCGCTTCTATCGAGGGGCCCGGTACGACCACGCCCGACAATCTGCTTCGAATGTCCGTTGGCATCGAGAACGCCGAAGACCTGCTGGAGGACCTGTCTCAGGCTCTGGGATAGCCACGCCGGCATTTCTGCAGCCCGGAAAGTATAGGACCGACTATGGTGCAGTACGCCAGGATAGATTCCGCGCTATATGACCACTACACCCTGGGTTTGGCGGGGGACACTCGATTTTACGTCGAGGAGGCCCGGAAGTCGACGGGACGCGTCCTGGAACTGGCCTGCGGGACCGGTCGCATCACGATTCCCCTGGCCCAGGCCGGCATCAATGTGGTGGGCGTCGACCTCTCGCCGTCAATGCTGGCCATCGCCAGGAAGAAGGTCGCCGAGCTGAGCGAAGAGGACGCAAAGCGCGTCAGCCTCGTGGAGGGCGATATGCGCAGCTTCTACGTCGACACACCCGGCGGGGAGAGGTTTGGTCTTGCTATGATTCCCTTTCG
>JACZVF010000169.1 GCA_022572805.1 Chloroflexota bacterium
CCAAATGGGTAACGAAAATTGAGCTGGTGCAGGGATTCCCTGAAGGCATTTGGGAGCGCAAGGGCCTGCCGAAAAGAGGCAAGATAGGTGATATCTGGTAGGGGTTCGTCGCTTCGCCTGGCGAGATTCCATACGAACAGCCGTTAAATCCGCAGCTTACTCAGGAGGCCAGAGTGCCGTTAGCGAGGAGGTTGATTGTAGTCTCGTGTCCCGCCAGCAACAGCAGAGACGTATTCACCAGCACCGCAACGCTGTGCCCGCCGAAAAGACCCTAAGAGACAAGGTTTACCGAGTTCGCTTAGCGATAGCCAAGCAATTTTGGGCCTAGAAGATGATGCTTAAAGCCCCATGGGAACGCAGCGCTTCCAAGTCCAAAACGGCCCGCCTGTAGTGGATCTTTAGCTCCCCATCAACTCTTCTCAAACGAAACTCGTAGCTCCCGATGTAGGGCGCCTCTTCCTGCTGACGAATGCGGTACACCAGGGCGGAAGCTGCCACAGTCAGGCAGTCCCCCGACACCTCCGTGACCATTACGTTCGTGATGAATCGGCGTGTTCTGGACCATGGATACTCGCGGTGCGCGTGACGGCTTTTCAGGCGATTGACCCGCCCCTGCAGCCGCAACCTATCGTCATCAATGAACACCAGATCTTGTTTTGGGTCCCCCTCCGGCAAATCCGTGGACGGGACCACGTACCTCGCATCTTCGGTGAACAGGTCCAGCCATTCATCGAGTCGCCACTGGTCCAACAGCGCCGCCTCTTGGTACAGGAACTGCTCGACCTCGTGCTGTAGGAGCATGGCGTCTAGTTTTGTGACGCGGTTAGCGTTTTGATCAATCATCGCCGGCTCCAAGCTGTACGAGGTCGCTCACCCGGCCACCCAACCGCACGCCATTCTCTGTGTTTTCTTCGTACGGCGTTTCGGCGACCAGCGAATGCCACCGACGCCAGAACGCACGTATTTGCAGCTCGTCCTTGCCCTCCGGCGCGCGCTGCATTCCTCTAGAAATGTCGGACCATTCCAGCTCCCTGGCATTGAACCCCATCTGGCAAGATTCCAGCGCCTCGGTGTCGTCGGGGGTAGCAAAGCCGCCGGGGCCCAGGAACGTGAGGAAGTTGTCCAGGCGACGCGCCAACAGGGGTCCGCTCTCCTCCTTGGTCGCCATCTCCCAGGCAGTAACCTCCATATAATCCGGCGCCGTTGGCCAGAATATCCTCACGGTGATGGATGTGGTGTCGTTGATTATAAGGTTCGGGAAGATTAACAGGTTACGGCTCTTTTCGGCCATTCGGACGGTGCGCTCTTCGCCGTATTTCTTCACCAGCCTCGCCCGGATCTGTGCTATGGGTTCTTTGGCCTCTTCACCAAACAGCGGGTTCCAAAAGGCAATGGGCCGGCCATACAGACAGTCGTTTTCCATAACTGCATGGCCATTTCCAAGCGCCCTGCCGATGCCCGGCCGGTTCTTGGGAATAGCCATTCCCTCCAGGGCCATGTAGTCCCAGTACGTCTGGTGGGTCGGGAACACGTGGTATCCATCGATGCTGTTTTCCACCAGCAGCTTCCAGTTGGCCTTAATGTGATACTTGTTGGAGCCGCGAATCGTCCTCAGGCCAAGCTCCGTCTGGTCAACTATCAGGTCGAGGTACTCCTTTGCCCCGGCCAAATATGTGGCAAGGTCCTCAATTTTTGAATTGAAGCTGAGAAAATAAAAACCGCGATAGCTGTCCACTCTGGGCGGGGGGCTCAAACCTAGCTCTTTCCTGTCGAAACCGCTGCCATAACCTGCCTCGTCAGGCATGCCAACCAGCTCCCCCTTGGTGTTGAAGCTCCAGGCGTGGTAGAAGCACTGAAAGATTTTGGCGTTGCCTTCATCACGTCTGCAAATCATGGCCCCCCGGTGTGGGCAGGTGTTCAGAAACACCCTGATTTGACCATCCTGGTCTCGGTTAAAGAAAATGGGGCGTCCGGCAACAACGCGCCTGCGATAGTCTCCGATATTCTCCACCTCGGACTCGTGGCCCACGTACAGCCAGCAACGGTCAAAGATGCGCTCCTTTTCCAGTCCAAAAATCTCGTCGGACGTCATCGTGGAGCGATGCACTTTGAACTTGCCGTCCTGCGGCCTGTCTATGATGAGGTCCTTGAGGTTTACCATTGCTCACGTTTCCCTTCGGAGTGTTTACCACCCGTTGCGGTCATCGACGCAGCCAATCGTTGATGGCAGCGAGTGTAGCAATGGTGCGTAAGCGCGTCAAGAATGGTCGCCAGGAGTAGCAAAGGCGAAGCCCATGCCATTGAGAAGCCACCGCATATGCTGGTCGATTTGCCCTCCCCCGACAGGCCTCCATCGCAGGGCGGTAGCAGGGTCGCGCCGGAAACATGTGCATGAGTTAATTACTTCGGCGGGCAATGCACGAAGTAATATGAACGCGAAAATTTATCAGGTCCGACACCATGTGAGTGTAGGCAGGCGTAAGTACAGGGGTCGGACGCCGATGATACGACGGGTCACGCCGAGGCTTCAATGCATCTGTTGGTTGGGGGGCAGGCTGACCGCCCCGCTAAGTGGACACGAAACAAAAGCTGGTGCGAGTTGATTCGTTATTCAGGCGGCTGGGCAGATTCGCAGATGGTCTCCACCCAGCGGAAGGGATCCATCCACTTGAGCATGCTGAATTTCGGGCCACGCGGTCCTGAATCGCCAAACTCCAGGTCCCAGTCGCCCCTGGAGCCCCATCTGCCCCGGTGATTCAGCCAGCGCCACTCACCCGACCATTTGCCGTTTGCTTCGTCAGGCATGACGGCGGCGTCCACGAGAAAGGCGGTCTCCTCGCCAAACGCGGTGGTGAAGTCTATGAGCTTTCTCGGCTCCTTTTTCAGGCGGGCGGCAGCACGCCTGACTATCTCAGGGGCTGTGAAATACCGTCCCGAGCCATTGAAGTAGCCCGCATGAGAGCCATGCGCCACGTAAACCACTGGGTGAGTTCCATTGTTAACCGGTTCCAGATGGTCGTTGGTCTTCTGGACCTCGCCCCAGTCCAATTTAAAGCCCCTGACGTGGGCGGACGCCGCACACAGCCGAGGCGCAATGCCCGACTCAGAAACATCGAACACCATCATGACGGCTTCCCAGTCCATCTCGTGGCAGTTCCAAAAGTCGTTGTATACGTAGGCGTACCAGTACTGGACTATAAGCTCGGTTTTGGACGAGTTGTAAACGGCGCGGGCATAGCATGCCCTGGCGTAGTTGGGGTTGGTGTCCTTCTGTATCGAGGCATACCTTTCCCAAAAGGCGCCCCTGTCCTCCCTTCTGACATTTGGGAAGACATCCAGGTTTTTCCTGTACCTGGTGCGTTCCATCCGGTCCAGCATCCCGCTCCACGTTGTGGGATTTTTCCTGCGTCTAAACCAGCGGAACCACTCGTGAAATATGGAGTGCTCCAGCACCAGGCGTACGTCCCTGGGGTGATAGTCGTACGCAAGCGGTGACTTGCCGTTGGCCTGGAAATCACCGTTCCATTCCTGCTCTCTGCTGGTGCCGGCGGGGATTTCCGGATACAGCACCAGAACAGGTGTGTAATCCTTAATTAGCTGACTTATCTCTGATTCGGTGGTCACTTTCATGGCTCCTAGAAACGAAACGATCAGATGTCGCTGGATTATAATGGCGAGACTTGATTCAACGCCAGAATCGCAGCGTATCCCACATTCTGCGTAGAGCCGACGGCGTCGGAAGCTGAAAATTCGGCGAGGGCGCGTCCAGCATATGGGTGGTTTCCGGAGTCAGAGGCACCCCTTCGTCGCTCATATCCGACAGGTACCTCTGCGCGTCCGAATAACCCATTTCAATCAAGGTAGCGGAGTCTATACGGCCCATGAAAAGCTCCGGGTCCAGAGGCAACGGCGTTTCGGGCTTTATGAAGTGCAGCTTGATGGGCCCCTGCTGTCCGTACCGGCTTCTCCCCTCGGCGATGTCTCGGTTCACGTCATTGATTAGCTCGAACTCCTGGTGCAGCGCTCCACATGCGCTCATCTCCAGCATCTGGATGTACAGGTTCAGCATGCCACCCCGGTAAACGCTGGTATTGCCCAGGCACCAGATTACCCACAGCTCCTCGGCGCCCCGTCTTACCGCCTCCATGAGGTTGGCATCCCTGACGAACGCCGAGTCCAGGTACAGCGAGCCCCCTTTGCTGATGGGTGGCAAGACCATGGGCAACGACAGGCCGGCCACCAGCATATCCATATCCATGTCCTGATGCCGTATCACCTCGTTAACCTTTCGGCTGTAATTCAGCACGTTGAAGGTGCCGTCCATGCCGGCGGCGGCGCGAACCCTATCAATGTCGATGCCTAGATGTGGGAACACCCTGTTCCTAAACCCGTCGCCGTCACCCAGGGCAACCCTGTCGCGCATGCGAACGTAGTCCAGCAACGGCATAAGCGATATTGATTTGGCGACGTTGAGGGTGCGCCAACGGCCGCAAATCTCGTCGGGCGAGAGGCCGGACAGCATCATGGCCAGATTGATAGACCCGCCGGACGTGGCGTCCACATGCGAGAAGCTGAGCCCGGATTCCAAAAGCGCACGCACGGCCCCAGCCTGGTACGACACGCGTATGCCGCCGCCGGACAGCACAAGCGACCGTTTCGGGCCGCTGTAACCGGCGGGATTAGCGCCGTGTGGCGTGTGAGTCGGAGTAGACATTGCTAGGCGGCCGTCTCATCCAGGTGCTGTAATATGAAAGGGAATACGTCTATAGAGGCGTTTTCGCCAATTATGCAGTCCACGTGTCCGTAATCGGGAATGATGTGGCGTTTGTAAAGTCCAGCCCCGTTTCGCTTGCTGAGAACGTCCAGCGTAATCTGAGTGCTCTTAGGCAACACGCACTCGTTTTCTCCTCCATGAATGAATGCTATAGGGATAGCCATCCTGTCCAGATTCGGTAAGTAAGCTTCATCGCCGGCGGCGTCCACCAGATGCCTTTTGCGGGTTATGCTCCCCAGCTGCTGCAGCGACCTCATGTTCACCGTTCCGAACATCTCATGGAGCACGTGATGGGTAGGCTGCCCGAGCTTGTCATGCTCGTACAGGTGGCCATACAGCGACGTGATGCGGCGGCAGACCGGGCTATCGCAGCGCTCCTCGGACGCCATCGGGTACATAACCAGGGACCAGTCGTAGAGCCTGTCGGTCCACCCGGCGCTGCGGTCGACGTACGCGGTAACCGACTTGAGGCCGGCCCTCGCCAGCGCTCCCGATATACAGACCCCTGTTTTTAACCTGTTTATGGTTGGCGGTATCAGGTGGGTGGATACCTGGGAGCATACGGCGGACCTTACGCCTTGCATGCCTGACAGCATGGCCATGGCAAAGGTTGACGACCCGACGCCGTGCGCCACAACCTGTATGCTCTCGACCCCCGCCAGTTCGCGGACCTTGGCTGCCGCGGCCGGATAATCTTTGGTGGCTACATCGTCCAGGGTCGCCTGAGCAAGGGAGTCGGGCAGCTCTATGCTGAGGCGGAAGTCCAGCAGCCAGACGTCGTACCCCTCCGCGAACAGATACTCCAGCAGGTTCGTTTCCACAGTATCCATCGAGTACATCAGGCTGGACACGCCGATGCAGTGCACCAGCATCACAGGCCCCTTGGAGCCGCCCTGGTAGCGCGTAAGACGTAGCTGCGCCCCGTCCGAAGTGCTGAACCAGTGGACCACCGGCGCATCTACCTTCAGCGACCGGCGTTGACGCGGAGGTACGTCGGGGTCGTGCACGTCCCATCGGGTAAACGACTTCCACCTGGAAAGAATAAGCATAATGCCCGCTCAGTCCCCCGCGCCGTCGCGGCCCGGTTCGTCAACCTCAATGCTGGGAGCGGCCAGCCATTCCTGGCTATGCCCAAGATTGATCACGCTCTCGAACCCCTCGGGAGCGGCATCAGGCGCCTGGGGAAACGTGAGAAACCAGCCTTCGAAGTGATCATCCAATACACCGTTCACCTCTGGAATGAACACGGTGGCGATTGGCTCGTTGCCTACGTCCAGGTCCTTGATAAGCTGTGCGCGAGGGTGGTCCCCGAGGACCAGCGATGCTGCGCCCTTCTTGAAAAGCGAGAACCCGGCCTTGGCCTTGAAGTAGACCGTTGACTTCATCAGAAG
>JACZVF010000022.1 GCA_022572805.1 Chloroflexota bacterium
GACGTAATTCCACGTATCCCGAAGAACGTAAGAGGCCAGGCCGAAACTGGCGGCCACCAATGCCAGAATGGCGAAGAGCCCGATCAGCCGCTCCATAACGATTGAAGCTACGACAGGCGCAAGGTTGTGCTGTCCCCTGGCCAGCCCATGCACTCTGAACAGGTCCATGCCGATTGTGGATGGTAATACCAGCTGCGCGATGGGCGTGACGACGTATATCCGGAACAATGTGGAGAGAGGGACGTCAACTCCCAGCACCGTCAGCAGCGGACGCCACTTGTACGCCATGAGCAGACGATCGGCGTGTACAAGCGCGACGCCTGCCAGAAAGAACCATGGGCTAATGCTTAGCAGCGTGTTTACCAGAACATTCAGGTCTACCAGGTAGAACACCAGCGCCAGCAACCCAAGGCTGACCGCCACTTTAATGGACCGGCCCCAGCCCAATCGGGGCAGCCTTTTACGCGGCTTCGGCGGCGCTTGCTCGGCTGTGGATGTGGTAATCATGCAGATCGCCCCTGACCTACTGTTTGACGGCGGTGACCGAGAATTTATACGCCAGTCTCTTTGCCGCCAGTTCGGGAACGAGGTTGTAAGCAGGCTTGAACGCCATGTTGTAGAGGCTTGCCTTAAGGCCTGAACGCGCAATGGGAAGGGCCCGGTAGTGTTCGTTTGCGGTCTCCTCAACGACGAAGCCATCGAACATGCTCAACACCTCTGCCTCGGTGTAGAAATCGGTCACCGGCGGGTCCTCGTCTTTATACTCGATGTTTTCCCTGCCAAGGCGGGAGAGCAGGTGCATCCACGACGGCTTGCGATAGAAATGCGAGATTATCGCCCTGCCACCGGGCTTGAGCACCCTGCGAATCTCCCGGATAGCCTGCTGAGTGTCCCCTGTGTGGTGCAGCACGCCGTTGGCCCATACGCCGTCAAAGGCGTTGTCTTCAAACGTCAGGTCCAGAACGTTTTCCACATGGACGCTCTCGGCCTGTACCCCTTCCACGTCGAAATGGCGACGTGTCAACTCAATTGCCTCGGGGGTCAGGTCCGTGGACGTGACCTTTACGCCGCGTTTGAGAAACTCAAAGCTGTCGTAACCAAGTCCGCAGCCGATTTCCAGCAGGTGTTTGCCGTTCAACCCGACGGCCTCACGGTCGATGCGGTCCATTATCCACGGAAACTTGAAGGGGTTCATCCACGGCCTAACATGGTCGAAGAACTCAGCGCTTCCGAACACTATGCCGGCATTGAGCACGTACTGCTTGCCCAGGGTATGCGCGTTCCAATACCCCCGCACCGCCTCTACGCTGCGTTCTTTAGTTTGAACTTGCATCGTATCTTCCTCGCATCGAGCTGCCACCCATGGGTCCCAGTACCGTATGCGTTGTTTCCACCATCTTAGATTTCGATTCCAACGGAGTGTCCAGCTTAGCCGCTAGTCCGCGGCGACGGCTTCCGCATGTCCTACAGCGATCAATGGATGGGACAGCTCTCCCGGGTTTTTGATGACAAACGGGCCCATGGCCAGGTAGTCCAGACGCCCAAGCTGGAAGGCCCGGATTGCGTCCTCAGGCGTGCACACGATGGGCTCTTCATGCATGTTGAAGCTTGTGTTGATGATGGCCGGCAGCCCGGTGATCTTATGGAACTCATTGATGATGCCGAAGTAGCTGGGGTTGTCCTCGGCCCTGACTATTTGGGGCCGGGCCGTGCCATCGACGTGCACCACTCCGGGACAGCTTTCCTGCATCCACTCCGTGCAGCTAAAGGTAATGGTCATGAAGCGCGCCGTGTCGAAGGCGCCATCCACATCCGTAAAACACTGGTCCGCATACTCCGCCATCATCGACGGGGCGAAGGGCATGAACTCGGTCCTTACCAGGTTCTTGTTGAGCCAGTCGTTAACGGAGCGGTCGGTCGGGTGGTACAGGATGGACCTGTTGCCCAGCGCCCGGGGCCCATACTCCATAGCGCCATTGAACCGGGCAACTACGTAACCATCTGCCAGTAGCCGGGCGATATCCCTCTCCACGTTGTCCGACCTGCTGGAATCCAGACCAGCCACGTCTATGGCCGACTGAATCTCGTCGTCGGAAAACTGGTAGCCCAGGTAAACGTCCCTCATCATCTCGGTCCTGGGAATTCTGCCGTCGGCTAGCTCATGCGCCGCCCACAAGGCCAGCCCGGCCCCCACGGCGAGACCCTCGTCGGACATGCCGGGGTGGACGTAGGTCTGCTCCAGGCCGTCGATCTCGTGTATCTCCTGGTTTATTCGCACGTTGGAAAACACGCCACCGGCCAGGGCGACGCGCTTGGACCCCGTCTTCTGCAGCCAGTAGCTCACATGCGCGCGGCAGATGTCCTCAGACAGCGTCTGGATGCTGGATGCCAGGTCTTCGTGCTTGAAATCGGGACCGATTAGCCTCTTGATTTTGCCCAACGCGGAGCTGAACAACACGCCGCCGCGATTGACCGTCTTGCCGTTGGCGTATGCAATTAGGCCGTTGAGAATCTTGTAGTAGATGGGTTTGCCGTATGCTGCAAGGCCGGTGATTTTACCTTCGTGCTTCTTAGCCTTGTAACCGCAAATAGCCGTGACGTAGGCGTAGTAATTGCCCAGCGAATCGAAGCTCTCGATCTTTTGCTGGAGATGCAGCCGGCCTTCCTTGGCGACGTAGACGTGCCCGGACGAGCCGTCGCCTCCCCCGTCCAACGTGATAACCAGGGAATCGTCGAACCCGCTGGTGTAGTAGGCTGACGCCGCGTGGACGTAGTGGTGGTCAAAAAACCGCACGGGAGCATCAATCGAGAACTCTTCCCGCAGAATCTGGCTAATGAGCTTTCTTCGCTTCCTGTAGACGGGGGTCCTAAGGGCGTAGTATAGGCGTCGGCTGACCGGGACCTTGTCGGCCAGGAAGCTGAACTTGGACCCGATGTTGAAGAAGAGGTTGTGGGCGTCCTTAACGTCGTTGGTCTCTTCAAACCATCCCTTCCATGCGGCCACGTCGTTTTTGAACTGCATGTTAACCTGGGCGATGCCTACGCCGTCTATTTCGCCGGGACTTACGCCTGCGATGTCCAAGACGGCCTTGATGGACTCCCTGGGGAATCCTCTGGCCTGCTTCAGGCGCACTATCCGCTCTTCGTTAATGGCGGCCAGCAGCTTGCCGTTCTTGACGATGGATGCGCCGCTGGTCTGTCCGTCTGTGATTCCTAGAATTATCATTCGTACCACCTGATCTGCTTGGGCTGCTAAAAATGTGGGTTGGACCGGGCTAACAGCACCAAGACCGATGTTAGATAAGCCGTAAAAGCGATCGGCGTCACGATTCGCCGAAATTTTAATATTCCGTTGCCAAACAGGACCATAAACAGCAAGGGGAGCCCGAACAAGGCCACCTCCCGAAGCACAACATCGATGTTATGGAGGCCGAACGCATTACTGGAATGCAGCACGTTCGGAATGAAGTACAGCGGTATGTCGAAGTAGCCTCCGAAAATCGGCCATAGAAGCGGCATGCCGAAAGGCGCCCCGTTGTCCAGCGTTATGAGGTCCACGGCCAGGTGTGAGCAGTAGAAGAGAAACCCCAATACGGCCAGCCGGGCGTAGCTGGTTTCGGAGAACCAGGTCGTCGTTCGCTTCACCAGCGCCGCGGCCAGCAACGCCACCGGTAGGGCGAAGACCAGGCTGTGCGTCGGCCCGTGGTGAATGGCCGTGCCGAAAAGCACGTCCGGGATAATGTCCAGGTCCGGCATGAGGGCCAGGGCGGCGCCAAACAGCAGCCATTGCCGGCCCATCAGGCCGGGCAATTGGCGGCCGGCGGCGAAAACCATCATTCCCGCCACCAAGGTATGTCCTATGGGTGTTGCCATTGCCTATTTCAACATCTCTGTGCTCTGCCTTTGAGCGCTCACCGGGCCGACGCGCCAAGGCGGCTTTCCTGCCTGGCCGCCTTACCCCGGCTCCTGGAATTGGGGCCGTCTTCCACGAACATTCGGTGCCAAATGGCCAGATTTATCAGGCCCCACAGCACGTGATTGTGGTTTGCGCGGGAGTCCAGGTGCTCCTTGACCAGTTGCTGGATGTACTCGCCGTTAAAAGCGTCCCGAATGATCGGAGACGACGCCAAAGTATCCTGCATGTAGTCCCGCATCTCGTTCCGAAGCCAGTTCTTTATGGGCAGACTGAAGCCCTGCTTGCCCCGCCGGAGAATAGAGTCCGGCACTATTCCCCGCATGGCAGTCCTGAATATGTGCTTGGTTTCGAAGCCTTTGAGCTTCATGTCACCGGGAATAGTCGCGCAGAACTCCACGAACTCGTGGTCCAGGAAGGGTACTCGCACCTCCAGGCTGTGGGCCATGCTCATGCGGTCGGCCTTCATCAGGACGATCTCCGGCATGGGCAGCTTCAGGTCCAGATAAATCTCCCTGTCCGTTCGATCAGAAGACCCGCAGTTGGCCATCAGGTCTCTTACCGGTGCGAATGGGTCCAGCGTGATGTCAGCCATCATGCCCGCGGAAAACAGGTTTCGGTCGTGCCTTGGCGTGCCGAAATACTGCCAGCGCATGTGACCGGCCTCTTCGGGCAGCATGCTGCCCTCCACGAAGCGCTTGAGGATATTTACCGCGCCTTTTTTCTGCGACTGGTCCGGCAGCAAGTTCATCAGAGGGCCGACCAGCCCGTTGCGGATTATTTTCGGCAACATGCTGTAATAGGCGTTCGCCTTGCTGGCCCTGAAGCGGTCGTATCCCACCAGGATCTCGTCGCCGCCCTCCCCGCTCAGGCACACTGTCACGTGCTCCCTGGCCTTCTTGCAGATCATGTAGAAAGGGATGGTGGACAGCTCGCTCATGGGCTCGTCGAGGTGCCAAACAGCCTCCTCCACAAGGTCTGGCGTGACGGGGTCAATCATCAGCACAGTGTGCTTGGTGTTGAACTTGTCCGCAATCAGCTGCGCGTAGGGCAGCTCGCTGAACGTGGGGTCTTCGTAACCCAATGAGAAGGTCTGTATCGGGTCCACACCGCACTGGCTCATAAGGGCCACAATGGCGCTGGAATCGAGACCGCCGGACAGAAATACTCCCAGCGGCACGTCGCTTATCAAACGCTTCCTCACGGACTCGGTGAGAAGCTCCCTCAGCCTGGACTCGTAGTACTCTTTGGGCTGGTCCTGGTCCTTAAACTGGAGGTCCCAGTAACGGGTAATATCTATCTCGCCGTCCCGAAACCTCAAGTAGTGTCCCGGCGGAAGCTTATAAATATTCTTGAAAATGGTGTTGGGCGTCGGCACGTATTCGTAGCCCATGTAGTAATACAGCGACTGAGGGCTGATCTCCCGCTCAACGTTGGGGTCCTCCAGAATGACCTTCATCTCCGAGCCGAAAACCAGCTTTTCGCCCTTGAGGTAGTAGTAAAGCGGCTTGATGCCCATGCGGTCCCTGGCCAGGATGAGCTCGCGTTTGCGGCTGTCCCAGATAGCGAAGGCGAACATGCCGTTGAACTTGCGCACGCACTCGGGACCGAAATCCTCGTAGGCGTGAACAATGACCTCCGTGTCCGTGTTGCTCTTGAATGTGTGGCCCCTGGAGTGCAGCTCCTCACGTAGCTCCGGGAAATTGTAGATCTCGCCGTTGTACGTCACCCATATGGTGCCATCCTCGTTGGCCAGAGGCATGCGTCCATTCTCGCTAAGGTCGATGATGCTCAGCCGGCGGCTGCCCAACGAAACGCCGTCGTCCGTGTACGTGCCGTGCTGGTCCGGCCCGCGATGAGTAATCGTGTCGGTCATCCTCGCCACGAGGTATTCGTCTTTCCAGGTGAATCCGGCTATGCCACACATAAATATCTATCCGATATCAGCCGACTAGCGTCTTTTCCCGGACGCCGTCTGATTTTTGCCAAGTTGAGTAGGCTTTCATGCCCGACTGGACGTCATACTTGGGCCGGAAGCCCAGTCCGTCCCTGGCCCTTGATATGTCAAAGGCCGTGTTGCCCGTGAAGAACCTCAGCGTGCGCCGCGAAAACGGGGGCTCCTTGCCCAACGGCTTGAACGCCACCTCTATTCCGAATCCCAGCACGTTCATAAGCCAGAGGGGGATTCTTAGCTTGGGGTTTTTCGCTCCGGAAACACTGGCGATGGTTGCCGCCAACGCCTCAAGGGTCACTGCCTCATTGTCCCCGATGATGAAGGTGCCGCCCACGGCGGAGGCACTGGTAGCCGCCAACTCCATGGCGTCCACGAAGTCGTCGATGTAAACGCAATGCCTGAGCGTGCCGGGCCTGCCCACGAAGAAGAAGCGGCCCTTGCCTATGGCCCTGAACAGCTTGCCGGTCCTGTCATCGCCGGGGCCGTAGACCCATGCGGGCCTTACTATCACAATGGGAAATCCCGTTGCATCAAAATACTTTCGGACCTCCAGCTCGCCTGCGTATTTCGTGCGCTCGTAAAGCAGCTCGGGCGCGCATGGCGACTGCTCGTCGGCGGGAGGATGCTTAATCTCCCCGTACACTCCGATGCTGCTTACGTGAACGAACCTGGTAACGCCTGCGTCTTGCGCTGACTTGAGGAAACCCGGAAGCGCGTGGACGTTTACATCCCAGTAGGTCTGCTCGGGAACGTTGACCTCCAGGTGAGCGCTGGCCAGGTGGAACACGACGTCAACACCGTGCAGAGCGCTCTGTTGCACTGCGGAATCAGTAAAGTCCCCCTGTACGCGTTCCAGGCGGCCATCAGCGATCTGGTCCAGGCGGCCCAGACGTAAGTCCAACGCCCGAACGCACTTTCCGAGTTCGAGCTGCCTGTTCACAAGGTGGGAGCCGATGAAGCCACCGGCGCCTGTTATAAGTACAGTCTGCTGCATCTATTAAAGCCTCTTCGCCTCAACCATGACCGCGTAGCCGGTTCCGAAGAAGATCAGGCGGTCAAGGTTGGATATGGCCTTGATGATCGGGAAAACGCGGCCGTACATGCCGTATGAACCGGACACGGCGTCCAGTTGGTCTTTGGACGAAGGGGCGATTGTTCCCGCGACCACGTCCACACTGTCGTCCTTCTTGGACAACACCTTCACGTAGGCGAAATTGATTGCCAGCTCCAGCATTTCCGTAAAGAATTTGGAGTAGCTTCCTGTTGAAGAGGTAGCAAAGCCGGCGCTGGCCATCAGGCCCTTCAGGTCTTTCATGCTGTAGCCTATGCGCACGTGGCCGTATTTTTCCTTCGTCATGCCGATCAGGTTTTTCAGGACGGTAACAGGCTTTCGGCCGTCGCCGTTGGGCACGGTGACAATGGCCCTGCCATCTTGTTTCACCACCCTGAACAGCTCATCGGTAAATGGGTCGGGGCTTTGCAGGTGCTCGTGCACGTCGATCACAACCACCGTATCGAATGCGCCGTCGGGAAAGGGCAGCTTTTGCGGATCGACAACGTGGACCTCCTCATCGAGGAGCTCCCTCATCTCTTCAATGGGCCCTGGCCCGTGCTCGCCGATGTCAGCCCATGTCCAGTTGCCGCCTCCCTCGCGGAAGTAGTAGTTCAACGCCCCGTTGTTGTCGCCGCAGGTTATCAGCAGGCACTTCTGGCCGGTGACCTCACCAACGTGCTTCTGCAGCAGTCGTAGCTTCTGGTTCTTCTTCAATCCCCTGCTGAATATCTCTAGCTGCCACGGAGTTTTAGAATCTTTAGAAAACGTCTTCACAGAACCTTCCCTGTCCCCACCGGAGCAGGAACCTCTTCCGAAGTTCCGGCCCCACTAATGCCCGCTAATTCCGCACTGATTCTCGTATCGTCCCATCCCAATTCCTCTGCCAGAATGTTGGCTGCAATCCGGGTCCGAGCGCTGGTTGGGAATTGGCCTTGCGCGACTCTGCGGTCCACAACGTCCGATATAGTCCGTGCCATCTCATGACGTATGCTGTGCCGCACCCGCGCCTCAAAGATGGCATCTGCTTCTGATTGGCCGGGGAGTCCATTTTGGCCCTCGGGCAGGTACCGCAGCACCTCAAGGAACGCGCTTCCGTATGCCTGGACAAGGCTGTCTCGCGCCGGCTGACTAATCCGGCCGGCTCCGCTACCGTCCCCTGCCCCGATGCCGCCGTCTTCCGAGCCGCCGTACAGGCAGGACCGGGCGGTCAGGCATTCGCTCTCAGACACGCCCAGCTTGCCCTGGACCATATCGATGGCTTTTTCGGCCACGTAGCGCGATTCCGTGAGCTTGACACCTACGACGGATATCAGGTTTTCAGGCCCACCTGCCTTATTGTGGTCAATCAAAGAGTGGTGTTTGGCCAAGTTCACATGCCTGGCCGAGCCTCCTTCAGCCGGCAGCAGCCCACCATAAACCCTCACCACGTCTTCCCGCCGTACCTTCGCCGGCGGATATGCCGCATTCACCTCCGACAGGAAGCCCAGAATCTCATCCTCTGTGATTTCAAAATCGTCGGGGTCGCCGCTGAAAGGAAGGTGCTCCGTGCCGATGATCGACCCGCCCGGGCAGGGCGTAATGAAGATCATTCGGGACCCCTTGTTGATGATGGCGTCGTCGTCGCTGAATTCGTCCTTGCTATAGACGCCAAATGCGTAATCCGTAGTAATTTCCTGACGTACTTTCAGATTGAAGGCCTTGGAAAGAGGCACACGCTGCCTTGTGGAGCTTTCGCCTGCCATTCCAATTATCTTGTCAACCCACGGACCCGCTGTATTGAGTAGTACCTTTGCCTTAACCTCGAAGCTGTGCCCAGTATCGGCGTCCACCGCTTGAATTGCAGCAATGCGGCCTGCGTCAATTGTAAATCCGGTAACTTGCGCGTAATTCGCCAGGTCGGCCCCTGCCGACGAAGCCGAGCGCATCACGGACGCCGTTAGACGCTCCGAATCTTGCAGAATGGCGTCATAGTAAATTGAGGCCCCGGTCAACCCGTCGCTTTCGATGCCAGGGAACAGCCCGAGGCATTCTTTTCGAGATATGCTGTAGCTGCCGGGCAGCCTGTTCGCGGCGTCGGTGTGCCGGTTACGGTCAAGTCCGACCAGATCGTGAATCTTCAGAGCCAGGGACAACATAGGCTTGCTGCGCATGCCGCGTCCGTACGTGGGGATAAGGAACGGCACCGGCTTGATCAAATGCGGGGCCATGCGTATCAGGTTCGTCCGCTCAATTATGGACTGGCGCATGCGTCGGATATCGCCGTGCTGAAGGTATCTGAGCCCTCCATGAATGACGCGCAGCGAGTTCGCGGTGGTCGCCGCTCCGAAATCGTCCTTTTCCAGCAGCGCCACGGACAGCCCACGCAAAGCGGCGTCCCACGCGGCGAAGAGGCCGTACATGCCTCCGCCGACAATGGCCAAGTCGAACTCATGGTTTGACAGTCTGTCCAAGTCTCGATTCATAAGCCTACTTGGTCGCCTTGGCCATGAGGTGCCATCCAAATGGCCGAATTATGGGCCGCGGAATAATGTTGAATCCGCCGACGAACAGGTTGTTGTAAACCTTAGCCTTAAGCCCGCTGTGGAGGCGCGTCTTGACGGGGAACCTCTCAGGGATGATCTCTACGTCGGCGAACTTGCTGAGCATTGCTTTGAACTCGCGAATGGAAAAAGTCTTGAAAACGGGCGCGTCCTGGTGCTCCAAAGCGGAACCAGACACCTTGGACAGCAGGCTCAGCCAGGAAATTCGGTTGTACACCATGAATATGGCCTCGCCCCCTGGCTTAAGCACACGTCGCAGCTCATCAAGCATCTGCTGGGAGCCGCCGGTGTACTGTAGGACGCCGTGAGCGTAAACGACGTCATAGGTGTCATCCCCAAATTCCAACGCCTCTCCGTTCATGACCATGAACCGGCCCGCCTGGTCATTCACAGCGAAATTCTCCTTCGCCAGGTCTATCGAGACTTCCGCCAGGTCCACGCCCGTCACGTCGGCGCCGCCCCGCGCGAATCGCAGAAGGTCGGTGCCCACGCCACAGCCCACCTCCAGGACCTTCCGGCCCGCGTAGCCGCTAAAATCCACCACCTTGGGCAGATAATCCAGCTTCTCGAAGCGGTACTCCTCAAGGTCGGCGAAAAAGCCCTTGGTGCCAACCGGATGGCGGGCTATCTCCAGGTCGTGAATGTGCTCGTTCCAGTAGTCGCGCACTCTCTCAATGGAGCCGTCCTGTTCGTTCCCAGACGCCGATTCTACGTGGCGCTCGGCCAATTTCGAGTTGTTCATGCAGTTTCCGAACCTCTAAATGTACTTCTCTTTCCAAATTTCGAACATCATTAGTGACCACAGCTGATGGGCGTGATTGGCAGAGCCTTCCAGGTGCTCCCGCATCAGTCTCTGGACGTACCGCGGGTTGAAGAACCCTCCGTCCTTGAGGCGGGACTCGGAAAGGTAATCTCCCATCATTGGCCTCAGCTCTTCCTTGAGCCAGTTCTTCATGGGAATGCTGAAGCCTTCTTTGCGCCGGTTAATCACCGATGACGGCAATTTCGACTCCATGGCCTTCTTCAGCAGGTATTTGGTCGTCATTCCCCTGAGTTTCAGGTCGCTCGGAACGCCGGCGGCGAACTCGACCAGCCGATGGTCGAGAAACGGCACCCGCGCCTCCAGGGAATTGGCCATGCTCATGCGGTCTACTTTGACCAGGATGTCATCTACCATAAATGTCTTGATGTCCGCGAACTGCTGCTGCCAGAGCGGGTCGCTGCCGGCCGCGGTCTCCAAGTACGAGACGAACTTGTCGTAGGTGTTCGCACCGTTCAAAGATGTTTTGAATTCCGGACTGAGCAGGTCCTCCTTCATCTCCGCCGTGGCGTAGATGTTCCATCGAAAGTGCATGAGAGACTCTGGAAGCATTGCCCCATCTACGAATCGCTTGACCTTGTTCACGACGCCCTTCTTCTGAGACGAGGGCGGAATCTTGCCGACAAGCGCGGGTATTAGCCGATTTCGCAGGACTCCGGGGAGGCGCCGATAGTAGCTGTCCATCTTGCTGGCCAGATACCAGTCGTAACCGGCGAAAAGCTCGTCGCCACCATCTCCGGACAGCACAACGGTAACGTGCTCTCGGGCCAGTTTAGACACCAGGTAGGTCGGGAATACGGACACGTCGGCCAGGGGTTCGTCCAGGTACGTGGCCAGACCCTGCACAAGGTCGACGACATCTGGCTTTATGACCAGCTCGTGGTGGTCCGTGCCGAAATGCTGGGCCACCTCTCGGGCATACCCCAGCTCGTTGTAGGACGGGTCGTCGAAACCGATGGAGAAGGTCTTCACCGGCCTGTCCATCATTTCGCTCATCATGCAGACGATGGCGCTGGAGTCTATGCCGCCGCTGAGGAACGCGCCCAGGGGCATATCGCTTATCAACCGCATACGCACCGAATCTTTCAGAAGGTCGTAAAGACGGTCGCAAAGCTCGGCCGCGCTTTGAGGCGAGTCCGGCTGTTGTCGCGCGAGCTCCCAGTACTGGCTTATCGACGCCTGCCCGTCCCGTAAGACCAGCAGGTGACCCGGCGGAAGCTTCTTGATGCCCTTGAACATGGAGTGCGGCGACGGAACGTACTCAAAGGCCAGGTACAGGTCCAGCGCCTGGGGGTCCACCTCTTTGGACACCTGCCCGGACTCCAGAATGGACTTGATTTCGGAGCCGAAGACAAACGCGCGGGCGTTCTGGTAATAGTAAAGGGGCTTTATCCCTAATCGGTCCCTGGCCAGCAGCAGCTTCCGCGTGCGCCCGTCCCAGATGGCGAAGCTGAACATGCCGTTGAGGTGGTGGACGCAGTCATCACCATACTCTTCGTAGGCATGGACGATTGCCTCGGTGTCGGAGTTGGTCGAAAACTCGTGGCCCTTTTGCTCCAACTCTCGTCGAAGCTCGTTGAAGTTGTATATCTCGCCATTGAATACGATTCGGATGCGGCCGTCTTCATTCGCGATGGGCTGATGTCCGGTATGCAGATCGATAATGCTCAGCCTGCGCATGCCAATGCCAACGTTGCCCTCGATGAAGAAACCCTCGTCATCAGGCCCCCGGTGGGCGAGGACGTCACACATGCCTTTCAGGGTTTCAGCCCTCACCGGCATGGCGCCGTCTGCGTTAACTAATCCGGCTATTCCGCACACAGGCCGTTACCTCGTCGCCAACTGGAGTACTTGATTGGTCTTTTGCAGGAAGACCTGAAAGGTGTAATTTCGCTCAAAGTGCTCCCGCGCCTGCTTTCCAAGCATGGAGGCCAGCGTTGGGTTCTGAAGAATTTCCATGATGCCGCGAGCAAATGCCCTGGGTTCCGGCTCCACGAGCATCGAGATGTCTGCATTGAGGACCTGGGTGTGTGTGTACAGGTTTGTGGCCACGATCGGCTTGCCGGAATTTAGGTAGGAGTAAATCTTCAGGGGCGTGTTTGTGCCGCTGGTCCTGGGCGACACCAGAGCATGCGACGCCTGGATAAACACAGGGATTTCCTCAGGCGGCCTCGTGCCGGTAAAGTGGAAGTTGCGGCCCAGACCCAACTGGTCCACCCTGGTCTGAAGCCGTTCCACCTGCTCCGGCTGCCCTCCAACCATGAGGAACATGACGTCGTTATTTACCTTTGCCACTATTTGCGCCGAGTCCAGCAGCAGATCGAGACCCTGGTAGGCCTCGAAGGTACCCGCGTAAAGCACTATCCTCCGATTGCCCAGCGCCGACAGCTCACGGCTTATCTCCTCCATTCGCCCCTGGGGAACGACGTTGAGGTCTATTTCGCTGCCAACGTTCTCTATCATTACGTGGGGGACCGCGCTTTGCATCTGGTCCACGTGGTCCTGCAAGGCCGGGCATATGGTGATTACTACATTGCTGGAGCCGACTACCCTTCGCTCAATCCACTCGAACAGCCGGACTAATGGACCGAATCCCGTCACCTCGAAATTCTTCAACTGCTGGGGAGGCGATGAATGCATGTCGTATATGTGTGGCAAGCGGAAGAGCTTCGCCAACAGTACGCCGAAAAAGCTTGCCTCCTCATGTGTGTGAAGAAGGTCGTACTTGCTGTTCCACAACATCTGGAATGTCTTGGCGAAAACCAGGACATCCAGGAACAGCTTCGGTACTGAAGGCCCAATCTTTACGCTCTTGATGAACCCTATACGAGGTGTCCGAAATATACGTACGTTGGGCACCGGAACGTCCCTGCCGATGTGATATGTAACCAGATCGACTTCGTGACCAAGCTCCGACAGCGCACGCAGACGTCCCAGGACACTGAATGGAGTGCCTCTGGGCTCAAAGAAAGGCTGGGGTGCAATCATCAATATTTTCAATTAATTTCCCTGCGGTATCACTGCCGCAAGCCTCTTATTCATCTTGATTGACCGATGTCAATTGGCGGCGACGCCTCCGGGTGCGGCGGCGGTTGGGCAGTCCAATCCTGGGCAGTTGACGTAAGTGGTCATCGCCCCGTCGGAGAGGAAGACCGCGAAGTTCGCCTCGAGGAATCCCCGGGTGTTCTCGCTCGAAAAGGTCGTCAGCTTCTTCTCGTCTGTGACTATCCAGACCTGCTTATCGCTGTTCATCAACAGCTCAAGACTATGTTGGCTATCTATCATGGGCACGCCATAGTACTCATCTGTCACGCCTTCACCAAATGGCGCGAACCCCCCGGACTCGACCATTTTTTCTCGTAAGAAGCCGTCTACTCTTCCAAGGTAGTAGTAGCTAATCCATGGATTCGAGGAGATGATCAGATCGCCAGGCCCCACGTGAGATTGCAAACCGGCGTAGTGAGCCTCAACTCCGCTGCCCCACTCACCTTGCTGACCTGGCTTGCCGTAGCCGGAGACGAAATTCTCAACGAAGCCGACGGCCGGCGACAGGGTGGACAGCACAATGCTCGCAACGATGCCGACCGCCAACGCGCCCAGCACCGCCACATTACTGTTGAACCGACTTTTTCTAAATCCCATCTCGACGCGCAACCCGGCGCTGGACAGGGTGCGTGCTGCGGTAACTACGGAGGCCAAGCTTATTACTATCAGGACCACGTATATCGGCAGCAACGGAACCCAGAAGCGAACAGCCGTTATCTTTAACACCAGTGGAATAAGCAACGCCTGCACGACGAAGACCACCATCAGGAACAACATGCCGTTATCGGTCCTGCTCGCGGATTTTCGATGCAGCGTGCCTACGACTATGGCAACCATCACCGGCAGCATTGAGATTCCGGCGGGCACGGCCCGTTCAAGATTCAGAAGGTGTTTCCCGAAATTAAGTGGTGATAGCTGTAATCCGACGTGGGATATCGCGCTCCCCGAGTGAACGGCAATTGACACCACCTCGTTGGGTGGGCCGTAAATGAAAACGAAGTAGGCTGTCGCCATGACTGCCGTCAGTCCTAGCGCGTTCTGCCAAAAGTGGAGTTTGGGAATCGTTTTGCCCTGAACCCAGGTTGCCAGCGCAACGGATGCCGGGATCGCTATCAACAGCAGGCCGGCCTGTCGGTGGCTCAGGATCGCCGCCCCAATCGACAGCAGAGTGATCAGTTGGAATTTGCCACTGTTGAATAAATATCCCCTCCAGGCCGCGTATACGGCCAAAGCCGCGAAGAACTGCAAAGGCATATACATTCTGGGCCCGGTGGCGTAAATCGTCTGCGCCTGCAAGGTGACGAGCAACGTAGCCGCTATTACGCCCAGCCACGGCTTGCCCGTGATATCACGCGCAATTAAATAGGTCAGCCATATGGACCCCAGCGACATCACGAGACTTGCCAGCAGAATCGAGAAATCATTCAGGCCGAATATGCCGATGCTGGCAGCCTGCAAATAGCTGGAAACGTATCCTCGATGGTAGAGAAATCCGGAAGGCAATTCGGGGAGACCATGGCGGAGAACGCCTTCCGCAGCGATTATTGAAATGCCGTCATCGCTGTTTATGCTTCGGTGCCCCAATCCAAACCAGAGCCAGTAAACCGCTGCTGCAATGAGGAGAAATAGCAGTACTGATGAGGGGCGCTTGAATATCGCCAATTGGCGGTGCCACAGTTTTTCTGCAACGATGAATTTTGGAAGGGTTAACTCCATAATTGAATCACTGCCGGCCAACGTGAGGCACCGGCTGGATGTGAAAACTCTCCTTGCAATTAGACGCTCCAATGCCACTTTACCGGACTGTAGTGAAACTAACGGAGAACTGTAGGTTCCTAAAAGAAGAATTTTTCGTGAATAAACGTGAAAAGAGCCCGGGAATTGAAGGCCCGAACGTCTGTCGTCCGGTGAATCCGAGGCATTCGCAAACGGCTTGAGCCCCATGCACACGCGCTGGACTGGACATAACGATTTCCGCACGCAATTCGGCATGTAGGCCACAGTTTCGGGGGAGAGCTATATCCTGACCGGAGGAGTCGCGGCCGCCAGTTGGAAAACCATGTTCCGAACGCGGCCATAAATTCGTAACTGAGTGCAGCGATATCGGGGTCGGCTTCCCCTTTACCTCATCAAGGCGAGCTTTTCCGATTTCTCGCCGATGACCTCGCGAATTACGTAGATCGGTTTCTTGACGGACTCGTGGTAAGTCCGTATGTTGATCTCGCCCAGGAATCCCATGGTGATGAATTGGATGCCCACCAAGACCGCCAGAATCGTCATGTACAGCAGCGGATTGCCCGTCATGTTCGTGCCAATGGCAAGCTTCATGAAAACTGTGGCGCCCGCGGACAAAATACCCATAAGAATGCTGAGCATGCCGAGGCCGCCGAATATCTGCATCGGCCTGGTGCTGTAACTTATCAACAGCTTCAGGCTGAGTATGTCCAAGAAACCTCGGAGCAGGCGCCCTACGCCATATTTTGACTTGCCATTCGTCCTGGCGTGGTGCTTGACCTCAACTTCACCGACTCTAGCCCCGATCGCGCCGGCCAGCGCTGGAATGAACCTGTGCAGCTCACCATACAGGTGGATCTCATCAAGAATTTCTTTGCGATATGCTTTGAGAGTGCATCCATAGTCGTGCAGCTTTACGCCTGTCACCCAGGATGCGACCTTATTTGAAATAAAGGACGGAAAGCGTTTGGAAATCAAAGGGTCTTTTCGCCCCTTCCTCCAGCCGCTCACAATGTCGTACCCCGTCTCCAGGGTTTCCACGAGCATGGGTATGTCCGTGGGATCATTTTGCAGATCGCCATCCATGGTGATGATAATTTCGCCCTGAGCATGGTCGAATCCCGCGGACATTGCGGCTGTCTGGCCGAAGTTCCGACGCAGGCGCACAACGCGAACGTGACCGTCCAACAGCGCGATGTCCTGCTGAACAGCATAGCTGCCGTCTGTGCTACCGTCGTCTACGAACAGCAGCTCCCATGTTCGGCCCATGTCGTCGAGAACCTCTCTAATCCCCTCATACAGGGGCCGAAGGTTTTCTCTCTCGTTGAACACGGGGATCACAACGGAAATATCTGGCGAATCATACAAAGTTATTGATCTCGCTTACTTGCCTTGTGAATCATCCGGAGTTTATAAGTCTTGTCGAAGAAACCAGCTTGGCCCGGCGAATACGGAGCCTGGTTGGAAACCGCACCCCATAGTTCGGCAGACTCGTTGTGCTACACCACAAATACGTCAAACGCAATAAGTCTTGGCCGTTTTAGGAATCTCAGGCCAGTTCAATTTACCGAAAATTAGTGAATCCTTGCGAGAAATATCAGTTCCTAGAGGCCGAAAGTCTGGTGAACAGAGGTGAATTAAACAGAAAAAACCGTTAAAGCAGAACGGCACGCTATGCGGGTTGGAGAAGGCTGGTAATCGGCTAGCAGTCCACGGCCGCCTGTGGCAAGGTGATTATTATGAACGGAAGAGGCCCGCATCCTTTGCGTGTTCATGATGCGGGCCCAATGCCTATCAGTTGTGGCGAATTGCCGGAACCCTAACGTTCTAAAGGCGGAGGGCCGGGTGTAGGGAGGTCGGCTGCGGCGTTCAACTCTCGGTATCGCCGTTAACCGTTGCCGATGGCTTTATAAACCCATCTCTTCTCAGAATGTCGATTATCAAACGGGCGTTCTCTTCGGGCGTGCGCGAAACCGTGTCCAGGGTGATTTCCGGATTATCCGGCGACTCGTAAGGATCATCAATCCCGGTGAAGCCCTTGATTTCGCCTCGGCGGGCCATGGCGTACATACCTTTTGCGTCCCTGCTCTCGCAGACATCCAACGGAGTGTCCACGAACACCTCGATGAACCGGTCAGAGCCTACCATGGCCCTGACTTCGTCGCGGGTGGCCTTGTAAGGGCTGACGGCCGCACACACCGCAGTTCCGCCATGCCGCACTATTTCCGATGCGACGAAGCCGATTCGTCGGATATTGGTATCCCGGTCCTCCGCGCTAAAACCCAGGCCCTTGGAAAGGTGAGTCCGGACCACGTCTCCATCCAGCGAGGTGACCTGCCGCCCGTGCTCCATTAGCAGCACCGTCAGAACGTCCGCAGTGGTGGTCTTGCCTGAGCCGCTCAACCCGGTAAACCAGATGCATACGCCTTGCCGGAACCTGGGAGGGTAGGACTCGGACAGGATAGTCGCTACTTCCGGCCTTGTAAACCAGTCCGGTAGCAGCCTGCCGGCGTTGAGGAACTGCTCCCTGACCTGGGTGCCGGAAATGGATGCGGTGGTTGTGTTCGCTGGTATCTTGGAGACCTCCTCGTACCTGTCCTCGTCCGGAAGGTACACCAGCTCGCTGAATGGCACCACCTTCACGCCTAGCTCTTCGCTGTGCTCTTCAGCCATCTCCTGGGCGTCGTACGGCCCGTAGAAAGGCTTGCCGGTGGAATCGTTGCCGGGGCCTGCATGGTCTCTGCCCACCACGAAATGGTTGGCGCCGTGGTTCCGCCGAATAAGCATATGCCACAGTGCCTCTCGAGGACCAGCCATCCGCATGGCCAGCGGCAGGAGCGCCAGCAATACCCTGTTGCCCTCGTAGTAATTCTCGGTAAGAGCTTTGTATGTCCTCACCCTGGTGTAATGATCTACATCGCCGGGCCTGGTCAAACCGACCACTGGATGCAGGAGCAATACGCCTCCCACGGTGTCAGCCGCACGCTTCGTCAGCTCCTCGTGAACCCTGTGAAGCGGGTTTCTTGTCTGAAATGCCACGACGTTTTCGTAGCCGAAACCCAGCAACCTCTCCCTGGTTTGCGCCGGAGTCAGCCGCGATTCGCGGAAGTCCGGGTGGGATGGCAACTGCAACACCTGTATTGGGCCTGATATGTTGAGGCTGCCCCATCTATTCATCTCCGCCACCAGGGGATGCGCCGCGTCCGTGGTCCCGAAGGCCTTCGCGGCAACCTCCGCACGGTCCCATTCGTAGATTTCCTCCACGTTCATGATGGCCAGGAGCTCATTCTTGGCGTTGCGAATGGCGATCTGACTGTCCAGCTTCATGCCGTCACCGGGGTCCACCGGAAACGTCACGGGTATTGGGAACAGGCGGCCATTGGTTAGCCGCATATCATCCAGCACACGTTTGTGGTCTTCCTCGCCCATGAAGCGGTCCAGGGGAGAAAAGCCGCCCGTGGCCAGCAGCTCCAGGTCGCAAACTATGCGCTCCGACACCTGAATGGAGGGCAGGCGGGTAGCCTTCTCTTTTAGCTCCGCCGCCTCATCCGGCGACACCATCAGGTCTACCAGACTGCCGCCGTACGGTGAAATAACCGAGGATGTCATTGCGCTTTCCGTCAAAGGTGTGCCTCCACAAGTATTCTGAACTGATATTACCAAACGCAACACACCAAGAGCGGGCTGCGTAAATCATTTTCGAAACGTCTTACTGGCCCTTGTCGTCCCGTAGCTTATGCCTGAACCATGGCAAGCGCCATTTTGGCGAAGGCGGAGGATGGGGGGCTGTTCGACGCACCTTAGGATACACGACGCCGGAGTCCCTTTCGTCTGCCATATTCAGTACCACGCCCACGGTAGGGGTGCCAACCGAATTCATCACCTCGTTGGCTGCTTCAGCGTCAGCCGCTGTGGTATGCCTGGCCCTATACGTGAAGATGACACCGTCTGCATTCTTGGCGAGAATCACGGTGTCGGCGTAATCTATGGCCGGAGGACTATCCATTATCACGATGTCATAATCTTTCTTGGCGTCCAGCAAGAACTGCTTAAAGGTAGGTGTTGCAAGAAGATCGGCCGGGTTGTCGACGGGTCCGCCACCGGGCAAAATATGAACTCCGTCGGCCTCGACAACGTAGTCGGCCGGCGCTGAATCAGTTTTCAGGGCGTCGCTGAGACCTCGCTGGTCCTCAATCTGGAAGGCAATCGCCACCTCCGGTGTGTGCAGATTGCCGTCTACCAACAGCACTTTTTTGTTTTCCATGGCCATGCTTCGGGCCAGATTT
The DNA here is from genome assembly GCA_022572805.1 of Chloroflexota bacterium. Lineage (GTDB taxonomy): Bacteria > Chloroflexota > Dehalococcoidia > Lucifugimonadales > JADFKI01 > Casp-Chloro-G4. Next base: position 19,347 of record JACZVF010000022.1, read on the forward strand.
AACGCTATCGTCGTCTTGCCATCGCCCTCTCTTGGGCTGGTTACCAGCAGGACCTGGGCCGAGTCCTCGTCGCGTCCCAGGTCAACGGCTGTCCTTACCATGCGCAGCGACTCCGAGAACGACGTGGGCGGGGTATCCACCTTGATTTGGGGATGCGGGTTCCAGGTTCCAGCCGCTATTGGGATAACGCCCAGAGGAGCAAGCCCCAACTGTCGTTTGATGTCTTCCTGGCCCCTCAGCCGCTTGTCCATGTACTCCAGCATTAAGACTATGATCGTGCCAAGCATGAAACCGGCCGCCAGACCGACGATAGCATTGGTCAATGTGTCGTCGGTTCCCGTGTTGCGGGCGATGATAGCTGTCTCCAGCACGCTCACAGTCGGATTGTCGAAGAGGAGCCGGCCTAGCTGTAGCTGGCGTTGGGAATCCAGAAGCTGTGTATACAATGTCGCCTCGGCGGCGCTAGGCTGGCCAAGCGCCTCGAATTGGCCGGCAGCGGTGCCGATTATCAGTCCAAGGTCGTCCGAGCTGACCTTTATCGATGCCAGATCAGCCTGGACATCCAGCAGGCTTTCGCTAACCTCCGCCCGTTCCAGATACGTGGACACCATCAGGATGCTTTGCTCGAGGCTGCGGAACTCGTCGCCAAGCACAATAAGCCGGTCCGGGCGTATTATCTCGCCTGCGTTGATGTCCTCACGAATGAGCCGCAGCCGTTGAGCGGCTGCATTGAAGGTCTCTCCCGCAATGCGCCCCTCGTTGGAGGCATTGCCAATGGCCTGCTCGACCAGCGCGTTTGGTCTTCCCGCCAGCTGATCGATGCCGTTAGAGATGGCCACAAGAGATACAGACGAGGCCTGCAACTGCTCCTCAACCGATATCAGCTTGGCCCTGGCCTCGACATCGGACTCCGGCGCCCTGATGGAGGCCATGCTTTGCGATAGGGACAGCAGTATCTCACCCGCGGCAACGATGCGGTCTCCCAGGGGGGTCAGTCTTATCGCCGGAACGGGCTCCGTCGGCTGGACGGCTGAGATCAGTTCGTCCAGGGCTGTCTTGGATGACGATACCGTCGCAGAAATCTGCACGGTCCTGTTCCGCACATCAGAAATCCGGACTACACCGATTATTGCAGGGGCACTTCCTGTGAGTTGCCTTAACTGGTCCGCAACCAGCGCCAGCTCACGCTGGGCATCCAGAGTGTGGTTCTCCGAGTTTCGAACAATGCCGTACATTTCGACGTTCGTAATAGAAAGTCTTAAAGGCAGCAAACTCTGTATTATGAGGTCCAGGGCGGCACTACGAGCGCCGGCCCGGTCGGACAGCTCCGAGAGCTGGCTCTCACTGATAGTGCCCAGATCCAGGCTTCCGCCGAACTGGGAATCCAACAGCCTCAACTCCGCCGCTGCCAAGGCCATTTCGTCTCCCAGGTTCATCAACGCCTCCAGGTCTGCCGAAGTGCCTGAGGGATTGGCCAGTCCGTCAATGGCGACCTTGACCGTAGTGAGACCAGCCACGCCTTGGATGGCCCTACTTTCGGCCACAAACAGCGGGATGAAGTTGTCGGAATCTATCTCCGCCGTGCGTCTGGCTTGAATCTGTGATACAGCGGTGTCCAGCGATGCTTCCATGGCGGTGACCGTTGCCATAAGCTCCAGGCTCAACTGCTCGTCATCATCCGATGCCGATAACATGGCGGCGACGCGTTGGGGCAGCCCCAGCACGTCGTTGCTTATCCGCCGAAGTTTGGACTCGATTTCCGATATGCTCACCACCGCGTTGGCCTGTCCAATGGATTGCAAGGCCGCAACGGCCGCATCGATTCCATTGTTGGCCACCAGCGCCTGCACCTCCGCAGTCTGCAGCGAACCGATGTTGAGCGAACCAGTTTCCTCTCCGCGTATGGCCCTGATATCTACGATGACGACATTGATTTCCGCCTGTACGGCCTGGAACTGGTTCACTATCTGCTGGCGTTCTTGCGATTGACTGACCGCGCTCTCACCTTCGGACAGGAAGCGCATCCGAGAGATCAGCCGAACAACATCGTTGTCGAGTGAGCCTAGGCTATCTCTTGCCGCCCTGAGTCTGCTTTCGTTTACCAGGGGGCCCGGTTTGACGAGCGCGTCGGATACCAGGTTGGTGGAGGAGCGAATAGCGTCCGTCGCGTCCTCCGCCGATGTCTTCGCCTGTCCAAGGAGCCCCTGCGAAACCAACGCGCCTTCATCTATGTCGCCCAGGTTATCGGCGGCCTGTGCGAGAGACTGGGAGATGCCAAGAATAGAACTTTGGATTTCTGCGTTGAGCTGGTCAGATTCTAATTGATTGCCGCCGGCGCCATCGACGCCAACCGCTTCGAGCTGGGCCGCGCCTCGGTCCAGCAGGTCGGCCGAGGCTATCAGGCCCGACGTGATCTTGTCCGCCGCGCTGGTGCCTGAGATCTCCATTTCGCGGTCCCCCAACAGCACCAGGTTGGCTTCGACGATACTAAGGTCGGCCAGGACATCGTCCAACGTAGCCGACATTGATGACAGGACGTTTACGCTCAAAACCCCGGCGCTGCCGGCCTCACGAATAGATTCGAGCTTGGCCAACAGCGATGATATGCCCTCCCCGACGACGGCGACCTGGTCCTCCATGTCCGCGATTCCCTGAGGCGGCACCGCGGAAGCCTCATTATTGCTCGCGCTCCGTAGACCTTCAATCTGGCGGGTAATCGAGTCGAGCCTGGCGGTGATTGCTTCAGTCTGTTCGGCCGCCGAGTGCTCGATAAACGCGTCCGCCACTGCGTTGGCCCTGGCGGCAGCCAGAGTCCCAGTCACGGCTGTGGCGTTGATCGCCACGATGTTGGTGTTGCGATTTTGCCTTACCGTAACTTTTTTTCCCAGGGCTCTGATTTCCGAAAGCAACTCGGCGCTGTCTGGGAGCGCGTCCTGAAGACCCGTGGTCTCCAGGACCTTGGAGGCCGCCGCTCGCAGTACAACCGGGCTTTTAATGGTTTGCACCTGCCTGGCAAGGTCAGTGCTGGAGAGGGGTCCGCTGGCGAAAGGCAGAGCATA
>JACZVF010000170.1 GCA_022572805.1 Chloroflexota bacterium
CCTGAAGGCGCAGGGGGCGCAGGCATGCGTGTGGTGTCATACGGGTAAGCTTCGGGGGCTTCCTACCCAGGCTCGTTCTAAGCAAATCTTTCAAGGCCGAACCCGCTTACAGGCAGATCGGTCTTGCCCTGGGTGATGAGGTCGGACGTAGCCTTGCCCATGCCGGGGCTAATCAGTATGCCCTTCTTTCCGGCGCCGGTGGCCAGGTAGGCGTTTTCCCAGCCGGGAACTAAGCCTACGATAGGCAGCCAGTCGGCGGTCACGGGCCGCAGGCAGGCCGTATGCTTGACCACGCGCGCATCGGCCAGGGACGGCATGATCTTGAACGCCCCGTCCAGCAGCTTCTTCCTCGCCGCCTGCGTGGGCTCCTTGTCGAACCCTTCGTCGGCCTCCGTTGCTCCGACCCAGACCAGTCCATCGGCCCGCATGTAAAGCGCCGAGCCGGCCCCGGAGAAGTCCTGCTTCAGGGGGTCGCCCACGGGCTCGACACGAACGATCTCACCCTTCAGGGGCTGCACGGGAATCTTCACCCCCAGCCACTCCTCGGCGTCGCCCGACCAGGGGCCTGTGGCGATGACAACCGAATCGCAATCGATCTCGCCGTCCTCCAGCACTACGCCAGTGACGCGGGCGCCGGACGTTTTCAGCCCGGTCACAGCTTTGGCGATGACTTTGACACCCATGCCCTCGGCGGCCTTGCACAGGGCCAAAGTGTAGTCGTAACCTGTCAGGCTGGCGTTGCCGTGGGTGTGCAGGGCTTTGATGGCTGCCGGGTTAATGCGCGGCTCCAACTCCAGCAACTCGCTGGTCTCCATCCAGTGGGCGGAAAAGCCTTCCGCCGCCTCGAATATCTCCAGTGTCTCACTCATGTCGCGCAGCTCGGACTCATCGAAGGCCACGCTCACCATCGTGAGCGTCTTGAAGTGGATTGGGACTCCGGACTCCTCCGGCAACCGCTCAGCCAGCTCCAGGTGCATCCTGAACGATTCGGCTGCCAGGGGGCCTAGCGGGCCGGGGATGCCTGCCCCTTGAAGCGGGTTGAGCCCCCCTGCATTGAAGCCGGACGCCTGGCTGCCGACGCCGTCGCGCTCGATTATCGTCGCCTTCACTCCGGCCTTGGCCAGGTAGTATGCCGTGGCGCATCCGGCAGCGCCTCCCCCGATGATCGCGACTTCCGTGGTATCGGCCATTGGATGTTTTCCTCCATGACTATGGGACGACTTTGCATCGAGCCCGGTCCGAGTCTGGGATAATGTTGGCGTGGCGCTGCGATCGGGCCGGGATGGGATTCGGCGCTAGTATAGCTTGACGGGCTGGCGAAGGGGACTATCCGTCGACGAATCCCTCCGCTATCGCCCGGCGGGGCAGCTTGGGAGGCCGGGCTGCCATCATGCATATCAGTGCGCCTATGTACGCCACGACGCCGTAGGCGAACAGCCACGTGTAGCCGCCTGTGTAGGCAAAAATGAGTGCGCCGAGGGTGGGCCCAAGTCCCAACGCGCCAGTCTGAAACGGACCCACCAGCCCGGTGATCGCGCCGAATGAAGCCCGGCCGAAATACTGGGCGATCATCATGTTGCCCAGTATGTTCAGGCCGCCCGCGACCGTGCCGTAGAACACTATGGCGGCGAAGGCGAGGTTGCTGTTGGGTATCACCAGGAACAATGCCACGGCGAAGACGGTGAGCGAAAGCAGCCCAAGCACCATGCGCCGCGGCGAGAAGCGGTCGGACAGGTGGCCCCAAAGTGGGTTGCCAAGAGAGCCTAACAGCGAGCTCAGGCTCAGTCCTGCGGCGGCCACGGCAACGGATGCTCCCGAGTCTCTCAGGTATGGGACGATCTGGAAATTGATGGTTCCGGACGTGAGCGTGACTAACGACTCCGCGATGACCACCAGCCAGAAGGCCGATGTCAGGGCGGCCTCGCCTGATGTCCAGCTGAACTCCTGTGCAAGCACCGGCCGGCTCGTTCGGGACCTGCCCGACGCCCGACTTCTATCAGGCTGCGGCTCGTCGCCGTCGGGTTCCAGACCGATGTCCGACGGCCTTCTCCGCATCACCAGCAGCAGCGGCAAGACGATTGCCAGGGCGATAAGTCCGTGCACGCGGTAGGCAGTCCGCCAACTGTAGGCATTCGCAATCAGCGAGAAGACCTGGATGTTTATTGCGCCGCCGAATGGGCGTGCCATGGCGCTAATGCCAAGGGCCAGGTTGCGCCTGCGCCGGAAAAAGTTGACGGCGGCGGTCCGAGGCACGACGCCCACCAGTATGGGGTTGGGTATGGCCCGCGCCACGATATACGCCGCGTAGAATTGCCATACGGACTGGACTCCGCCCAGGACGAGGAAGGCCACACCGCCTATGAGTGCAGCGGACGGCATTAGTCCGCGAGGGCCGTACTTGTCCGCCATCCTGCCGATAAACGGCGTTAGAAACCCCGAGGTCCACGTCCCGGCGGTCACCGCGTAGGCGATGGTGCTCCGTTCCCAGCCCATATCTTCGAATATGAAGTTCTGGATGCCACCCAGCACCAGTTGCGCTGACCCGGATGCCGCGTAAGTCCCCAGCGCGGACATCCCTAATATAAGCCAGCCGTAGAAAAAGGGAGTCCTGGGCCGCCACTCCGCCAGAGATCTCAGTGACGTCATTTATGCGTGTTTAGCAGTGACAACGGGTATCGCCTCGTGGCATTCGGTTACACCTCAAACGACATTAGCTCGTCTGAAAACAGCAACTGGCCGCTGTACTGCTCCCTCACGTCGCCAATCCCTTTCTCCATAGGGCCGTGTTGAGCCAGGTGGGGACCGACATGCACCAGCACAAGCTTCTTCACGCCGGCGGCCTCCGCCATCCTGGCCGCGCCCATGGTGCCGCACTGGCCAGGCGATTCGCCGTCTTTGTCCATGATCTCCTGGTCGTCCCAGCACATGCATAACATCACGTCGGCATCCCTGGCCAGCTCCGTAACGGAGTCGCACGGCTGGGTGTCGCCCGTGAATACGATGCTGCCGTCCGGGGTGTCGACGCGGTAGGCCAGCGAGTCCAGGAACGGCTGAACATGCTCTGCCGGGGCCGCGCTGATCTCCCAATCGCTCCCTGAGAAGACCTTGCCGGGGCCGATGTCCTTGGCGATTACATTGGGAGGCTTTCGAGGCAACGTTCCTCCGCGGTTGACGTGAATCTTCTGGCTGAGCGAGTGGCCCACCCGGGCTTTCCAGTCGTGGGCGAAGAGGCCGTCATTCTCGTCCAGAATGCCGTGTGTAATCTTTTCGGTCAGGGTGGGACCAAACACCTGCAGCGTGTTCTCCGTGCCGACGCTCTGGTCCCAACGGCACAGCAGAAAGCATGGGTAATCGATGTCGTGATCAAAGTGGTGGTGCGTGAAAAATAGCTGATCGATGTTAGTTGGCCATAGGCCCGCCTTGACTAGCTTATGGGTAGCCGCCGGCCCGCAATCGATCATGAACTGCTGATCGCCCACTACCACGGCAAAGGCTGAGCCAAATCGGGTGGGCGTGGGAGTGGGCGTCCCGGCGCCCAGGACATGTATTGTCGTCATGGCGGGCTCGTTCCTCCTGAAGTCCTGCGCTCAGGCCCGTGGCTTGATTTACCGCCGAAAGAGCAAGCCAAGTCTAGCAGGTAGATGACCGGTTGCACCAGAAGCGCAGCCGTCAATCTCGCTCTCGACATACAGGCAGGGTGGTTGTAATGATTGCGGGCGCGATGACTGCGAACAGCCTGTCGTTTTTGAGTCAACGGCGGGAAAAACAACATGGGCACTGGTTTGAATAGCGCCCATCGTCGATTATAATAGCGGTCGGATGTTGGCCCGCGGGTGGGCAGAGGGAGTCGGGATGGCCGGGCGCCTGCTTGATGAAGGCCACCGCCTTCCGGGGTTTCAGGATGGCCGAGGTACGAAAGTCGTCGGGCTACAGGAGTTGAAATGAACGGCGGAAAAAAACGCATCGGCATACTGGTCGGCGGAGGCCCCGCACCAGGGATTAACAGCGCCATAAGCGCCTGCGTTATCGAGGCCGCCAACAACGGCATCGAGGTGATGGGAATTCTGGACGGATTCAGTCAGCTCATGAAGGGGAGCATCGAAATGGTACGGCTTCTTACCATTCAGGATGTCTCTCGAATCCACGCCGAGGGCGGTTCTATACTGAGGACATCCCGCGCGAATCCTACTATAGACCCGGACGACCTCAAGACTACGATCCGAATGCTACGAGAGTTGGGCGTGTCCATGCTCGTCAGCATTGGGGGAGAGGATACGGCCCTATCGGCGTCGGAGGTAGCCCGGAATTCCGGCGGGGACATTAGGGTCGCGCACATCCCAAAGACCATAGACAACGACCTGCCCCTTCCCGGGGGCATACCGACATTTGGCTACGAGACGGCGCGTCACGTTGGCACCCAACTGGTGCTCAACCTGATGGAGGACAGCCGCACAACGAATCGCTGGTTCGTCGTGGTGGTAATGGGCCGCAAGGCGGGACACCTCGCCCTGGGAATAGGTAAAGCAGCCGGGGCCACCCTGACCCTTATTCCCGAAGAGTTTCCTAAAGGCAACATTGGCATCGACGAACTCGTCAAAGTTATTGAAGGCGCCATGCTGAAACGGAAGGTCGGCGGCAGAGACGACGGCGTTGCGGTCATCGCCGAGGGAGTAGCCGAAAAGTTGGATCCAGATGAGCTGGCGACGCTGGCCGGGGTAGAAATCGCCAGAGACCCCCATGGCCACATCAGGCTGGGCGAAATACCTGTGGCAGCCATTATCAGGAGAGAGGTGCAAAAGAGGTTTGCCCGAATGGGTTTGGATCTGGGCATGGTGGACGTGACTGTTGGATATGAACTCAGATGCGCGCCACCGACGCCGTTCGACATCGACTACACACGGACGCTGGGCTACGGCGCGGTCCAATTCCTCATGTCCAAGCCGTCGAAACCGAGCCTAACACATGGTGGGCTGGTTTACCTGGAGGACGGTAACCTGGAGGCTATGCCTTTCGAGGACATGCGCGACAAGGACACCGGCCGCACCAGAATTCGCGTGGTGGACACTGCGTCGCAGCACTACCAGGTCGCCCGGGAGTACATGATACGGCTAGAGCGGGAGGACCTGGAAAACACCGTAATGCTTGGGAAGCTGGCGGAAGTATCACACCAGTCCGAGGCTGATGTCCGAAAACGGTTTGAGTCCGTTGCGTGAAATCGAACGACCCATCTTGGGCTTAAAGTGATTCGATGGTCCTGTATTGAATGAGTCAACCTCACACGGCCCAGCCGACCTGAGGGACGCCAGCCGCCGAAGCCTCTGGATGGCCTTTGTGTTGGTGCTCGCTTTCATGGTGGTAGAGGTCGCCGCCGGATTATGGTCGAACAGCCTGACATTGCTGGCGGATGCCGCGCACATGATCACCGACGCCGCCGCTATCGGCCTTGCGCTGTTCGCCATGTGGATCGCCTCCAGGCCCGAGTCTTTCAACCGAACGTTCGGGTTCCATCGGGCAGAGGTAATCGCCGCGCTCCTTAACGCTCTGGCTATGTGGCTAATTGCGGCGGGGATTTTCTTCGAGGCATCAGGTAGATTCTCCCAGGCGCCGGAGATTCAGGGCTTGCCCGTCTTGGTTGTTGGCATTATCGGACTTGCGGTCAACGTGGTCGCGGCGTTGTTGCTGAAGCGGACGTCCAACGCTAGCCTGAACGTCGAGGGAGCGTTCGTGCACGTTCTTGGCGATCTGCTGGGCTCTGTCGGTGTGATCGTGGCGGCGCTGCTGATACTTGCCTTCGGGTGGCAACTGGCGGACCCCATAGTTGGCATTATTATCGGGATACTTTTGCTCGTGAGCTCCGGCAGGCTGCTTTGGAAGGTGTTGCATGTTCTCATGCAGGGGACCCCGGCACACATTGACCTGGACGGTCTGTGCCAACGGTTGGAGCGAGTCGTTGGCGTTACGGGCGTGCATGATATTCACGCGTGGACGGTTACTACCGGCTACGACGTCTTTAGCGCGCATGTGACTGCTGACGACGTGTCCGGCCGGACGCGAGCTCAGACCTTGCTGGAGCTACGGGACATAGCGTCAAGGGAGTTTGGCATCACCCACGTCACCATACAGCTTGAGGATGGCCAGGCGGAATGTGACG
>JACZVF010000171.1 GCA_022572805.1 Chloroflexota bacterium
TGCCAAAGCCCGCCGCAAAGTCTACGACAATGTGAAGCGGGTGCGTTTCCAGGACTCGTTTTTCCGTACCGACATCGCTGCCGACGCCTGACCGATTTCTGGCCGATATCTCAGTGCAACGAACCGACGTAAATTTAAGGGGGTTATGAGGGTATGCCGCTCGTAGGCGTGATATTGGGAAGCAGCTCCGACCGTCCGGTGATCGACGACACCGTCAGCGTTCTGGACCAGATGGGAATAGACCACGAGGTGGTGGTGGCCTCGGCGCACCGTATGCCGGACAAGGTGCGCGATTGGGCCACCAGCGCCCGCGACAGGGGAATCGAGGTGATCATCGCGGCGGCAGGCGGGTCTGCGGGACTGCCGGGCGTGGTGGCGTCTTGGACTACCCTGCCCGTCATAGGCGTCCCGCTAGCCTCCAGCGACCTTAACGGCGTAGACTCCCTCTATGCCATCGCGCAGATGCCGCCTGGTATTCCGGTAGCCTGTGTCGCAATCGGGTCCTGGGGGGCCCGCAACTCGGCGTTTCTGGCCGCGCAGATTCTCGGACTTAAGCACGACGGCATCCGCAAAGCCTACGACGAATACCGCGAAGGGCTCAGAAACCGCTGACCCGTTATGTAAAGCACAAGGCACCTCAGGTAGCCAACGCTTAAGGACGATTAATATGACCACCATTATCGAGACCAACCTGCCGGACATGCTCTACAAGGGCAAGGTACGCGACACCTACGACATGGGCGAGAACAGGCTTCTCATGGTAGCGACGGACCGAATATCGGCATTTGACGTCGTGCTCCCCACCGGTATTCCGGAAAAGGGCGTGGTGCTCTGCCAGATATCCGCGTTCTGGTTCAAGAAGATGGGACACATCATCCCCAACCACTTCTTGTCGCTGGCTACAAACTGGCCGGACCTGGATATCTCACCGGAGCTGGCCCGACGGTCCATGGTCGTGAAACACGCGGAGCGAATCGACGTGGAGTGCATTGTCCGCGGGTTCATAACCGGGTCCGCCTGGTCCGAGTACCGGCGGAGCGGCACGGTTTCCGGCCAAACTATGCCGGAGGGAATGGTTGAGGGCGACAGGTTTCCCGAACCGATTTTCACACCAACGACCAAGGCTGACGAAGGCCACGACGAGTCCATCACCATCGAGGAGATGGAGGAGATGGTCGGCAAGGACCTGACCAGGCGGCTCGCAGAGGTTTCTATCGCTCTCTACAGCTACGCGAGAGACTTCGCGACGGAGCGGGGCATCATCATCGCAGACACCAAGTTCGAGTTCGGCACCGTCGAAGGCGAACTGACGCTGATCGATGAGGTGCTGACGCCCGACTCCAGCCGCTTTTGGGATGCCGACGGATACGCCCCCGGCAAGTCTCAGCCCAACTACGACAAGCAGTTCGTCCGGGACTGGCTAGACGAGCAAGGATGGGACCACGAGCCGCCCGCGCCCGAGCTTCCCCCGGAGGTGGTTGCGAAAACACATCAACGCTATCTTGAGGCCTATAGGAAGTTGACAGGCGAGGGCCTTGCCTAGAGAATGATTGCAGGGACTGAATTCAGCTACTCAGAGGGAATGTATGGCCTCCGGAACTCCTAATCGTTCGCCTGGACGACCAACGCCAAGCCAGGCAAGAGCCGCACGGCGGGTACGTAGGCACAGGCGCAAGCGCCTGATCCGGTACGGCAGCGCGATAGCAATCGCCACCGTTTCTTTCATTTTCATAATCGGCCTCTTCCTGCCAGGCGCATCATTGGGAGGCGGCGGACAAAGCGGCGGCGGACTGTTTGGTGGCGGCGCCCCGGATGGCCCCGGTGAGAGAATCGACGAAGCCGGTCGAGGCCATATATCCGTCGGGGCTGCCCCTGATCCATACACCTCGGTACCGGCCACCTCCGGGCAGCACTACGCATCTCCGCTGGCGCCGGTCCGCTGGGGCGTTCATAACGACGCATTGGAGCCGGAAGAATACGTGCATAACCTGGAGCACGGCGGCATAGCCATTTTTTATGACTGCCCGGACGGCTGCGACTTAATTAGACAGCAGTTGACCGATCTCGTGGATGAGGCCGTTAAGAACGGCGGTAAGGTGCTCCTGGCTCCCCATTCCGGAACAGGCGCCACTGTCTCCGTCGCGGCATGGACCTTCATAGACCAGTTCGATTTCTTCGATGAGGACAGGATTCGCGCTTTCGTGAACTCTCACGAAAGCTCTGAGAACGCCCCCGAGCCCTTCGCGCGATAAGCCATGTATCTGGCAAAAGTCTTCATTCAGCTAAAGCCCACCGTAAACGACCCGCAGGGCCAGACCATACGCGCAGGTCTGCGTCAGCTAGGGTTTGCGTCAGTGGACAGCGTGCGGGCAGGCAAATACATGGAGATCAGGCTGGACGAGCCCGCCGAGAAGATGGCCACTGAGAAGGTGCGCGAGATGTGCGAGAAGCTGCTGGCCAACCCCATCATTGAGGACTACCGATTCGAGCTGGAGCTAATTTCGGCGGATTAGTCTTTCGAGTTCGAGTCTACGCCAGATCTACCCTATGGTGCCTTTTGTGCTTGGAATATCGCCTTCGCGGCGTGGGTCCAGCGTCAGCGCCGCCCTCAACGACCTTGCCAACGCCTTGAAGATAGCCTCTGCCTTGTGATGATTGTTCGCGCCTGCCAGCACCTTGACGTGCAGGTTGAATCCCCCCTCGCGAGAGAACGTCTCCAGGAAGTGGGTGACGAGGCTTGCGGGCATTTCGCCCATGTCGCTATCGGAAAGCGATGCATCGATTACGGCGTAACCTCGACCGGAATAGTCCACAACTACCAGGGCCAGAGCCTCGTCCAGCGGAACGTATGCGTGCGCCATGCGGGTGATGCCGGCCGCGTCGCCCACCGCCTCCTTGAGAGCACGGCCGAGAACAATGGCGGTGTCCTCGACGATGTGGTGCCAGCCCACGTGCGTGTCGCCTCCGGCAGTCACGTTTATGTCTATGAGCCCGTGGCGTGAAAGCTGGGCAAGCATGTGGTCGAACATGCCGTTGCCGGTATCGATCTTGTAGCTGCCGTCGCCATCGAGATTCACTTCGACGGAAACCTGGGTCTCCCCAGTCTCCCGCGACATCTTGGACGTGCGCTTGGCCAAATTCTGCTCCAATTGTTTGGATAATAAGCAAAGGCCATTGGCCTTGGGACAAAGCTAGCTTATAGCGCTGGCCGGCCCAGGATAAAGCCTGAGAGTCCTCTTAATTTAGACAATTTCTCTGAGCGCCGATATGAACGCGTCCGTTTCGGCAGGCGTGCCAACCGCAACTCGGAAGCAGTCCACAAGACGCTTCGAGCTGAAATCACGCACGAATATTCCGCGAGAGGCTAATTGCTTGAATACTTGCTTCGCTCTGCCGGGGGCAAACTGGCACAAGATGTAGTTGCCGAACGATGGCCAGGGCGTAACGCCTGTCGTCTCTTTAAGCAGCATGTCCATGCGGTCACGCTCGTCCACAATTTTTTGGACGTTCTTCAGCAGTGCCGGCGCGTCCTCTATGGACGCCACAAGCGCGGCCTCGGCGGCGACGTTGACGCTGTACGGCGGTTTGATGTCGATGATGTGATTGACCAGCTTCGGACTCATGATGCCGTAGCCCACCCGCAGGCCTGCCAGGCCCGCCCATTTGCTCATAGTGCGCAGAATCACCAGATTCTCGTACTCGCCCACCAGGTGGCTAACCGTCTGGTTGCAGAACTCGAAATACGCCTCGTCCACAACCACGATTAGCCCGGTGTCCAGCAGCTCGCGGATATGCTCTTCGGATGCCAGGTTCCCGGTGGGGTTGTTGGGCGAGGTGACGAAGATAATCTTTGTTCTGTCGTCAATGGCGCGCTTGGCGGCCTCGACGTCCAGATCGAACAGCTCGTCGCGGGGCACGTACTCAACTATGCCGCCTGCAACCCGGGCGCAGAATGAGTACATGCCGAAGGTCGGGTCGAAATCCAGCATCTTATCGCCGGGGTTCATAAACAGCCGAAACAGCAGATCAATCAGCTCATCGGCGCCCGCGCCCACGATAATGGAGTCGGCATTGGCCCCTGTGTACTCGCTAAGGGCCTGCCTTATCTTGCGCTGTAAAGGGTCGGGGTAGATATGCAAAGGCGTGTTGGCAACGGCCTCCATGGCCTTGGGTGAGCCGCCGTAGGGATTCTCGTTGCCGTTGAGCTTTACAATCTGATCTTCGGGAATGCCGGCCTGCTTCGCCAGCAGCTCGGGCGGGTCCACCGGATCGTACGCCTGCACTTCCGCCAGATGGGGCCTTAGAAGCTTGTCGATGTCTGCCATCGTTTTTCAGTCCTTACCTGTGTGCCCGTCGTGATATTTGGCCTGCCGAGTCAGCTAACCTTGATGCGCGCTTCACCCAAACCATCTATCGAAATCGTCGCGGTGTCGCCGGCGCTTAACGGCGTCGGCGGAATAATGCTGCCGGTTATGACGATCGCGCCTGCCGGCATGCTCTCGCCTCTGGCAGCCAGCATGTTGGCCAGCCAGACCAGCGCCTCCAGTGGATGGCCCATCACGTCGGAGCCGCGCCCTTCGCCGATGAGCTTGCCATTGATGCTCATGGCGCCCAGGGAGGCTGCCAGGTCAATGCCCCGCCAGTCCTTGACTGCGGGTCCCAAGACCACGCCGGCACCGGAAATGTTCGTAACGATTGAAGCCACCGCCGGGTCCGCGCCTTCCGGAGCGCCGGCGGGGCGCATGTCCACAATCTCAAAAGCCGTCATCAACGATTCGATGTATGGAGTGATGCTGTCCCGCGTGTAGGGAGCCCCTGTCGCAGGCACCTCAGAACCCAGGCGAACACCGACCTCGCACTCGATGGCTAGTTTCACGTAATCTGAGCTGTCAAGGTCAGCCGGAGCGTCTGCAATGGCTCCGGCGAAGATAAAAGCTGCGCACGGGCCGCTAATGCCCCTGGCCTCGCGCATCACGGCGCTGGTGTATGCAATCTTGTAGCCGCCCAGGTCTCCCTTGGTTTGCGAAAGCCGGTCAATGAAATTCCGTTGGACGAGGTACGCCTCTTCCTGCGTAGACGGCGCAAAGTGCTGTAGCATTATGTCCAACGGCCTCCTGGCGAGGTAAGCCTCGGCCAGGTACTTTCCTGCTCTCTCGATATCGCCGTCTGACATGGACACCTGACACCTCGTTGTCGGCGCGTTCGGCCGTCTCCGTCGTTACGCCGCCTCAGGCGGACCTCATTCCAGGCCAAAGAATAACATAATTCGGCCATCCTCAGGGAACTTTTGGGAACAGACTTGTGAGTTGGGACGGAGGTGCTCGCAGGGGTCCGGCGTTGGGAGCCTACCCGAATTTAGCTTAAAAGCTCCTCGCGTATCTCCGCCGCCTCGGCATGAGCAGTGAGGCCCTCGGCCCGTCCTATCACAGACGCGGCCCTGGAAATCTCCACGGATGTTGCGTCGCTAAGGGCGACGACGGGGCTGATCTTCAGGAAGGAGTGCACGCCAAGGCCGGAGTTGAATCTCGCGGTGCCCGCCGTAGGCATAACATGACTGGGGCCCGCTACGTAGTCACCCAACACCTCGTGAGAAAATTCGCCTAGGAACACCGCTCCGGCGTTGCGCACTGAGCCCAGGTAGTCCCACGGGCTGTCCATCATGAGGCACATGTGCTCAGGGCCGAAGGCGTTGGCCAGCTCCAGGGCCTCATCCATGTCGGCCACCACCGCAATACACCCCTGCTCCTCCGTGGACGCCTTTGCGATAACGCCTCTATCCAGCCTTTCCAGCCGCGTCTGAACCTCTTTGTTCACCTGGTCGGCCAGACGCCTGGAGTCGGTTATCAGCACGGGCTTGGCAAGAACGTCATGCTCGGCCTGGGCCAGAAGGTCCACCGCGCACAGCGTCGGGTTGGAGGATTCATCGGCGATGACCACGGTCTCGGTAGGGCCGTACAGCCCGTCAATGCCCACCTCACCGTACACCTGCTTCTTGGCCAACGTCACGAAGATATTGCCGGGGCCGCAGATGGTGTCGACGCGGGGCACCGTGTCGGTGCCGAACGCCATGGCGGCTATGGCCTGGGCGCCGCCAATGCGGAATATGCGGTCCAC
>JACZVF010000172.1 GCA_022572805.1 Chloroflexota bacterium
GGAAGGCTAAGAAGTATTACGCCACGATGTCCGATGTCTTGAAGGAAACATATCAGGTTCGCTATGACAAGCTTGTCGCCATCGAGACCGACTTGAAGGAATAGCAGCCTTGGGAGAGTTGGTTCTTCGGCATCAACACCGATGCTGGAGGCCGCAGACGCAATAGCGGTGCCGGCCGGATTTTCGTGATTGCACGCCGACCTGCAATGCAAGCGCGCTTCAATGTGCCGCGCATTTCGTTTCCGCCGCGGTCCCACGTCGGACGTTCGTGCCGCTTCTGCTTACGTTCTGCGGCCCCGGATAAAATCGACATTGCGGCGAGTGGCCAGAACTGCATTCAGAAAATGATATTGGATTCAGCCTAGCCGCGTCAGGGCGTCGGGCGGGCCATATGATGCCAGCGAAACCGCGGTCGCGCCAAGCGTGAAGGCGAAAATCCAGGGGCCGTAGCGCGATACTGCCAAGTTGGCGGCTAATGTGAGCCTATTTATGACCCAAAATCCCAGGCCAAACACTGCTCCGAAGATCAAGCCTGTGGTGATGTTCAGGGAGGTGTAGACAAATGAGTTCAAAGGCGCGCGAAACTGGGCGCTGAGTAGCTCAGAGGGAACGCCGCCCGCTGGTATCAGGTCCCGATTCCAGTCCATGACCACGACGCTGGAGGGCAGTAGCGCACCGGTTATCACAGGCAGAAGCAGACCGAAGGCCAGGCCCCATACGAAGCAGACCTGCCAGTTGCGCGGTGGCCTGCCTTTGCCGAGCATGTATGAAACGGGCGCTGCCATGGCTATCGCTGCCAATGCACCCGCAGCGCCAAAAATGACGGATGGTGCGAATTCTAAGTGCGCGGGCTCTAGCCTGGGAACGGTGCCGACCAGAAAGGATATTAAGACCGCCGTAAACCCGAGGCATGTGGCCAGGAAGGTCACGGAGGACGCGTATGCAGTCCTTTGACCTCTCGTGAGACGGCGCGCTCTGGGTATTGACTGGCTAGTGCGGTTCATAATCGCCCAGCGGCCTGATAAGGCATCCGCACCTCTCCTCCCAGCTTTGGAGGCCTCCTTCGGCATCCGTGTAACCTAAATTTATGCCAAACTCTCCCGGTCCGGTATCCAAGTATCCCAGCCGCTTGTGGAGCGCTGCGGCCCTGAGATTGCCTATGCCCACGGCCAGGCCCAGCAGTTCGATGCCTCGTTCCATTGTAAGCGTTTCCGTATGGGACACCTGTGAGCGGCGTTCGGGCGTGAGGTACAGGTCTTCGATATTGGGGCAGCTGTCAAACCTCGATGAAACAACGTCGATATTAATTCCGTACCGGATTGTCATGGCGTGACCAACCGGAACTCCACCGAGCCTACCGACAGGGCATATCAGCCCCCCCGTCGATCTTTGGAACCATTCCCTTTGTCTCGCAGCCAATCCGTTCGGGTCCAGACGCCGTGGGATGACGGGAATCTCTGATTCCAATAACGGCCGCACCTCGATACTAATGGAGACCACCTTCTTCAGAGCCCGCCCGGACTTCTACGGTGGGCGAAATTCAAACGTTCCAAGCTTTAGGCCGGAACTCCGGGAAGGTCGATTTCTTTGGCGAAGTGGCAGCGGGCGAAGTGGTCGGGACTTATCTGGACAAACTCTGGCTCGTCGGTCCTGCAGATGTCCTTGGCATATGGACAGCGCGGGTGGAAGTAGCAGCCCGTCGGCGGATTGGCCGGGTCGGCGACCTCGCCTTCCAGAGGTATGCCCATCGAGCGGACAGACGGATCCGGTACGGGCACAGAGGACAACAATGCCTGCGTGTACGGGTGCTTGGGGCTGGTGAACAACACGTCCGTAGGGGCAATTTCCACGATCTTGCCCACGTACATTACCGCCACGCGATGGCTAATGTACTGCACGACGCTGAGATCGTGGCTGATGAATAGGTAGGTTAGACCCAGCTCCTCCTGCAGGTCCTGCATTAGATTGAGTATCTGCGCCTGCACGGACACGTCTAGCGCCGAGACCGGTTCGTCCGCAATTACGAGCCTTGGGTTCATAACCAGTGCCCGGGCGATGCCGACGCGTTGCCTCTGGCCACCGCTGAAAGCGTGTGGGTATCGACGCATGTACTCGGGCGACAGACCAACAACCTTCAGCATTTCGCTGACGCGGTCCTCCAGCTCCTGGCCCTTGGCTAGGCCGTTGACTCTCAAGGGGTCGGCCACGATGTCGAAGAGCGTCATGCGTGGGTTAAGCGACGCAAAAGGGTCCTGGAAGATTAACTGGATCTGCTGGCGAAGCAGCCGCTTGTTCTCGCTATCCGCCGACATGGTGTCCATGCGAACGCCATCTGCGTCGGTGTAAATTACCTTTCCGCCGGTGGGCTCCACGGCACGCATGATTGCTCTGCCCGTGGTGGTCTTGCCGCAGCCGCTTTCTCCAACCAACCCCAGCGTCTCGCCTGCCTTTAGATGGAAGCTTACGTAGTCCACCGCCTTCACGTAGCCCACGGTTTTTCGCCAAAGGCCCGCCGTAATTGGGAAATGGACCTGCAGGTTGTCGACATCCAGCACATCAGACGCGGGTGTGGCGTTAACCATTCCCGGCTCCGGAAGAGACCTTCTTCGCATCTTCGGAGTACAGTAGGCAGCTCACCATGTGCCGCCCTCCGACCTCCGTCAACTGTGGCTCCAACTCGTCGCAGACCCCTGGCATGAACTTTGGGCACCGTGGGTGGAACGGGCAACCCTTGGGCCGCACGTAGGGCGATGGAACGCTACCGGCGATGGCGGTGAGCCGGTCGGTCTGGCGTTGGCGACGCAGGCGGGGTATGGATTTAAGGAGCTCCTGCGTGTAGGGATGTTTGGGCTCCTTGAACAGGGTCCTTACATCGGTATGTTCCACAATTTTACCCAGGTACATGACGATGACCTCTTCGGCCATCTGGGCCACAACGCCCAGGTTGTGGGTTATCAGCATCATGGCCATGCCGTATTCCTGCTGAAGCTCCGACATCAGCTCCAGAATCTGGGCCTGCGTCGTGACGTCCAACGCCGTGGTGGGCTCGTCGGCAATCAGCATGTTAGGATTACCGGAGAGCGCCATTGCTATCATGCAACGCTGCCGCATGCCCCCGCTGAGGTTGAAGGGATACTCGTCGATCCTCACCTCCGGATTGGGTATGCCTACTCTACGAAGCATCTCTATGGCCCGATTTCTGGCCTCCGCCTTGTTGACGTCCTGGTGCAGCAGTATCCCCTCGATTATTTGCTGGGCTATAGTGTGAACGGGGCTGAAGGAGACCATTGGCTCCTGGAACACCAACGTGATCTCGCTGCCCCTGATCTCCCGGATCTCCGGCCCGTTGAGAGGCAATTGATTCAGGTCTATGACGTCTGGGGATCCGCCGTTGCGGGAGGGTCGGTGATAAATTATCTCTCCGCCGACTACCTCGCCGGGTGGGCGTACGATCCTCATGATTGAGCGCGCCAGCACGCTCTTGCCGCAGCCGCTCTCTCCAACGACGCCCAGGACGCGTCCGGCGGGCATGTCGAAGCTCACTCCGTCCACCGCTCTAACCGTCCCCTCCTCCAGCATGAAATGGACCTGCAGATCATTTACTTCCAGGAGTGGATTACCCTTGCGAACGGAGTTACTAACGGCGCTGTCGGTACGCGGGGTATCTTCTGTCATACGTTACCTTTTCGCATATGGGTCCGCGGCGTCACGGAGGCCGTCCCCGAGGAAGTTAAAGGCCAATACGGCGATCAATACGAACAACCCTGGCAACAGCAGCCATGGGGCGTTGGCCACCGCCTGTAGCTTCTGCGCCTCGAACAGGAGTACCCCCCAACTAATGGTAGGCTGACGCAGGCCGATGCCCAGGAAGCTCAAGGCTGTCTCGGCTATGATGATGCCGGGTATCGCCAGTGTAGTGGCCGCGATGATGTGACTTAGGAACGAAGGCAGCATGTGCCGGAATATTATCCTGAGCTCACTGGAGCCATACAGCTTCGCGGCGACCACGAAATCCTCCTCTCGCATCGCGAGGAAACGGCCCCTGACCTCGCGGGCCAACCTGGTCCACTGAATAAGCGAGATGATTATGGTGATGGCGAAGAACAGGCGTATCTGCGACCAGCTAGAAGGGACCGCGGCCGCAAGCGCCAACCAAAGCGGAATCGGCGGCATCGCCCTCAGGAATTCGATGAGGCGTTGAATGAGTATGTCGGCAAGTCCACCACGGTAGCCTGAAATACCGCCAAGCAAAACACCTAGGAAGATGTTCAAAGCCACACCGACCAGTCCGATGGACATGGATATCCTGGTGGCGATCATCAGCCTGGAGAACATATCCCGTCCCATGCGGTCCGTGCCAAAGGGATAGAACGGCATTGGTCCCTCGTCCGGGTCCGAGTCGATGCCCATAAGATGGATGTTGCTGCCTACAAGGCCAAGCACATTGTAGTCGTATCCTCGCACGAAAAACTGCACGTTGAACCTGATCGACTCATCGTTAACGTACTCCATGCCCAGCGTGATTGGATTGCGCTTGCCGCTTATTCCGAAGACGTAGGGCTTGGCAGGAACGAATCCGTTGAAGAAGTGGATTCGCTGCGGCGGTACGTAGGCCCTCTTGGCAAAGTCGGTCGTGGGATCGTGGATAGCCAGAAATTCCGGCATGGCCGCGACGAGGTAGAACAGGATAAGCACCGCGCCGCTGGCCATGGCGATGCGGTGCTGGACGAACCGCCACCAGACCAGCTTCCACTGGGACGCTATGTATACCCTCTCCTCTTCGGAAGGAACTCGGACGGGGATTGCCTGTGAAGTACTTGCCATCGCCTACGCCATCCGAATTCGAGGGTCCATAGCGGCCAGTATGATGTCCGAGATTAGCACACCAACGAGCGTCAGGGTGCTGAGAATCAGAATTATCCCGCCGGCCATATGGGTATCTTGGGCCAGCAGCGCCCTGAGAAGCAGGGGGCCTATAGTGGGCAGGCTCATGACTGTCGCCACTATGAGGCTGCCGGAGATGAGATTGGGCAACTCAAGGCCCGCCGTGCTTACGAATGGGTTGAGCGCCAGTCGCACGGGGTATTTTAGGATGACTTTCCACTCCTTTAGGCCCTTGGCGCGTGCGGTCTCCACGTATGGTTTGTTTAGCTCATCCAGCAGGTTGGCCCGCACGATACGGGTGAACCTGGCCGTGCCGTCGGTGCCCAGTATCAGCATGGGCACCCAGATGTGCTTCATCATGTCCCACAGCCGGGCTATGCTCCACGGGACATCGACGTACTCAGAGGAGAAAAGGCCGGTGACGCTGAGTCCGAACATGCTCAGCGAAGTCCACATAATAACCAGGGCCAGCAGAAAATTCGGCGTTCCCACGCCAAGGTAGGAGAGGAAGGTAAAAACATAATCTATTGCCGAGTACTGTTTGACGGCTGAGATGATGCCAATGGGAACGGCCAGCATCCAGGTGAATATTATAGTTGTCACACCCAGTATCATGGTCATAAGGAGACGCTGATTAAGCAGATCGGTGACGGGTTTGTTGAACTCCAAAGATATGCCCAGGTCCCACCTGACCACGCCCCAGATCCACTTGCCGTATTGAACGTAGACGGGCTGACCAAGGCCGTACCGTTCACGGAGAGCCTCAAGCTCGCCGGGATTGATGTTCTCACCCTGGGCCTGAAGTTGGGCGACGTAATCCGTCAGGTAGTCTCCCGGAGGGGCCTGTATGATGGCGAACGACACCACGGACATAAGAAACAGCATGGGGATGAAGATCGCCAGCCGCCTCAGCAGGAACTGGAGCACAGTATGAACTCTCTTTTTTAGTCGCCGATGTATCTCATCTTTTCAGCGGCCCAGCATATCGGCAAAATTGATTTCGGCATTCGCCGTCTGTCGCGAACTTCGGGAAGGGAAAGGGGGAGGACACGAATTCTTTGCATCCTCCCCTTAATAGAAGCCTCGGTCGTCAGACAGCGCCTGTATTAGTTCCTGTACCAGAACTGCTCTGGGAACCCCGTCGACGGCGTCCTCAGCGGCCAGTCGTTGCCGGCCACGTCCGGTACGTTAACCAGGTTTTTGTTCTTGATTATCACACC
>JACZVF010000173.1 GCA_022572805.1 Chloroflexota bacterium
CCCTGAGCTGAACAGGGAGAAGCTTCAAGAGATGGCGGAAGACATTCTCGAAAATCAGCAGCAGCCTGACAACAAAAATCAGCCGGACCTGGGCGACACGCCGCCCCCGGAGCCGCCGCAGGACGAAGACCAGGCGGATGGCGGCTCCGATGAGAACGTCTTCCAGACTGGCGACTCCTTTCAGGTCAGGCCGCTGAATCTCCGTGCGCTGGACCAGCGTCAACGCGCCAGCTATGGCCGGCGGACCACCAGTCAGGTGCGCGACAGACGAGGCCGCTACGTGGATGCCGTGCTGCCGAACGGCAAGGTAACCGACCTGGCGCTGGATGCCACATTGCGCGTCGCGGCGCCGTTCCAGCGGAGGCGGCAGGCCTATGCCGACAACGACCTGGCATTGCAGGTGGAGCCGTGGGACCTGCGGCAGAAGGTGCGGGAATCGCGCGTGGGCAACCTGGTCGTGTTCGTTGTCGACGCCAGCGGCTCCATGGGGGCGCAGCAACGCATGGTGGCCACCAAGGGCGCGGTGATATCGCTGCTGCTGGACGCCTACCAGCGGCGGGACCGTGTGGCCATGATAGCCTTTCGAGGCACGTCTTCGGAGGTAGTGTTGCCGCCTACCGGCAGCGCCAAGCTGGCACAGGACAGGCTGGACGCCTTGCCCACAGGAGGCCGAACGCCTCTGGCGGACGCCCTGCTGGACGCCCGGAAGATCATATCGCAGCACAGGCGGCGCGACCCTGACACTCCGCCATTACTTGTGATTGTTTCGGACTGCCGGGCCAACTTCAGCTCCAGGGGAGGCGACCCCTTCGAGGATGCTTTACGGGTCTGCGAGGCGTTCCGAGAAGAAAAGGTGCAGTCGATAGTTCTGGACCCGGCCCCGAGGTCCAACCGCTTCGGCCTGGTACAGACAATTGCCGATGCCCTGGGCGGAGAGTACATCCCGTTGCAGGAGTTGAGGGCGGATGCTATCCGCTCGGCGGTTCGCGGCGTCATAGACCAGAACAAGGACAGTTCGGAGTAGTACGTGAAGTCCCTCTCTCTTAAATCAGGTCTGGTGATTTTGCTTGTGGCAACGCTGGGTTGCAGCAGCGGTCAGCAGCAGGTCCCGCCGGACGCTGCGCAGGTGACTGAGCAGTCGGCTCCGGCTCCCACGGCCACATCGTTACCCGCTGTGGCGCTGTCCACAGCCACCTCAGTACCTACGGCCACGCCAGAACCCATAGCGGCGCTGTTCCCTGTGACCATCGAGAACTGTGGCATTACCTTCACCTACGAAAAGCCAATGGAGAGGGCCGTCACCATGAATCAGCACGTGACGGAGCTGATGCTGGCTTTGGGGTTGCAGGACCGGATGCTGGGCACCGCGTACATCGACGATTTCATCCTGCCGGAGTTCCTGGATGCATACGATTCCATTGAAGTGCTGGCAGAGGAGTACCCTTCCCGTGAGGTCCTGTTGAACGTCGAGCCGGACTTCGTGTTCGGTGGATTCGGCAGTGCGTTCAGCGATGAAAATGCAGGGTCTCAGCAGAGCCTGAAGGACCTGGGCATAAACTCCTACCTCACCCATGCGGTGTGTGATGAAGGCCCCGACTCAATGGAGGACGTTTACGCCGACATAATCGACATTGGCGCCATAGCAGGCGTGCCTGAACGGGCTGCGGCTTTGGTGGCGTCCATCAAGGACGATCTGTCGGAGATAAAGTCGGCAATTGGCGGCGAAGGGGAGCTTGTACGGACTTTCCTGTACGATTCCGGCGACGACGCCCCGTACACCTCCGTATGTTGCGGCATGATTACTCATCTAATCGAAAGTGCGGGTGGCAAAAACATCTTCGACGACGTGGAGGGGCGCTGGACCTCGGTTAGCTGGGAGGAGGTAATCGCTCGAGACCCGGAGGTCATTATCTTGACAGAGGCTGTGTGGTCGACGGCCGCCGAGAAGATCGAGCTGTTGAACAACAACCCGGTTCTGTCCGAAATTTCAGCTGTGAGAAACGTCAGGTTCGTTGAGCTAAGGTTCAGCTCTTTGGTGCCGGGAATACGCAATGCGACAGCCATAAAGTTGATCGCCGAAGAGCTGTACCCCGACAAGTTTCCTTAGCACACGCAAACAGGTAATTAGGCAACATGTTGAAGATCTGGGCAACGCCGGCAATTCCGGCGTCGGCGATTTCCCGCTTAACCAGTCAGTGGGAACGGACTGACGTCCGTGCGAAATTCAGGGTTCTCATCATAGTGCTGACCGTCCTGCTTTTTCTGTCCTTAACCCTGGCAGTGACCATCGGCCCCGTATATATTGCGCCCTGGACCGTATGGAAGATAATCGGCGCGCATGTATTCGGTCTGGAGCAGGGGGACTGGAGCAGAGGCCATGACCAGATAGCCTGGCTTATTCGGATGCCGAGAGTACTGCTTGGCGGGCTGGTTGGGGCCGGCCTGGCTGCGGTCGGCGTCTCAATGCAGGCTGTTGTCAGGAACCCTCTGGCTGACCCGTACATTCTCGGGACCTCCGCCGGGGCCTCTGTAGGCGCGGTCAGCGTGCTGATGCTGGGCTACGACATTTTCCCGCCCTATTCGCTGTCGATTGCGGCGTTCCTTGGCGCCATTGGCTCCTTCCTCATCGTGATGACACTGGCTCAAAACTCCGGTCGAATTTCTCCCACGCGGTTCGTACTCGCGGGCGTGGCCACCGCCTACATACTCACCGCGGTTACGAGTTTTGTGCTGTTCATCGGAGATGAGCGGGCCGTTCGGGCCGTGGTCTTCTGGCTTATGGGCAGTGTGGCGGGCGCCAAGTGGGAGTTCCTGACGTTGCCCGCCGCCATTGTCGCCGCCGGCACATTAATTCTTGTGCTGTATTCGCGGTCCATGAACGCTCTTCTGGCAGGTGAGGAGACCGCCACCACGCTGGGCATAGACCCTCAGAAGTTCCGTTTTCTGCTGTTGACTATATCTGCTCTGCTTACAGGTGTGCTGGTAGCCATTGCCGGCCCCGTGGGCTTCGTAGGGCTGATGATTCCGCACATGGTCCGGCTGGTTGTTGGGTCCGACCACCGGCGTGTGCTGCCGGCCAGCGTGATATTCGGCGCAATATTTCTCATCTGGGTAGACGTGGGCGCGAGAACGGTTGTCCAGCCGCAAGAGCTACCCTTAAGCGTAATAACAGCGCTACTCGGTGCGCCGTTCTTCTTCGTTCTGCTAAGGTGGCGAAAGACCTCGCTGGCAGGAGGAGGCCGGTGAAACTTCAAGTTCAAAATGTCTCCTGGCAGGTGGATGGCAAGGCCATTATCCAGGATATAAGGCTGCATGCGGACAACGGCGAATTCATCGGTTTGGTGGGACCGAACGGCAGCGGCAAGTCCACCCTGTTGCGTTGCATCTACAGGGCGTTAAAGCCTGCTGCGGGCCTAATCAGACTGGACGGGGAAGACATAAGGCAGATGTCGGCCAAGGAGGCGGCCCGCCGAACGGCGGTGGTGCTGCAGGAAGCAGCGTCGGAGTTCGACTTTACTGCCGAAGAGATAGTGGCCATGGGCCGCACACCCCACAAGGGCCTGCTGGAAAGAGACACGTCAACGGATCTTGAGATCATAAGGGACGCGCTGGCGAGAGTTGGCATGGAGGGCTTCGCCGAGCGGGACTTCAATACGCTGTCCGGCGGCGAGAAGCAGCGGGTATTGATCGCCAGATCGCTTGCCCAGCAGACAAGATTTCTCGTTCTCGACGAGCCCACAAACCATCTGGACATCCGTTACCAGTTGGAGATCCTGGACCTGGTGAAGGGGCTGGGCGTCACCACGATAGCCGCGCTGCACGACCTTAACCTGGCCGCAGCGTACTGCGATAGGATTTACGTAGTGCAGGCCGGAATGGTCGTAGAATCAGGACGCCCCGCGGACGTGCTTGAGCCCGAGCTAATCCAGAAAGTATTCGGCGTTGGTTCCGTAGTGGACGTTAATCCATTCACAGGAACGCCGAGAATCACCTTCTTTGCAGGGGAGTTGGGAAATGGCGGCGGTGCAGTTTCCCTTGCCGTAGCGCGGCGGAACGGTTCGAAAGGCCGGTGACTTGGAAATGAAGCGACACGCGGTGGTCCTGCTTGGTAGAGGCGGGTACAGCGATGCCCCAAAGGTGCAGCTGGCAGGACTGGTAAAGCGGCTGGAATGCACAATCACCGACAATTTGGTCCTCGGCGCTTTTGTAGACCAGGCAACGCCTTCGTTGCCGCAAGCGCTGGACGAGTGTGCCGAATCCGGGGCCCGTCGAATCCTCGTGGTGCCGGTGTACGTCCCGGACGACCGCAATCTCGGTGCATGGATTCTCAAGCTAATCAAGAGGTGGATGGCCAACCATGCGGGCGAAGATGTTCACGTAAGCGTGAGCCGGCCCCTGGGAGACCACGAAGCTATTGCAGAGGCCGTCGTGCAAATTGCGTCCGATCCGGTTTCGGGCGATCATGTTTCCCAAGTGGTAGGCCTCTCGGATAACGGCGAGCCCGGGTGGTCGGTGATACCGCCTCACAAGTACCACCTGTTACAGTGCCGGGGTCCCCGATGCACCGCGCGAGGATCGGGAGACACCTGGGACCACCTTAACGGGCGTTTGCAGGATGAAGGCATGCTGGACAAGGATGTTCTGGTAGCCCAGACCGGTTGTTTATATCCCTGCAATCTTGGTCCGGTGATGGTGGTCTACCCTGAAGGCGTTTGGTACTGCGGCATGGACCGCTCCGCCGCGGACCGCGTCGTGGGCGAGCATTTTGGCAAAGGCCAGGTCGTCTCCGATTACGCCCGAACACCGGCGCCGCAAGCGCAGCGGATGCCCGACCCGTCGAGCTAACCCCTTGGCCGGCGTTGTGATATTCTCTAGCGAGCTATTCAGGAGAAAAATGACACAGGAAACAACAGAGCATCAACCGGTGAAGGGCCCGCGCATCAAGAAGGGGCTGGTGTGTGTCAATACCGGCAACGGCAAGGGCAAGACCACCGCTGCATTGGGGGTGCTGTTCCGCGCCTGGGGCCGCGACATGAAGGTCCAGATGTTTCAGTTCTTGAAGCACACGGGCTCGCAGTTCGGGGAGACCCGTGCCGCCAAGAAGCTGGGCATCGGCATGACAGCGATGGGCGACGGCTTTACGTGGCGCACCAAGAACATGGACGAGACGCAGGACCTGGCCAGGGCGCAGTGGGAGATTGCCAAGGCGGCCATCCTGTCCGACGAGTACGAGGTCATCATCCTGGACGAGTTCACGTACCCGATGCACTACGGCTGGATCAGCGTGAACGATGTCATCGAGGTGCTGAGGCAGAAGCCTCACATGCTTCACATCATCATCACCGGCCGCCACGCACCGGACGAGCTCATCGAGTTCGCGGACCTGGTGACGGAGATGCGTGAAATCAAGCACCCTTACAGAGAGCAGGGCATCAAGGCCCAACCCGGCCTCGAATTTTAGCTTTGGATTGTAGGACGGGCCACACTTCCTCGAAAATCTCGTCTGTCAGGCGAGACCGATAATTGGGAACGAACCTAAGGTCGATATAAAATTTATGACAATCACACTGATGGACGCCATAACAAAAATTGAAAGGGCCGATGCGGGCGCCATGAGGCGTGCGCAGGCCCGGCAGCGCAACCTTACGAAGCCGCCGGGCAGCCTTGGCCGCCTGGAAGATGTCTCCATCCAACTGGCCGGTATATTTCAAACGGAGCGTCCGAGCATCGGCGGCAAGGCCGTCATCGTCGCGGCGGGGGACCACGGCGTCGTCGCCCAGGGCGTTACAGGCTACCCGCAAGAGGTCACGGCCCAGATGGTGCTGAATTTCCTGGCGGGCGGAGCTGCCGTCAGCGTCATGTCCAGACGGCTGGGGGTAAGGCAGATCATCGTGGACGCAGGAGTCGCCGGCGACATTCCGCCTCACCCCGACCTTCGCGTGGTGAAGATCGGCAGGGGCACCAACGACATGACATTGGGCCCGGCCATGACGCGGGAGCAGGCTGAGGAGGCCGTTCTGGCGGGTGTTCAGCTTGCTGTCGAGGCCGCCGAATCGGGTGCGGACCTCATTGCCACCGGGGACATGGGCAT
>JACZVF010000174.1 GCA_022572805.1 Chloroflexota bacterium
GGCGATCTCTGCCTATTCCTGGACATTCGATAGGCCATTGGATTGGGGAAAAGGTGGCCCCGATAAATGGCAAGACGTTCAGCCTTACCACACGCCTTCTGAATCACAGGATCATATCGGTATTCGCATATTCGATTGGTATGACGCCATTGCAAAGAAGGTTCTAAACCGAACACTTCCCATTTTCACCGTTGCTGGTGGAGTACGGTCAGAGACGGCACCGGTCTCAGAAGCAGCTGTCGAAGACCAGACAATTTCAATCGTAAAACTTCTGGAGAGCGGCGAACTGCCCTCGGCATTGTGTAATTTCGCATTTTATTTACTGGCATGCGACCCCAAACATCCGGATCAGGCTTCTGCATGGTTTCCTTCGATGAACAACCCGCGGAAGGTTGTGGAAGCCGTTCGAGAATTCATTCTAGCCAGTGATATTGTCACAAAAAAAAATGTGGATCATTACCTGTTGCTTCCTAAATCGATAGAGGCTGCTGACATCCAGGATTTTCCCCCGATTCGTGATCTTGTGAAGCGCAAGAATCCTGTAATTGGCAACTCTCCATTGGCTGCTCGCGAAGCTATCAATGTGACCCTGGTGGGTGATAAGCACTGGTTCCCCTCCTCCGTAGAAATGGACTTGCTAAATGCGGGTTGCAAAATCAATAAACTTGTTTTCGACCTATCAGCCAATAATGAAGATGAAGTTGATTATGTTCGATCATTCATTTCAAGAATTGTGGGAGAAGGCACATGACAATAATTAAAGCTGGCGACGACGCTATCCGCGAAAATGAACAAACCCTTTTTGGTCGGGCACGTGTGAAAGTTATTGGCCTTGGGGGCGCGGGATCCAATGCGGTCAATCGGATGATCGAACTCGGGCTCACGGGCGTCGATTTCCTGGCCGCAAATACAGATCGCCAGGCGTTGGCTTCATGCCTCGCCCCGACCAAAATCCAGTTAGGACCACGCGTTACCCGCGGTTTAGGTGCGGGAGGCGACCCGAAGATCGGGTCCGTTGCCGCATTGGAAAGCAGTGATGAAATTTCGGCGGCAATTGGCGATGCTGATATGGTATTCATCACCGCCGGCATGGGAGGTGGCACGGGCACCGGGGCCTCCGCAGTGGTGGCCGATATCGCCCGCAAGCAGGGAGCCCTCACCGTTGGCGTGGTCACCCTGCCCTTTTCTTTCGAGGGCCCCCGACGAAGGGAAGTCGCAGAGCAGGGCCTGTACAACCTCCAACAGAAGGTAGATACGCTTATCGCCATCGAAAACGACAGGCTGCTGCCATCGCTGGTCGGCAACGTCTCGCTGGAGAGGGCGCTGACGGCTGCGGACGAGGTGCTGCGTCAGGGTGTGCAGGGCATAACCGATATCATCACTGTGCCCGGCATGATAAACGTGGACTTCGCAGACGTGAAGTCCATAATGGGCAACGGTGGCAAGGCGTTCATGGCCGTCGGAGAGGGCAAGGGCAAGTGGGCTTCCATGGAGGCAGCGGAGATGGCCGTCTCGAATCCGCTGTTCGACGCTCCGATGCAGGGCGCGTCCGGCGTTCTGTTCAACATAAAGGGTGGCAAGGACCTGACCTTGGCGCACGTTCACGATGTGGCGGAGATCATTCGCAAGACGGCCAGGCCCGACGCCAACGTCATATTTGGCGTCGTGCAGGACAAAAAAATGAAAAAGCGTGTGAGCATCACGCTGGTGGCGACCGGCGTCGAATCCGCCAGACCAAACGAGCAGGCTGGGCGAGGCGCTGATGCAGCGATTTCCAGCGCAGCGAAGGTAAGGACGAATGGAGTCCAGGAACTTCCGGAATTGGCTTCGGTCAACGGTCACGCGGTCGCCGTGGTAGGTGAGACCCGAAAGCTTATCTAACCGAAGAAGCCGGCAGCGATGTGCTTCGCTATGACGCCGGCCACCAGCTCAGGGCGCTGTATGGGCACGTCGTGAACGCTGTCCTCCAACCACACTGTTTTGCTTTTAGGGAGCAGCCTCGTTGCTTCTTCGATGGACTCCTCCCTGCGCCAGCGCCTGTCAGCCACGGACTCGTTTGTCTTCTGGCGCGCGGGCATGAGCAGTACAGGGCAACCCACCTTTGGAAAGAGCTCCGGCGGGGTGTGATCCCACAATGCTTCGATGATGCGAATGTGGTTTGCTCTGCTCAGGCGGGAGGTGATAGTGTTGCCGCCTTCCTGTCGAAAATTGGATCGCAGAATCTCCATGTGCTGAGGTGTCAGCATGGATGGCTGACGCCAGGTCCGGGCCCGCTCCTCTAGCTTCTCGAAGGTCAGGCCATCCCACACGGGGGGCGCCATGTCTTCCTTCGCCTGCTCCAATGTATTCCCTGGACGCCCCGCTATGTTGATGGTCCCGCCATCCACAAAACCCAGGCCTTTGACGTCGCCAGGGTTTGCAACAGCGTACTCAAGGGCAACATCCCCTCCCCACGAGTGTCCGATGATAACCGGCTGCCTAATCCCGACGCTGCGGATGAACGCCTGCAGGTCGCCAACCACGGTTGAAAAGTCGTAGCCGTAGTCGGGGGTGGCGCTTTCGCCATGGCCGCGCTGGTCCAGGGCAACGACTCGGTTGTCGGCCGCCAGTATGGGCGCGACCATGTTCCAGATGTGTGATGTAGAGGCCAGGCCGTGCAGCAGGATCAAGGGCTGTCCGGCCCCGCCCCAATCGCGGTAATGGAAGCTCAGGCCGTTGAGCGTGACCAACTGGTCTCGCGGATAATCGGGCATTGGTTGCTCCTGGGATGGTAAGTTGTGGCATTTTCCTGACACAGGACGATGCTTGTTACGAGAGGAAGAAGAGAGGGGCTATTCGTCGTCAGGGGTCTGTCTCTGGCTTCGAAGAAATTCCTCCAGCTCACGCACCATCGTGTCGGGGCTGGGTATCTCATCGCTGGGCCGGTTGGGCTGCGCTTCATCATAGCGCTGCTCCAGACGCGCAACGTATGAGGTGACGTCCGGTTGCTTGGCAATGACCTTGTTCACTTCTTCCAGGTAAGCCTCACCTGCAAGGCGGAGCTCCTCCAGGTCCACGTCCACGTCCACGAGACTGCGCAGCCTCGTCAAGAGGGCCCTGCTCACGCGGGGGTCCGGCGTGGTATTCACATAATGCGGGCAGTGCCCCCACACGCTGGCGTGCGGAATGTCCAGCTTGCTGCAGGCGTCCATGAAGGCGGTGTGTATGCCCGTTGGTCCCTGGTAGCCTGAGTTCCGGATTCCCAGCCATTCGGCTTTCTGCGTAAGCTCCTGAGAGCTGGCCCGCCCGGTGATGCGAGGCTCGCGGGTGTGGGGAACGGCGTCCAGCAAAGCGCCTAGCGACACGATTAGCTTTACCTTATATTGCACGGCGATGCTGGTGAGAATATTGGAGTACGCCCGCCACTTCAGGTTTGGCTCCGTGCCTATGAACAGGATGAACCGGCGGCTCTCCTCGTCCGGCGCGTAGTAGTACAGGTCGTTCTGAGGCCATCGAAGAATACGCTCTCCTCGCCTGTTGGTGCGCGTCTGGGGACGCACCACGGTGAAGTCATAGAACTCCTCCGGGTCGATCTCCGCGAATTTTTTTGCCGGCAGCTTGCGGACCAGGTATCTGACAGCGCGAGTGGCTGCTTCCGCAGCATCGGGCCAGCCTGCGAACGCCACAATCATCGTAGGGAATTCATGTTCAGGGGTCTCGTGTACGATCAGACCGTCCATTTTTTCCCCTTGCGTGTTGATCCGGTAAATCAGGTAGATATGCCAAAGTTTAGCATCTGGCCTTCACGATGCCAAGGTCGATCAGGAGCCGGCGATTGTCGATTCAACTGGAATCGGCCCGGCTCATGGGCGTGATATACTGCCGGTGCCTTCAAGGCAACTCTATTACCAGCACCAGACCGAGGAGCTTTCATATGGCAAATAACATCATAGGTGTGGCCATTCCTGCGCCGGATCCGCAAGCTGCGTTGGCGTCAATTCGCAGGGCCGAGGAGCTAGGCGTAAAGGCGGCGTGGATGACGTCCGGCGGAGATGTGGGCGACGCGCTGACGCTTTTTGCCGCCGCTGCTGCGCAGACGGAGACCATATTGCTGGGAACGTCGATCATGCGCACGTGGACGAGGCATCCGATAGTGGCGGCGCGTCAGGCCCAGACCATCGCCGGAATCGCGCCAGGACGCATTAGATTAGGCATTGGTCCCAGCCATCGTGGAGGCATGACTCAGACCTTCGGCGTGGACTTCCGCGAGCCGTTGGGACATTTAAGGGAGTACATTCAGATACTCAGCGGCCTGTCCCACGACGGCAAGATCGATTTTGATGGCCGGCACTACTCCGCCCACTTCGCCATGTCCGCGCCGACGAACGTGCCGGTCATGGCGTCGGCGCTGCGCCCTGCATCTTTCGAGGCCTGCGGTGAGTTGGCCGACGGCGCCATCAGCTGGGTCTGTCCGCTTTCATACGTTCGTGACGTGGCCCTGCCCGCGTTGAAGGCCGGGGCGCAGAAGGCCAACCGGCCAACGCCGCCTCTAATCGTGCACGCTCCCGTGTGTGTCACCGATGACCTGGAGGCGGCCCGCAACGGTGTCCGGGAGCAGTTGGGTTACTTCCCGACGACGCCATTTTATACCCGCATGTTCGAGAGGGCTGGATTCCCCGAGTCCGACCACACCGGCTGGACCGACGATATGCTGGACTCGGTGCTCATCGCCGGCAACGAAAACCAGGTTTCCGATCAGCTTAACGAGATCTTTGCATGGGGCGGCTCCGAGGTGTTGGCCAGCGTAATCACAGTTGGCGATGCCGAGGCATCGAGAGAGCGCACCATGAGGCTTATCGCCGACGTGTCGGCATCGTAACAACGGGCGGAGTGCGTGAGGTTAGAGGTGGGTGATGGAGTAAAGCTAACCGGCGTCGAGTTCATCTCGGTGGATGTGACCGAGCGGACCACCTGGACGTTTGCCGAGTTCATTGATGAAGACGGCCTGAAAGCGGTAACCGAAATCACCCGCGGCGACGATACCGTGGCCGTCTTAGCTTTGCTGCCCGAAATGCTCGGTGCACTGCAAGGTGAATCGCTACTGAGCGATACTGACGTGCAGGGCCGATTAGGGCTTTCCAACGATGTCCTGCGGAGGGACAAGGCCAGGGCCACCGCCGTAAGCGCGGTGCGTAGCGCCGTCGCCGACGTGCTGGCGCAAAAGAAAGGCCTGCCACTTGCCGATTTTCTCGCGGCCAATGGCGGAACGACTCCCGACAGCGTTCCCCTCTATGCCAACATCAACCGGCGCCTGCTGACGCGGGAGCGCACACCGAAAGCATTCGCAGACGCCGCCCTGCTGGCCGTGGAAAACGGCTTCACCACCGTCAAGTGCGCGCCCTTCGACGAGGTGACGCCGCCGTCAACTGTTGAGGCCGTACTTGGTCAGGCAGGCCCCGGTATCCAGCGCGTGGCCGCCATACGCGATGCAGTGGGACCAGATATTGCGGTGCTGGTCGACTGCCACAGCCGCTTCGAGTTGCACACGGCGCCCCTGGTGGCCGAGGCACTGGCCAAGTCTGACATAGGCTGGTTCGAGGAGCCAGTTGACCCGGGTGACTCCGCAGATGCTTTGGCCGCGATAGCACGCAAGGTCAGCATGACCATCGCCGGCGGAGAGAGCGGGTACGGCAGGCAATGGTTCGATGACCTCATAAGTGGCGGCGCGTTGAGCGTTGTAATGCCGGACGTAAAGTTCTGCGGCGGTGTCGCGGAGGCCTATCGCGTGGGCAGGTCGGCGTTGGCCGCCGGAGGGCAGGTCTCTCTCCACAGTCCCTCCGGGCCGGTATCCCTTCTGCAAGGAGGGCACGTGACTGCGGCTTTGCGAGACGCTATGTCCCTTGAGCACGCGGTGTACGAGGTGTCGTGGCGGGCGGAGCTCCTGTCCCCCGCCGAGGTTGTGAAAGACGGGATGCTGTGGATTCCACCGGGGCCGGGCCTCGGCGCGACGCTGGATGGGGCAGTGATAGGCCGGCGCGGCAAACGTTGGATGCCTTAACCAGTATTCCGTCCTGGGCTACGTCAGCA
>JACZVF010000175.1 GCA_022572805.1 Chloroflexota bacterium
GAATGGAGTCCTGCCGAAACAATCGATGAATTGGGGGAGAGCGTGAAAAAATTCGATGTTAAAGCTGGGGGGAGTCAATTCCTCACTCCTACAGACAAAACAGTCAGATGGGATGACAACACTAAGGATGAATCAGAAACTATAATTCACGTAGTAGAGGTTTTTGGAGTAGAGGAAAAACAACACGGGATATTTCTCGGTGGTGATTTGTTCAAATGGAATAGAGGGGATCAATATCCATATTTGGATGAATGGGGAAACGGCCGCTCCTGGTGGAACAGAATCTTCCCGGACGTTGCGCCCAAAGGTATTGATCCTCTTTCTGAAAGCGACAGGGCCCTCGCGATTTTGCCTCAACTCCAAGCCCTTCCACTACATGCCGATAACACCCAAAAGAACTTGACAGTGTCTTTACGCCCGCTAAGATACCGAGGCAGTATTGGCCAGGAGAAACAACATGACAACTGGGCAGGCCGACTACCTCATAAAGGGTGGGCTGGTAATCACAGGCGACGGCATAAGCCGGCGGGACGTTCTGGTGAAGGACGAAGTCATCCAGCGGCTAGGTGCGGACCTGTCCGGCGAGCCGGCAGCACGAGTCATCGACGCCACGGGCAAGTACGTTTTGCCGGGCATCATCGACGCGCACAACCACCCTGTGTACGCCGACCGGGTGGACACGTTCTCCGAGAGCGCGGCCTTCGGCGGTGTTACGACCATCATTCCCTTCATTAGAAACCGCCGGGACGTGGGCATTGAGGAGACCACCGTCGAATCCATAGAGGCCTTCATGGAAGAGGCTCAGCGCGACTCTCGCCTGGACTACAGCATCCACGCCATCCTGGTGGGCGACGACGACGTGGAGGACCAGGTGCCCAGGCTGCTGAAGATGGGCGTGATCTCCTTCAAGATGTTCATGACGTACCCCAGGCGCGGCATAATGATGCCCGACGACAAGATGTTGAAGGCCATGGAGTTAGCGGCCAACGACGGCGGCATGGCGATGGTGCACGCCGAGAACGGCTACTGCATCGACTACCTGGTGGACAGATCGGTAGCCGATGGCCGGACCGGGCGGGAGTGGTACGCGCCGTCGCAGCCCAGGATTCTCGAGTTGGAAGCCGCCAACCGCGCCGCCACCTATGCCAGCGTAACAGACTGCCCCCTGTACATCGTGCACATCAGCGCCAGGGAGATGCTGAACACGCTGGACCACTTCAAGGGAGGCGACCTGCGCCTGTACGGCGAGACCTGTCCCCAGTACCTGGACCTGACGAACCAGTCCATGCTGGACCACGGTGCGCTTGCCAAAATCGGCCCGCCCCTGCGAGAGAAAGAAGACAACGAAGCCATGTGGAAGGGCCTCGCCTCACACCTGCTGGACACGGTGGCCAGCGACTTCTGCGGCTACAAGAGGTCGCAAAAATACCAGGGCGGCCAGAGCGTCGGGAGCGAGTTAACCGAGATAGAGGCCGGCGACGACCTCAGCATCTTCGAAGCGACCTTCGGGGGCAACTGGTGCGAGCAGATGCTGTCAGTGGTCTACCAGGAAGGTATTAACCGGGGACGCATCACGCTGCCAAGGCTGGTGCAGGTCATGTGCGAAAACCCGGCCAAGATTTTTGGACTGTACCCCAAGAAGGGCGCCTTGTTACCGGGCTCCGACGCGGACATTGTCTTGTTCGATCCCACGGTGGCGCACACGCTAAGCGCCGAGTCTCAACACTGCAACGCCGATTTCACGATGTTCGAGGGCAAAGAAATTCTGGGCAAGGCCGTGTTCTCGATGCAGCGCGGAGAGGTGATAATCGAGGACGGCGAGCTGAAGCGGCCCAGGGGAAGGGCCCAGTTCCTGCCCGGCAAGAGCGAGTTGGCCACCTGGGCGCCCAACGGCCACAGGATTAGCTAAACGTCTGCTATACTTTGAACACATTGCCCCAGGGCCGGGGCCGGTCGCACAACAGGCCGACACACAAAAAGAGGAGCCATTTAAATGGCAAATGTCCACGATAAAATCAGGCTGACGGAGCTGGCTAGCTGCGCCGGTTGAGCCTCTAAATTCAGTCCTAAGGACCTGTCGCAGGTGCTGCGGCAGCTACCGACGATAACAGACCCCAACCTGCTGGTGGGGTTCTCCACTGGAGACGACGCCGCCGTGTACAAGATGAACGAGGACATGGCGATTATCTCCACCGTGGACTTCTTCCCGCCCATCGTTGACGACCCGTTCGTCTATGGGGAGGTGGCCGTCGCCAACGCCCTGAGCGACGTTTACGCCATGGGCGGCAAGCCCCTCTTCGGTCTGAACATCGTGGGATTTCCGGTGGACCTCCCTCACGAAATCCTTGGCGAGATTCTCAAGGGCGGAGCGTCCAAGGCCACGGAGGCCGGTGTGCTCATCGTCGGAGGACACACGGTCGACGACAAGGAGCCCAAGTACGGCATGGCGGTCACGGGCGTGGTGAAGCCTGGCGAAGAGGTTACCAACGCGGGCGCCAGGCCTGGCGACGTGCTAGTGCTGACCAAGCCCATAGGAACCGGCATCATCACAACAGCAGGCAAACAGGAGCGCGTATCCGCCGAGGTGATGGCGGCCGCCGTGAAGCTCATGGCCACGTTGAACAGGGCTGCGGCCGAGGCCATGGTCAAGGTCGGCGTCCATGCCTGCTCGGACATCACGGGCTTCGGACTGCTTGGTCACCTGCGCGGCATCGTGCTGGCCAGCGAAGTCAGCGCCAGGATTCGACTGGGCGACGTGCCGGTTATCGAGGGTGTGATGGACTTGCTGGATGCGGGCATCGCCCCCGGCGGCACGCACCGCAACCTGGAATCGCTGGAAGGCGTCGTGGCCTGGCATCCCGAGGTGGGAGAGCAGAGCCGAATTCTCATGGCCGACGCTCAGACCTCAGGCGGGCTGCTTATCTCCGTGGACCCGTCCAAGAAGGACGATTTGCTGCGGGAGCTGCAGGCCGCCGGTGTTGAGACTCGGGCCGTAGTGGGCGAGATTCTGGAACAGGACTCCCTGGACGGCCGGCGTATCGAAGTGGTCCCGTAGCCCAATCCCCTCCGGCCACCTAACGTATGAATTGGGGACGCCTCCTGAGGCGTCCCCGCTGCATTTGAGGCTAATTACGGTGACGAACATTTACGGTCACCTGGCAAACTGCCGGCCAGGCGGGACGCTAAATACATGCTGACGAAATGGAGACCGGTCACCGTTGCCGCGGTCTTAAGCGCTCTGGTGGTCCTGGGTTGCGTGGAAAGCACGCCTCCGGTTCGAGAGGCTTCACCAACGCCGACGCCGTCGACTACGTCCACGTCAACAGCAGCCACGCCAACCGCCTTCGTGCTAATCGCGGCGCCAATGCCATCGCTTACTCCCACCTTGTCCCCGTCACCGTCGAGCACGCCGTCACCGACACCCAGTCCGCCGCCCACCAGAACGGCCCGGCCAACTAACACGCCGACCTCAATGCCTGAAGTCGCCCCAACCGCCACGCCGACAGCCACCGCCGTAGCGACTTCAATTTCAACGCCTACACACACCGCTTCACCCACACCGACTCCGATTCCCACTACATCGCCGTCCGCCACGCCGACGGCGCCGAGCGTGACGCTGCCAACAGTTCAAGACTCGCCAGGGGCAGACGAGACAGAAGACTCTGATTTACGAATCACGGAGATTTTCTACGATGGCCTGGAGCCCCGGTACGAGGGCGACGAATTCGTGGAGATAACCAACTGCGGCGGCCTTGCCCAGGACCTTGAGGACTGGGTCTTGCTAGACATATCCGACGGCAGTCCATCCTTCAAATTCCCGACTTACGTGCTTCATCCGGGCGATACCATTCGGGTCTACACAGACGAAATTCACGCGGAGCACGGAGGGTTTAGCTTCGGCAGCGGCACGGCCATCTGGAACAACTCCCAGCCGGACCGTGCGGAGCTACGTAACCCAGACGGCCGTGCCGTGAGCGGCCGGGGTTACGAGCCTAACACGGGTTGCGAATGAACCGGCGACTACGTGGCCCGCATAACACTGGTGCCCGTACGATTCCTCTGCTAACCTTTAGCTGCCATTTCGTATCCGAAAAGCCGAAAACGCAGGACATCGTCTATGACCATCAGGGACGACATCGAGCATCTGGTCCGGAACGCCCTGGCCGACGCTCAGAGGAGCGACCTTCTGCCCAAGGTTGAGGTCGATGAAATCTCCATTGAACGGCCCCAAAATTCGGAGCACGGCGATTTCGCCAGCAGCCTTCCCCTGAAACTGGCGCGGCCAATGCGCATGAGCCCCATGATAATAGCTGAGAAGTTGGAATCGCTGATTCCGGCCCAGGGCATCCTGGAGCGAGTCAGCGTGGCGACGCCTGGGTTCATCAACTTCTCCTTAAACCCGTCGTGGCTTGTCGAGCAGGTGGAGGCCATTCGACAGGCCGGGGATCACTTCGGCAACGTCGACCTGGGAGGCGGCCGGCGGGTGCAGATCGAGTTCATCAGCGCCAACCCGGTCGGGCCGCTGCACGTGGCCCACGCCAGGGGCGGTGTAATCGGCAGCGCCCTGGCCAACATAATGGAGGCGGCCGGCTACGACGTGGACCGGGAATACTACTTCAATGACGCCGGGGCCCAGATTATACACTTCAAACGGTCGCTCTTCGCCCGCTACGAGCAGCAGTTTGGGCGCGACGCGCAGGTCCCCGAGGACGGCTACCAGGCCGAATACATGGTGGAGCTGGCGCAGGAAATCAAGGATGAAGAGGGCGACCGGCTGCTGATGCTTCCGGAAGAACAGGCGCTGGACGAGATAGGCGCCCTGGGCCTGGCGATGATGATGGGCCGGATCCGCGAGGATGTGCAGCTCCTGCGAATCACCTTCGATAGCTGGTTCAACGAGGCCACGCTATTCCAGGAAGGCCAGTTCGAGAAGTCCATGAAGCTTCTGGGCGACCGCGGCTTCGTCACCGAGCGCGATGGCGCGACCTGGTTCGCCTCGACACGGCTGGGTGACGAAAAGGACAAGGTGCTGGTGCGCAGCAACGGTATCCCGACCTACTTCGCGTCCGACGTCGCGTACCACTACAACAAGTTCTTCGAGCGCAAGTACGACAAGGTCATCAACATCTGGGGCGCCGACCACCAGGGTCACGCGGCCTTTATCAAGGCGGTTGTGGGAGCGCTGGGCGTTCCCGAGGAAAAGATGACTCTGCTAATCAACCAGCTTGTGACTCTGAAACGTGGCGGCGAGGTAGTGCGAATATCCAAACGCACCGGTGACATGATAACGCTGCGAGATGTAATCGACGAGGTGGGGGCGGACGCGTGCCGCTACTTCTTCCTATCCCGCGACGCCAACAGCCAGATGGAATTCGACATGGAGTTGGCCAGGAAGGAGTCGCAGGAGAACCCGGTCTACTACGTGCAGTACGCCCACGCCCGCATCGCGAGCATTTTGCGTCTGGCCGAGGAGCGGAGCATAGATTTCTCCCAGGGCGACGTAACGCTACTGACACACGAAGCCGAGCTGTCGCTCATCCGAAAGATGCTGGAGCTGCCCGAGCTGATCGTCATGATTGCCCGAACCCTTGAGCCCCATCACCTGCCCCACTACTCATCGGAGCTGGCGGCGGCGTTCCACTGGTTCTACCAGAACTGCCGCGTTGTCTCCAGTGAAGACGGGGACGAGGCGATCACCAGGGCTCGCCTGAAGCTTGTGGATGCGGCGAGGATCGCTCTGGCCCGCTGCCTATCCCTGATGATTATGGACGCCCCGCTCCACATGTAGTTTTGGATTTTTGTGTCGTCAGACGGATGGTGCTGGGGAAACGGCGGGGATATAGCGGCATGCGGTAATTATCCAGGCAAATGAATTCGTCAATAGACGTCCTGTGGGCGATGGTTCGACAGGCTCACCACGAACGTAAATTGGAATACCGTTCGCCCT
Source organism: Chloroflexota bacterium (assembly GCA_022572805.1). GTDB lineage: Bacteria > Chloroflexota > Dehalococcoidia > Lucifugimonadales > JADFKI01 > Casp-Chloro-G4. The sequence goes on from JACZVF010000175.1 coordinate 5,948, forward strand.
GTCCGACTCGGGAATAGGAATATCTTCGGACTCCGCCGCGGCGGAGAGCCTGTCGAAGGGCAGAGCCGGACCGATCGTCCAGACATAT
>JACZVF010000176.1 GCA_022572805.1 Chloroflexota bacterium
CAAACCTCAAACGGGCTTACGGGATTTTCCCTAGTGACGACGTTTTAGAAATTCTTGATGATAAGCTCGTTGGCCTTATGTACCATCTTCTGGCAAGTGATTGCTCTGGAAACTCGCCTGGTGGATACGGACCATGTGCGATAAAGGTCGCGTATCTCTGGCGTGTCAGCGTTCGTAATGAGCACTTTGCAGCCACGCTCGCGTAGCATGTCGGCTGCTAGTGCTACAGACTTCTGATCATGAATCCCAAATCACTCTTTCGTATAATGCGTGAAGAACGATGTGCCGTTTAACGGCGGATACGGTGGGTCCAGATATACGACGTCGCCGGGACTAGTCAACCCGACGGTCTCATCGTATGAGCATACGCGAAGCTGCGCGCGCTCTAGCAGGCCTCCAAATTTTGTAAGCGAAACGGATGAAGGAATTACCAAACGATTCTTCCACCCATATGGCACGTTGAACTGACCTTCTTGGTTAACCCTGAATATTCCGTTGAAGCAAGCCCTGTTTAGATATATGAAGCGCGCGGCTTGAGCATAGCTGGATCGAGTGGCACGATTGTATTTACGTCTTATACGGTAGTAGTAACATTCTGAGTCCCGCTGAGCATGAAACCTCAGCGAACGAAAGACCGCGACAGGATTTTTCTTGATTGCCTCGAAGGTGGATATCAAGTGTCCATTCAAATCTGATAAAACCGCCTTGTGTGGACCAAGTGAGAAGAACACAGAACCTGCCCCTAGGAAAGGCTCAAAATATGTCGAATGCTGGAGGTGATTTTTCAGTAAAAGTGTCAGTTCCGACACCATCCTTTGCTTCCCCCCAGCCCATCGGAGAAACGAACCCTTGGCAAATTGACTCAGTACGTATCGTTGATATTTGGATGCACATTCGCGCCCCATCACCGCATTAACCAAATATTGCAATTGGAGTGGCTGTGGTCCATCGAAAGTTTCCTTAGGGATCGGAATTTATTGTATGACTACATTAACACAGAAATTTAGGTGCTCGTACGGCCGTTCGCCCTGAATCGACAACCATTCGCCGATGCTCTCCAAACGTGCGTATGCGGCCTGTAGACATGGTTAGAGGCCATTACTGTCGTCCATATTTAACGTGAGGATGGGTAATGGCGATTCTCCAGTTTAATTACGCGGAAGCGCTTCTGATCATGAAGCCGCTGCTTCTTTTCGTTTTGGCCATGTCCGTCTACGCCATTTTCGTGTTCAAATTCTACCGATTTCTGTCCAGGCGGGACATACTTCAACTGAATCTGGATAGGCACAACCACCTCCGCCCGCGGCTCCTGAGAAAGACAATCTCTTTTGGGTTCTACTGCCTGAAGTTTCTCATCGTATTTCCCGTCCTGGCGTTCTTCTGATTCCTGGTCATGACGGTGTTGCTGGCGACGATGACCAGGGGGCAGGGCCTGGACGGTATTCTGCTGGTGTCTATGGCGGTGGTAGGCTCCATAAGGGTGGCCTCGTACTACAACGAGGCGTTGTCCACGGACCTGGCCAAGATACTGCCGTTCGCGCTGCTGGGCATCCTGCTGATCGACAGCTCCATCGTGTCCCTGTCGGGCGCGTTGGAAAATCTCAACGCGGCGCTGGCGCTGTGGGAGACCATGCTGTACTACCTGGTGGCCATTGTAGCCTTGGAGTTCGTGTTGCGAATAGTGTCGACTATCTTCTTCAACCTGTCGGTCCTGGCGGCCAGGGCGGAGCTGGAGAAGGCTGACAGGGCACGGGGCCGCAGCTTCATGGCACAGGACTGATGCCCGACGCACCTTTTGCTTGATTGGCTGCCTGACAGACCAGGCGCCTTAATCTACCCCCTGCTACCCATCGTCCACGAGGATCCCGAACCTCTCGAACAGAAGTGCGTTGGCCTGGGACGGCGACATCATCGCACCCCGGAGGCTCGCCCTTTCCAGTTGAGAGGCAGAGATGTAAGAGCCACGAAAGTCCGCGCCATCGAACACCGTCTCCTCTGTGACGTAGGCTCCGGTCAGATGGCAGTCCTCGAAGACGACCCTGGAGAAATTGCAACCTGTCAGGTCTGCCTCGGTGAAATTCATGCCAATCAGGCGACGGCCCTTGAAGTCTTTGAAACGCAAGGCCGCCATGCTAAAGTCCACCCGGTCATACGTCGCGCCGTCCAGGTTGACCGAAGAAAGGTCTACCGCCCGGAACCTGCACCCTGCAATCTCAGCCCCAAACAGGTTGGCGCTGTCGAAGTTGCAGGCCGAGAAGTCGCAGCCGTTCAGACGGGACAGGTTGAGCTTGGCGCCTCGGAAATTGGCCTCGGCGCATTCGCAGTTGGCCATCTCCGCGTCCTGGATGTCCGCCTTCTCGAAATTAGCCCCACGCAGGTCGCAGTCGACGAGCTTGAGGCCAGGGCACATCAGATTGGTGAACTTGGCGCCTCTTAGGGAGCATCGGTCAAGCTCAAGAACGTCGGCGTCGAAGTCGATGAGGTCGGCCTCGTCGAAACGGCAATCGCGGAAGACGACGCCCTGCCGATACAGCGCCGCGAACTGATCGACGTCCGTTATCGTGAGTCCCTGGTGAATCAACGGCCGTCGTCTCTCACGAAACTAAATTCCCTGCCTTCGCTAATGCGTACCGGATTGCGTATCCACCCGCGGCTACCCTGCCGGCGGCGTCCCGAACTCCTCCCTGAGCTCGGCGAAGATGCGCTTGGTCTCGATCGTTCCCAGCGCCAGACAGCTAGAGACATTCATCATTCGGTAGCCCTCGCCGATCCAACGACGGCTGTCCGCAGGGTCGGCGAAGGTGCTGCACAAGGCCTTGCCGCTGCTCTTCATCTTCTGCGCCACGTCGGACATTATTGTCTCGACCTTGGAGTGGTGAAGCTGTCCCGGAACGCCCAGGGAAGCAGACAGGTCGGCGGGGCCCACAACAAGCACCTCGAAGTCCTGAATGGCCAGCGTTTCGTCCAGCCGCTCGTAGGCTTCCACGCTCTCCATCTGGAGGCACAGGATGGTCTCCTTATTGGCGTTGTCGATTATGTCCTGGCCAGTCAGTCCCATGGTGGCCGCGAACCAGGGTGCGATTCCGCGCTCTCCCAGGGGCGGGTACTTGGCGTACCGAATGGCGTCCCGCACCTCATCGGGGTTGTCCACCTGCGGGACCATCACGCCAACCGCGCCAACGTCGTAGGCCTTCTTGATGTCGCCAGGCGTGTTCCAGGGCACGCGAATTACTCCGGCGACGCCGTGCTGCCTGGCCATGATGGCTATCATGCCAATGGCCTCGGTGCCCCAGGGAGAGTGCTCCTGGTCGATCCATGTCCAGTCTGGGCCGGTCTGGAAAATGGCCGCGGCGATGTGCGGCTCCCGAGAGAACATGGACGAGCTGAGCAGAAGCTCGTTGTTTGCTATGCGCTGGCGGATGTTGCTTGGGTACATGTTTTTGGATACTCCTTGGGGTCGGTTTTTAGTGGTTGGTTCTTGGTTCTTAGTATTTAGTAACTATCTCAAAACTAGTCCGGGGGAGTCCAGAGGGTCTGGGGGATGTGCCCCCAGTACAGGAGCGCCCCGGGCGGGTGGGCGGGTAAGTGCCACAATCATTTTGAGATAGTCTCTTGGTATTTAATTCATGTGCGAGCCGCCGCTGACGTTGATGGCCTGGCCGGTAATGTTCTTGGAGTAGTCGGAGGCGAGGAAGGCCACCAGATTGCCGATGTCCTCGGGTGTCTGCTCACGGCCTAGCGGAATACTGCTCTGCACGCGTTCCTCGAAAAGCTCCCGCTGGGTCTTGCCTTCGGGGTTGGGCGTCATGGCGCCGCGGGACAAGATGCGCCCCCACATGGGCGTCCACAGCAGCCCCGGGCATATGGCGTTGACGTTGATGCTGTAAGGGGCCATTTCCAGCGCCTGTCCCTGAGTCAGGCTAATGACGCCGGCCTTGGACACATTGTAAGGCGTATTCCTCTCGCTGCCCGTCCGTCCGGCTATGGAGGCGATATTGACGATTTTGCCGTAGCGCCTCTCCTTCATGTGGGGCGCAACTGCATCCGTGACGCGGGCAATGCCCTTCACGTTTACGTCGAATATGAAGTCCCAGTCCTCTTCGCTTGGCCTCTCCCTGTCCTCCCATCCGGCGGCTCCAATCACGCCGGCGTTGTTGACCAGCACGTCCACTCTCCCGAAGCGCTCCAGCACCTGCTGGACCATCGTCTCCACCGACGCCTGGTCCCTGACGTCCACCGAAACGGCCATTGACTGCCGGCCGGCTGCGGTTACCTCCTGCGCGACGGCCTCCGCGTTGGTCAGATCCAGGTCCGCCACGGCCACGTCGGCCCCGTTGCCGGCCAGCACCAGGCTTATTCCCCTGCCGATACCGCGTCCGCCCCCTGTAACCAGCGCTACCTTGCCGCTGACGTTCATGGCCTAAACCTTTCGCCTTGACCTCACCAAGGTGTGTCTCAGTGACTTCTCGATTGCTTCGTAGACGTGTGCGAGTGTAATGCCGGCATGTACCAGTGTCAACGCCAAACGCGGGCGGATGGTTCGACGACGCGCTGGACGTGTGGGCGGTGCACGGCCTCTCCGGCGCCTGTGGAGGCATAGCGATGGGCGTCTTCGGCACAGCCAGGTCGTGTGGGGTCAAGGGACTTTGGGACGGAAGTCCACGCCTGCTCGCCGAGAGCTTGATTGCCATGGCGGCCAACTGAGTTCACGCAATCGCCATCACTTTTGCTATCCTGAAGGCGCCTGACGTCGTCATGGCATCAGGGCGCGTCCGATGAGGAATCGGCCGGCCTGGATATGTCTCGGCACGGAGAGCTGCCGTACGCCGAGCAGATCTGCGACAGGGCATATCCTTTTCAGGAGGAACGCCAGATGAACAAGGTAGAGGCAATAATTCGATCGGAGAAGCTAGAGGTCGTAAAGAACGCCCTGACAGAGGCCGGCTACGTGGGCCTTAACACAGTGAACGTTACGGGTCGAGGAAACCAACGAGGCGTGGTCCACACAGGAAGGGGAGCGCAGGCCATCGAAATCGACATGCTGCCCAAGATAAAGCTGGAGATGGTGGTGAAGTCCGAGGACACGGACAGCGTCTGCCATATCATCATGGACGCGGCGCGGACCGGCAATATCGGCGACGGCAAGATATTCGTCTCGCCGATATCGGCTGTGTACAGAGTGCGGACCGGGGAGAGAGACGAGGCGGCCCTGTAGGCTTCTCATTTCCCAACTTATTAGAACAAAAGAGGCGGAGAGTGGGAGTTATATCCCCATTGCCTCCGGCCATTCTCAATATTCACGTCCAAAGGAGTCCGCTAATTACGATTGGTGAATGCCTGATCTGTGGCTTTCAAGGGCTAGAACTCCTACGATACGTGGCGGTCACTTAAGACTGTGCATTCTGCTATTATGGCCGCAATGAGTCACCAGATATTTGCCGGGGCTTCCCTCATCACGGCAGTCCTGCTTATAGCAGCATGCAGCCGCCCCGCACCGCCTCCAACTCCTATTGAAGCGCCTGAGCTGGAGCTGGAATCGACAGCGACGGCTGCCCCAACGGAGACGCCCAAGCGTAGTCCAACGCCGTCCCCGACGCCAACGCTCACTGCGACACCACTTTACACCGCGACGCCAACGCTGACTCCAATGGCCTCTCCGACAGCACCCGCTACGCCTACCGGAACTCCAGCAGCCTCTCCGACAGCGCCCGCCACGCCAACACCGAATCCGACGGTCACTCCGGTCGCGTCCGCTACGCCGGCGGCGACTGAGACGCCGCTCCCTACACCCTCCGCTACGCCGATTCCTTACTATGCCCAGTTTGAGGACGCTGAGGGCATCGTGATCAAGTCGGGGGCGGCAGTAGACCCAGAAGCTCTCGAAACGGCGAGAGATATAATTGTTGAAATGCTAAGTGGTGACCAGGACATCCGAGCAAGGTTAGTGACTGCCGGCGCGGCGGTCTCGATTATCCCAAGGGACGCTTTCGTCACAACCTTACCGGAGTTTTCGCAATTGTCTGGCCGCTTGG
>JACZVF010000177.1 GCA_022572805.1 Chloroflexota bacterium
GTCTTTAGACACCGGCATGGCATTTTCCCTTGTCATTCGCTGTAAATGACCTTTGCTGTCATACGCACGCCTATTCCTTGCGGAATCTGCGCCAGAGCGCCCGTCGACCTCATCAAATCAGAGACTCCGGAGCGCGCGAATTATAGCACATGGCCTGCACCGGGCACGCAACAGTCCGAATCGCCACCGGGCCAACCCGACATGGCCATTCAACGAGCCGGAGCCGTATAATCCGCCCATAGTCTAATCACATATGCCTTTCCGAATTAACATCGGTACACCAGCACGCCAGGGGGTGAAATTGCAAAGAGACCAGGCACCCGAGATTCCGCAAAGGCCCAAGATGAGACCGGTAGAGCCAAAGCTGGTGCATTACCAGGGCGGCGACTATATTCACCTGAGTGACCCCCTGCGCATGGCGTCGGAGTCCGTGCTGATACCACAACAGCTTTTGCCATTGCTGACTATGTGCGACGGCACCCGAGATATCGCCGGTCTTCAGACGGCATTTTTGCTGCGCACCGGCGCGCGGCTAAACGACCAAGCCATGCGGGACATAATGTTGCAACTGGACGCCGCCTTTCTACTTGAGAACGGGGCGTACCAAGCCGCCGTACGTCAGAGGCTTCAAGACTATCGGCAGGCCGACCACCGACCGGCCTCTCTTGCCGACCAGGTCTACCCTTCCGACCCTGATGCCCTGGCGTCCACCTTTGCCGAGTACGTTGGCAAGGCGCCGAAGACCAACCATGCGGATGCGGTGCCCGGCGACCTGGTGGGCATGTTGTGCCCTCACATCGACTTCGCCCGCGGGCACAAGACCTACGCAGTGCTTTGGGAGAGGGCCAAGCCGTCCCTCGTCGACATAGAGCTGGTAATCATTCTGGGCACCGATCACTCGGGCGGTCCGGGCATGATAACGCCAACGCGACAGAGCTACGCCACGCCCTACGGCCTTCTGCCGACCGACACTGCAATAGTGGAAGGGCTGGCTGACGTCCTGGGCCACGAACGCGCGTACCAGGAAGAGATTCACCACCTGAGCGAGCACTCCATAGAGCTGGTGTCGGTGTGGCTGCACCACTACTTGGGCAGGTCCTGCCCCGTTGTGCCTGTCCTATGCGGTTCCTTTCATCACTACATGGTTGGAGCGGGACATCCCGACGAGGCACAACACATTGCAGATGCCTTGGATTACCTGAGAGAGGTGACGAGGGACCGCAAGACCCTGGTCATCGCAGCCGGTGACCTGACCCACATGGGCCCGGCGTTCGGCGATCCGCTGCCCATGGATCCCATTGCCCGCGCCAAGGTCACGGCCGACGACACCGCGTCTCTTGAAGATTTTTGTAGCGGCGACGCGGAGGCCTTTCTGGACAGGTCCCGCAAGGAGGCGGACTCCCGACGCATCTGCGGCCTATCTCCAATTTACCTGACCTTGAAGCTGGTGGGGGACGGCGTAACCGGCGAGTCCATGGGCTATGACCAGTGTCCAGCGGATGCCGACGGCGGGTCCCTGGTGTCCATAGCAGGGGCGCTGCTTTACCGGTCCTAATCGCATCCCGAAAGGCGCCGATGATTCCTTGGAAGCTACTCGACCTGGCGCGAACGCCGGGAAACGGGGAAGAACTCCAACTCTACCAACGTGATACTGAGTTTTCCATCAAGGCGGGCAACTATGAACTCATGAACAGTCGCATTCACGGGTCTGAAGACGCTTTGGCCGAACTCGGCTGTCAAAAAATCGCCAACCATCCAAGGGCACGGGTCCTGATTGGCGGCCTGGGCATGGGATACACTTTGAGATCAGCCCTGGACAGACTGGAAGTAAAGGCCCAACTGGTCGTTGCGGAACTCGTGCCTGGAGTGGTCAGGTGGAACCGGACATTCCTGGCCGAATTGGCCGGCAGTCCTCTTAACGACAACCGAGTTACAGTCCATGAGGCCGACGTTGCTCAAATGATAAAGTTGGCCCAGAGTGACTACAATGCGATCCTGATGGATGTCGACAACGGCCCGCAGGCGCTAACTCGAAAGGCCAACGATTGGCTTTACAGCCTGGAAGGGCTGAATGCGGCCTTCTCTGCGTTGCGACCGAAGGGTGTTCTGGCAGTATGGTCCCCCGGTCCCGATGCAGCGTTTTCCAAACGGTTGCGCCAGGCCGGGTTCGAGTTGGACGAATTTAGGGTGCCTGCGCGCGGGAGGGGTGTGGGCAAAGGGGGCGGACACCACATCATATGGACTGCCATGCGTAATTGATGGCGCGAAACTCCAAGGCAGAGGCGGTTTTGCCGCGAATACTTGGCCGACCGACGCGGCGTCTGTGCCTGTGCCGCGTCAATTTCGCACCGCCAACGCCATGGGGCGCATTATGGTGGCATTGCCAACGAAAGTCCTTGGCTGCGGCTGGAACTTCATTGGCCTGATTGGGTGCGGATAGTCGGGAACGAACGGTCTTCCTACTTACGCTCGTGGTGAGCCTGTCGAACCATCGACATTTGAATACTCTCATAGGCATACCGATGAGCACAGAAAGGATACAAGAGGTCCAGTGGAAGGAGATTCACATGCGAGGCGTGGTATTCACAGGCGAAAGCAAGCTGGAGATAAAAGAGTTCCCAGACCCCGCGCCGGGTCCGGGCCAGGTAGTGGTCAAGATGCGGTCGTCGGGCCTTTGCGGCAGCGACCTCAGGCCATACCGCTCCACGGCCGAGCAGCTTGGCCCGAGATTGCAGATAATCTCCGGGCACGAGCCTTGCGGCGAGGTGGTGGAGCTGGGACAGGACGTCACCAACGTCAAGGTTGGCGACAGGATTATGGTGCACCACTACAGCGGGTGCCAGATGTGCGAGTTCTGCCAGACCGGGTGGACGCAGCTATGTCAGAGTGAGTACCAGAAGGTCTACGGCTCAGGCGCACACGGCGGCAACGCCGACTACGAGCTCGTCGAGGACTACATGTGCGTGCAGCTTCATGAAGGCGTCAGCTTCGAGGAGGGCGCTGCCATATCCTGCGGCACCGGCACAGCTTACCAGGCGCTCCGCCGGCTGGACGTTTCAGGCCGCGACGTGCTGGCTGTCTTCGGGCAGGGGCCGGTGGGACTGAGCGGAACTTTCCTGGGGGCCCACATGGGCGCTCGCGTCATAGCCGTGGACCCTGTGCCGGAACGCCGCAAGCTGGCCGAGGACTGCGGCGCGTGGAAGTCCATCGACCCCAACGCCGTGAATCCCGTGGAGGCCATTTACGAGATGACGGGCGGCCGGGGCGCCGACGCCACTTTGGACGCCACCGGTATAGGCGAGGTTCGCGCCAACGCCATACGCAGCACGCGCATCTGGGGCCGGGCCTGCCTGGTGGGCGAGGGAGGAACCATGAATCTGGAGCCTTCTCCGGACATCATTCACCGCCAGCTAAGCCTGTTTGGTTCATGGACGTTTAGCACGGTAATCCTGCAGGAGCTGGCAAACTGGATTGTCGAGCGGGACATCCCCCTGCACAGCATCATCACCGACCGATTCACGCTGGACAAGGCTGAGGAGGCATTCAAGCTGTTCAGCGGCGGCACCACCGGGAAGGTCGTCTTCAACTGGGACTAGCCTCGCACGTGGCTTACAAAGCGGAACACATCGAATCGCGGGGGTACTTGTAATATGCGGAAAAGGCCCCTTCTAATCGGCACCTTTGCCGACTTCATAATGGGACCTGTCTTTAGAACGTCATGGGGGAGTCCAGAGGGGCTTCCCCCTCATGCAGAGCGCCTGGGGGATGTGCGCCCAGGAACAAGAGCCCCCAGGATGGGTGGGCGCGAACAAGGCATGCCTCTTTTTGAGATAGTTACCAACGCCAGGGACATATACAGAGCCAACAGCCGTCTGTAGCGCGGCTTGGCTCAATATCCAGGCCCTGTGCTACAATTCTTTGGGCAATTTCGGTAATGAATTTCGGATGGCTCCACGCCGGCATATATCGTGCCAATTACGCAAGGCCAGAGCCAACGTTTTTCGGAGGTTAAGTGGATGCGACCCATAGCGGATGTAGCGGCGGACCTTGGGCTTGGTCCCAATACAATTATTCCCTACGGTCATTACAAGGCGAAGATTCCGCTGGAGGCCATCAAAGAGGGGGGCCACCGAGGCAAGCTAATAGTTGTAACCGGCATCACGCCTACCCCCGCCGGGGAAGGGAAGACCACCATCACGGTAGGCATGACGCAGGGCTTCGGCAGGCTGGGCAAGAACGTCGTGGCCACGCTGCGAGAGCCATCCCTGGGGCCTATCTTCGGAATCAAGGGCGGCGGCAGCGGCGGCGGTAAGGCGTTGGTTGAGCCGGATGACGAGGTAAACATCCACTTTACGGGCGACGCGCATGCGGTAGCCTCCGCCCATAACCTGTTGGGTGCGTTGACGGACAACGTCGCCCAGCGAGGGCAGATATCCGGCTTCGGCGCCACCGGCATCACGTGGCGTCGCGTCATGGACGTCGAGGACCGGGCCCTCCGTTCCATCGTCACTGGGATAGGCGGCTCTGCCAATGCGCCCATGCGGGAGTCCGGATTCGACATCGTCGCCGCATCGGAGATAATGGCCATCCTGGCGCTATGCACCGGTCTAGAAAATCTGCGTGAGCGCCTGAGCCGCATCGTCGTGGGCTTCACCGAAAGTGGCCAGCCAGTCACCGCCGACGACGTGAACGCGGTCGGCTCGATGATGTCGCTGCTGCGATACGCCATCCAGCCCAACATCGTGCAGACTACAGAGGGCCAGGCGGTGATCATCCACGCCGGACCCTTCGGCAACATCGCCCACGGCTGTAGCTCTGTACTGGGCGACAAGGTAGCCCTCAGCTACGCCGACTATGTGCTCACAGAGGCGGGGTTCGGGGCGGACCTGGGTTTCGAAAAGTTCATGCACATCAAGGCGCGATTCAGCGGCCTGGAGCCCAGCGGCGCCGTGATAGTGGCGTCGGTCCGCGCCCTAAAGTCCCACGGCGGCGTTCGGCGCAACGAGCTTGAGACCCCTAACGAGGATGCCGTCCGCAAGGGCATGGAAAACCTGGTACACCTGATTGGCGTCATCAAGGGGTTTGGACTGCCCGTGGTCGTTGCCATGAACAAGTTCCCTACGGATACCGCAGACGAGTTGGCCATCGTCAAGCACGGCTGCCAGGAGGCGAGTGCCTTCGCTGCGGTGGAGTGCCGGGTGTTTACGGAAGGCGGCGCGGGAGGCGTCGACCTGGCCGAGGCCGTCATGGCGGCAACCAAGGGCGAAGACCCGAAAATTACGTACATCTACCCGGAAGACGCGTCCATACAGGACAAGGTCCTTAGCTTGGCCAAGACGGTCTACAACGCCAGGGACGTTGCCTGGGCGCCGGCCGCCCGAAGGCAGCTTCGGATTTACGAGGAGCATGGATGGGGCAATCTGCCGGTCTGCATGGCCAAGACGCACCTGTCAATCTCCCACAACCCCCGCCTTAAGGGCAGGCCGTCTGATTACACCTTCGAGGTATCGGACGTTCGAGCGTCGGTCGGCGCCGGGTTCATCTATCCAATCGCGGGCAACATAATGACCATGCCGGGTCTGCCGGGTTCCCCCCGCTCCCTGGACGTTGACGACAAGGGCAATATCCTGGGGCTCTAGGCACCAGAGGCACAACAAGTTAACGGAAATAGGTCGCGCGGATAATTCGCGCCCTTTCTGCTCCGCTTCACCGAGGCCTGACAGGCTTACCAGAAAGGCACCTGATCATGGATTTTGGCGTGCACCTGCCTTTAATCGGATTTGACGGCGGCAAAAACTACTCCATGAGCTGGCTCGCCGAATACGCGTCCGCCGCAAATAATTTGGGCTACACCACCCTGTGCGCCAACGACCACCTGGTATTCTCCCGCCCATGGCTGGACGGACCCACGGCTTTGGCGGCTGTCCTACACGCCTCCGGCAGCATGAAGCTGGCAACGACCGTTTCAATACCCGCGGTGCGCGGGCCGGTAGCCATGGCCAAAACCTTGGGCGCTATCGACTTGCT
>JACZVF010000178.1 GCA_022572805.1 Chloroflexota bacterium
CTGGCCCAGTCATATGTCATGGGGATGAGCTTCACTTCACCCCGGTCTGGCAACGATCGCTGTGATGCGCGATGGACCGTCACCGGCCATTTTTGTTGGCGGCGTAGTTTTAGTCAATCCAGTCGTTGACCACGCCTGAAGCATGCCTTAATCTGAGATCAGGTGAAGTCTGGCTAACGCAGCTTCGGGAGTAACGCCGCCTTGCCAAAAGATCGGGGAATTGAGCCTCAACGCCTCCCGCTTCAGCAGACGCTGGACGCCCTTCCTCCTCAGTGGTCGCAGGACCCCTTGCCGGAAATACGAGACATCGTGGCTCGATCTGTCAAAAAGATAGTCGTTTTTGATGACGACCCCACCGGGACCCAGACGGTCCACGACGTGCCGGTGCTTACTGAATATTCAGAGGACGCCCTCTCCAGGGAAATGGCCGAAGACCTCCCGGTGTTCTATCTGCTTACGAACTCCCGTGGGCTGCCGGAAACGCAGGCCCGAGAGCTAAACGCCACCATTGCCAGGAACCTGGCCCAGGCATCTCAACGCACGAGCAAAGATTTCGTGCTTGTCAGCCGTAGCGATTCCACCCTTCGCGGCCACTTCCCCGCCGAAATCGATGCCATAGTCGATGCGATCGACCTGGAGTATGACGGGCTGATATTCACTCCGTTCTTCCTAGAGGGCGGCCGCTACACTATCAACAACGTCCACTACGTGGCTGAGGGCGATTGGCTGACGCCTGCTGGACAAACCGAGTTCGCCCGGGACCCGGCATTCTCGTTTCAGTCGTCGGACATTCCAGCCTACGTAGAGGAGAAGACCGGCGGCGCGGTCAAGGCCGACGCCGTGATTATGATCTCCCTGGAGGACGTGCGAAACGGGGGGCCGGGCAGGATATCGGAGATCCTTTCGCAGGTGACGGGGCGGACTGTCGTCGGTGTCAACGCCGTCAGCATGCGGGACATCGAGGTTTTCGTGCTGGGACTGCTGCGGACGGAAGGCAAGAGGTTCATCTTCCGAACGGCAGCGTCCCTGCTAAGGGCAATGCTGGGCCAGGAAGGCAGGCCACTTCTTACGGCTGTTGAAATGAACGCTCACGATGCAGGCGCGGGACTGACCATCGTAGGCTCGTACCTGCCCCGGACTACGGGCCAGCTTGATCATCTGTTAACCAACGCCCAGGTGAATGGCATCGAGATCAACGTCGAGAGGCTGCTGTTCGAGTCCTATCGAGCGAACGAGATTCGTTGTGTCCAGCGCCAAATCAACGAAACGCTACATGATGGAAGGGATGCCGTGGCATTTACCAGCCGAGAGCTGATAGCCGGCGACTCTGTCGAAGATAGCCTGAAAATTGGCGAAAGAGTCTCCCGCGCGCTGGTGGAGATCGCAGGTTCACTGGAGACGCGCCCCGCGTACATTATCGCCAAGGGAGGCAACACCTCCAGCCAGATAGCCACGGAGGCCTTGGGCGTTCGCCGGGCCTGGGCGCTGGGTCAGGTCTACCCCGGCGTGCCCGTGTGGCGGCTGGGGCAGGAGTCCCGATACCAGGACATGGCTTACGTGGTCTTCCCCGGCAACGTCGGCGGAGACGACGCCCTGACGCAGGTCGTGAAAAGGCTGAGGCCCTCGTAGTGCTTACCCCAACGAAGACCATGCTGCACATGGCCCGGGACGGCGGCTACGCCGTAGGCGCGTTCAACGTGTACAACCTGGAGGGCGTACTGGCTGTCGTTGCCGCCGCCGAGGACGAGTTCGGACCGGCAATCCTGCAGCTTCACCCGGAGGCTCTGCGGCACGGGGGCAAACCCCTGGTGGAGATGTGCCTTGCCGCCGCGAGAAACAGCTTCATCCCCATGTCGGTACACCTGGACCACAGCGCCTCCGACGAGGACATCCGGCTGGCCCTGGACGCCGGCCTGGTCTCCATCATGGCGGACGGCTCCAGCATGGCCTACGACGACAACGTGGCCTTCACAGGCGGCGTGACCGCGCTGGTACACAGCAAGGACGGCACGGTGGAGGCAGAGCTGGGCCGCCTCGCCGGCACGGAAGACGACCTGACGGTGCCGGAAAACCTCGCCAAGCTCACCGACCCTGACCAGGCTGCGGATTTTGTGGACCGAACAGGCATCGACGCCCTGGCCGTGTGCATTGGCAACGTCCACGGCACCTATAGCGGCGAGCCAGTCCTCGACTTCCCTAGACTGCAGGCTATCGAGGCGAGAATCGACATTCCGCTGGTGCTGCATGGCGCGTCCGGTCTGTCCCAGGAGATGATCGGGCGTTCCATCGCTTTTGGCGTCCGCAAGTTCAACGTGAACACGGAGGTCCGGCAGGCATACATGTCCAGCCTGACGGCCAGGCTTGGCGAGAGCCCACAGCCCGACCTCTCCAGCGTCATGGGCAGCGCGGTCGACGCCATGAAGTCCGTCGTCGCCTCCAAGATTCGGCTATTCGGAACCAGCGGCAAGGGCTGACCGTCCGTACACACGTTACACACAGGCTGGCTCCCCTCTATAATCAGTATCGGACACCTCTCATTTCATTGTCTGTCGGGTTTAGCGTGTTAGGCGTGCGCACATGAAACAGCTTGTCCTGCAACCCATTCGTCATACGCAGGGGACGGTCCATCTGCCCGGCTCCAAGAGCATGACCAACCGCGTGCTGCTGTTGGCCTCGCTGGCGGATGGCGTTACCGACGTTCGCAACATGCTGGAGAGCGAAGACACCACCCACATGCTGAACGCGCTGCGGGCGCTGGGTGTGAGCATTTCGGTCGAAGAAAGCGGCACCGACTGCCGGGTGCAGGGTCTTGGCGGTCCCTTCCCTGTCGCTGAAGCAGAGCTATTTCTCGGCAACTCCGGCACCACCATGCGCTCACTGTGCGCCGCCATATGCCTGGGCAGGGGCGACTTCACCCTGACCGGGGAGCCGCGAATGTGGGAGAGGCCGATTAAGGACCTTGTGGATGCCCTTCGCGCGCTGGGGGCAGAGGTACGGTACCTGAAGGCCGAAGGGTACCCGCCTCTTCGCATTCACGCCGACGGACTGCCGGGCGGCAACGTGAAGATCAGGGGCAATATTTCAAGCCAGTACCTTACGGGGCTGCTTCTGGCCGCGCCTCTGTGCGAAGGCGACATGGCCATCGAGGTTGACGGTGAGCTGGTGTCCAAGCCATACATATCCATGACCATCGACGTCATGAAGCGGTTCGGTGTCGCCGTCGAGAACCACGATTTTCATACCTTCAACGTCCATGGCAAGGCAGCCGGACGGCAGCCTTACACCTCGCCGGGGCAGGCGCACGTGGAGGGCGACGCATCTTCAGCGACGTACTTCCTCTCCGCCGGGGCCATTGCGGGCAAGGTCAGGGTGGATGGCGTGGGAAGCGAGAGTGTGCAGGGGGACATCGCGCACGCGGAGGTGCTGAGGCAGATGGGGGCTGTCGTGACCATGGGACCGGACTGGATCGAGGTGGAACGCGGCGAGCTGCACGGCGTGGACCTGGACTTGAACCACATGCCCGACGCTGCCATGACGGTGGCCGTCACGGCGCTGTTCGCCAGAGGGAAAACGACCATCCGAAACATCTACAACTGGCGGCTGAAAGAGACCGACCGCCTTAAGGCCATGGCGACCGAACTGCGCAAAGTGGGGGCCGACGTATTGGAGGGTAACGACTACCTGGAGATTACGCCGCCCCAACACATACAACCCGCCGTCATCGACACCTACAACGACCACCGAATGGCTATGTGCTTCTCGCTGGCGGCGCTGGGGGACTCAGTCATCACCATCAATGATCCGGATTGTGTCTCCAAGACTTTTCCAGACTACTTCGACAGGTTAAAGGACATAAGCAGCGACTAGTTCGCGATGCCAAGGAATGGCGCAGGACAGGAGAGGCCATGCCGGATTTATACGACGCCATTCCCCAAGTGTCGGCGTGGCCTATGCACGCAACGACCCCTACACAGGGGCAATGTTGGCCGGGAACGCCGCCGGTCCTCGGCTAGAAGCCGAGCTTGCGTCGGGTGGAACATCCGGCGCGATATTTCAGGACTTTACATCACAGGCCACCCCGTAGACCGACGTAGCCCTCTCTCCGTGCCTGCAACCACGTTTTACCGGGTGCCTGCACCTGCCTTTCGCCCCTCATCGGGCCGAATGCAAGGAACTAAGGGTTGCAGCTAACACGTATCCGCCAATTCGCGGGCAGCCGTCCATGCACCTACCCCCTTTGGTGGGCCGCCACGACGATTCGATCCGCACACGCTGTGACAATGAATTACACACCGAAGGCAAACCGAAAGGCTATTTGCAAACGCAAATCAAACGGTGCCTAACGGTGACGATGGAAGAGACCTGGCTTATTTGACATCCGAGAAGGGCCCAGTCATCGAGTTGCAAGGCGGGGAGGATTGGTTATGGGCGCCAAAGTTGTGGTGGTGGACGATCAGGATATGATCAGGGACGTTCTGGTCGAGACCTTGCAACTCGGCGGATACGAAGCCTTTCAGGCCTGCAACGGTAAAGAAGGGCTGCGAGTCGTTGAGGAGCACAGCCCTGACCTTGTTATAACAGACGTTCGGATGCCTGGAATGGATGGCTTCGAATTCAGCCGCAGGCTAAGGGACACCAGCGAAACTCGAATCTTGATGCTGAGCGGCCTGGACGAGCAGTCCCAAGATGACCATCCTGCGGGCCTAATTGATGCTTACATGACGAAGCCAATCATGCTTCAGGATTTTCTTGCAGTAGTGGAATCGATAATAACGGGCAAGGCTTTGGAAGCCCCGTCAAACTTCGAGGCGGTCGCATAGCAACCAGGCCGTTTTCGACTCCAATAAGGCCTCCGAATTTGGAAATACGCCCCCCTTGATCTAAAGGGAGGCGTTTTCCGTTACCGGCTTTCCGCCTGGCACGCGCCAACGCCATATCATTTGTCGAGCCTGAAGACCTCCACCGCCGTCTTTCCCATCACCCATTCCCTGTCGATCTCCCTGGCAAACGCCGCGTGACCCATGACGCCCTGAAGCGCGTTTCGATAGCCCTCGCGCCCGCTGACGGGCGGGTAGTCGCTGCCCCACATCATGCGTCTTGGCCCGAAGGCGTCGTAGGCCATCTCAATCAGCGGCGGCGTGTCGTCGAACCGGAACTCCGGCAAGAGCACTGGCGGCCGTGTGCTAATCTCGCCCAGTCCCCCTACTTTCAGGTAGGTGTTGGGATGGTTCGCCAGGGCCATTGCCTTCTTGAACTGAGCATACGGTGGCTGCGCCCCGGGACCAACGCCCGCCATATGCTCCACGATGATTGGCATGTCGGGGAATTGGCCAACCAGTGAGCTAAACTCGTCGGACGCGAAGCCGTCCAGGCCACCAAGACTGCTGACAAGCAGACCCAGCTCCGAGGCCTTTCGCCAAATGGCCAGCGGGTCCTGTCCCGGCGAACGCGCTCCAGGCGGCAGGCGTACACCGACGATGCCCTCGGAGGCCCACCTCTCCAGGGTCTGCGGTGCGTCCGGCTGCGTGTAGTCAACGATGGCCACGACCACGAACCTGCCTGGAAATCGGCGGGCGCACTCCAACAGATAGGTGTTGTCGTAGGTGCCGCCGTGCTGGATAAGCACCGCCCTGTCCACGCCGTTGGTGTTCATCTGATGCAGCAGGAGCTCCACCGGCTCGAACCAGCTATGCCCCGCGTGGCAGTGGGTGTCGACTATCAACATCTGTCCTCCTCGGAAAACCCTCCAGCTCGGCATGTAAGGGACAAACTCAGGTTATTAAGCGTATTTCTGTCTCAATATACCCTTCGGTCTACAGGGACCGATGTTATTTCGGGCGTGCTGTCGAACCGGGCCTACGGGGTGTCCTATCGAGCAATTGCCTTCATAAGCTCCATCGACGCCTCGACATTCGATCTCGCCAGCCGGACGGT
>JACZVF010000179.1 GCA_022572805.1 Chloroflexota bacterium
CGCCTCGCGCCCTTTCTGCTGGCCATACACCCTGTTTATGTGTTGCCTGTAAACGGATGCCGGAGGAGCCATCGTGTTGACCAGGGCGGAGGCGGCCAGGGACCTCCGAAGGCCGCCGGTTTACGTTCTTGGCACCGGCGAGGCCACCGAGCACAGCATGGTCAGCATGATGGCCGACATGACCACGTCACAGGCCGCCAAAGTCTCGGGCAAGGCCGCCTTCGACATGGCACGGCTATCCCGGGCCGACATCGACGTCGCGGAGCTGTACGACGCCTTCGCGTTCACCCCCATGCTGGCGCTGGAGGACCTGGGCTTCGTTGCCCCGGGCGAGAGCGGGCCGTTCGTGGCGGACGGACGGACCGGGCCAGGCGGCGATTTTCCCATGAACACCAACGGGGGCGGACTCTCCTACACCCACTCCGGTATGTACGGCATTTTCACTCTCATAGAGCTGACGCGGCAACTCCGTGGCGATGCCGGTGAACGCCAGGTGCCCGGCGCCAACGTGGGCATCGCCCACGGTCCCGGAGGCATGTTCGCTGCGGCCGGAACGGTCATCGCCGGCAACGCCAGTGCGCTTTAGCCTGTCACCCCGCTTGTTTGGCCAGTCACAACACACGACCTTAAGCCGGGCTCCCATCCCTGCCCTGCTTCCACTTTCCTTTCTATGCCTGCTTGGCCTGCAATGTGTGCTGATTAACTCACGTGAAGCGGTTCACTGTTCGTAGTATAATCGCGCCTGTCTAGCGGCGCGTCGACGCATTCGGCCCGCCAGCCAAAATGGTGCGTTCGACGCGAAGGAGATAATGCCTATATGGTAGCCTCTATCAGAGTATCGGCAGAGGTAAAAAGGGGAAGAAACAAGCTAGCCACAACCGTAGTTCTGGGACACGCAGTCAAACACATATACAACTCCTCGTTGCAGCATTCGTTGTTGCCTGTGATCGGAGTCGCGCTGGGTCTATCGGGGGCGCAGTTCGGCGCGCTGTCGACATCCATGCGAGTCACAAGCGGCGTAACCACCATGGCCGCAGGTTACCTGGGCGACAGATTCGCCAATCGGTCCGGCCTCATGTTGGCGATATCCCTGGCAATTCTGGGGATTTCTTTTTTCCTTCTGGGTAGCGCAACAAACTTCTGGTACCTTTTTACGGTCATGCTTCTGGTGGGCATAGGCCCCTCCCTTTACCACCCCCCTGCTATCGCGGCGCTGTCCCGCAAGTTTCCCGACAGGCGAGGCTTCGCAATCTCCCTTCACGGCACGGGCGGCAGCATCGGCAACCTCATAGGCCCGGTGCTGGTTGGCGGCCTCCTGGCGGGCACTTTCCTCATTTTGATGACATGGCAGAATGTGCTGAAACTCAGCCTCATACCTGCCCTTATATTCGCGGTGATGATTTATGGCCTGATGCGCAACATCCCGACGGTCGAAGAAGGGACCAACTCTTTTGGCGATTACTTCTCGGGTCTTCTGGGACTTCTCCGCAAGCGCACCATGATAATGCTGGTGATTCTCACGGCGCTGCGCAGCATGGGGCAAAGCGCGATTCAGACCTTTCTGCCGCTGTACCTGCTGAAAGATCTGGGCTACACCCCGTTTGTCGTTGGACTTTACGTCGCGGGGGCGCAGGCCGCGGGCATAGGGGCACAGCCTCTGATGGGGTACCTGTCCGATAGGTACGGCAGGAAGATAGTCCTGGTGCCTGCGGTGACGGCCCTGGGCATCCTATATGTGGCATTGCGGTTCGCCGACCCTGGATACCAGCTTATCGTGGTCATCCTCGCGATGGGCTCATTCCAGTACTCGCTGCACAGCATCTTCATCGCGTCGGCAATGGACGTGGCCCAGGGCGAGTCCCAGTCGACGGTGGTGTCGCTGATTTACGGCGCGGGCTTCTTCGGCGTCTTTTCGCCGGTGTTGGCAGGCATTATCATTGACGCCACTGTTACCCAAAACGCCTTCCTGTACGGCGGCGTAGTGGTGCTCATCAGCGCCGTTATCCTGGCGATGATCAAGCTGCCAAAGACCGCCAACCAGTTGGCCGAATCCAAGTCCAGCGGCGGTTAGCGCGAAAACGCCCGCCGTAGCAGTCCGAATTACGCGGGCGGATCGACGGATGTCGCTTTGTTGATTAGGCCTATCCGAAGTGCGAGCCGCCGTTGACGTGCAGCGTCTGCCCGGTTATGAAACCGCAGTCGTCCGTCACCAGGAACAGGCAGGCGGCGGCGATCTCCTCCGGCTGGCCCAGGCGTCCCAGGGGAATCCCATCCGTGTTGCGCATGTTTACGTTTGGGTACCAGCTAAGGTCGCGGCTTGTGTCGATGCGGCCCGGCGAAACGATGTTGACGCGGATGTTGTCCGACGCGAACTCCAGCGCAAGGCTCCGGGCCAGGCCAATGAGCCCCGTCTTGGCCGCCGACACGAAGGCCCTGTCCGCGCCGCCGGTGAAGGAGCCGTCGCCGCAGAAGAAGAGGACCCTGCCAAACTGGTTCTCCACCATGGACGGCATGACGGCGCGGGTGCAGTAGATCGCCCCGTCCAGCACCACGCCCCGGACGCGCTCCCAGTCTTCGATGCCCGCCTCGTTGAAGGCGCTGTGCGGCCGAATGGCGGCGTTGTTGATGAGAATATCCACCTTGCCGAACTCCGCCACCGCCTTGGAGACCATGTTCTCCACCTGCGCGCTGTCCGACACGTCCGCCAGGGCCACAATGGCGCCGACGCCCAGGTCTCTGACCTCCTGCGCCACAGCCTCGGCCTCCTCGCGGTTGGAGCGGGCGTTAACGACGATGTTCGCGCCCTCTTTGGCCAGCGCCAGCGCCGTCGCCCGGCCAATGTTACGCCCCGAGCCGGTGATAAGCGCCGTCTTCCCTTCCAGTCGCATGTCGTCTCCTTGTTGACCTCTCCCCCAACCACCTGTCCGTCAACGGAGAGGGGGTGCATTGATTTAACTTTGGCCTAGGATAGCGGTGGGGGTGAGGTCGCCTATCGTTGCGATTCGTATATCCCGATATCGTTGCCCTACCGCGTCGCCTCCGACATCACCCTGAAAATCACCTTCTCCGGCGTCAGGCTGAGAATGACGCGGTTCTCATTGCGCAGCGTCGCCATGAGGCCCTCAACTCGGTCCGCAGGCAGGTGCCTCTCGACGATGTTCCGGGTTATCGGCCAGATTGAATCGTCGTCGCTTATCTCCGCTAGGCCGGTGATACTGGCGTATTCCGTGGCCGTCGTACCCGAGTAAACGCACACCGCCATGCGGTTGTCGCGGGCAAGATTGATGTACTTCATGCGTTCCTTAGTGGTGGAGATATGCAGCCTGCCATCGGAGAAGACGTACCAGTTTGGCGTCAGGTGCGGCATGCCCCGGCGGTCCACCGTGGCCACAACCGCGATTCTTGTGGGCCTGAGGAATTCTTCCAGCTTCGCAATGTCATCGGGACTCATTTTTATAACCTCCGCGCGTATTACGTCTCCCCCCAACCCCCTCTCCGTCGACGGACAGGGGTGCGATGAGTTGACTTCGGCTTAGAACAGCGTGGGGGTGAGGTCGCCACCTGTTACCTGGCGTCATTGAAAAATATCAGTCTGCGGCGCAAATCAGACCTCTGGCACGGCATTTTACCAGAGTATTTCGTGGACTGGTCGGCGGTGCGCTGAACCCCCATGCGTCGTCGTGTATATAATGGTCGGGCCTTTTAGCTTAGGGCATCCGTTCAAGAACGCGGAGGGAAATATGCGCGGCGCAGATCTGCTGGTGAAGGCCTTAACCGATGCCGGGGTGACCAAAGTATTCGCGCTGTCAGGCAACCAGATCATGTCCGTTTTCGACGCCGGCATTGGCACGGAACTGCAGCTCATCCACACCCGCCACGAGGCCGCAGCCGTTCATATGGCAGATGCCTGGGGCCGCCTTACGGGCCGGCCTGGCGTGGCGCTCATCACAGCCGGGCCCGGCCTCGCCAACGCGCTGTCGGCCCTCTACGTCGCCAGGCTTGCGGAGTCGCCGCTGGTGCTTCTAAGCGGCCACACGCCGGTCAGCCAACTGGGACTGGGCGCTTTTCAGGAGATGCCCCAGGCCGAGTTGGCTGCCCACGTTACAAAGGCGTCGTGGATGGCCTCGGACGGCGCGCAGCTTGGCCACGATATCGAGCGGGCTATGGCCATAGCCGTGTCCGGCCGCCCCGGACCTGTGCAGGTCAGCCTGCCCGCCGACGTTCTCGAATCGGAGATTCTCGGAGATTCGGCAGACCCAATTTCCGAAACGCTGGACAGTCTGTCCCCCGTCCTTTTATTATCCGAAAACGCCATTGGGCAGCTAGCCGACGCCCTCACCAACGCCCGGAAGCCGCTTGTGCTGGGAGGTCCGGCCATGTCCCGTGGCCGTTCGTTGGAGGCGCTGCAGGCTTTCTCCGACGCCACCGGCGTGCCGGCAATCGCCATGGAGAGCCCTCGCGGGGTGAATGACCCCAGCCTGGGCGCATTCGCCGAGGTGCTGGTGCAGGCGGACCTGATTCTTCTCATGGGCAAACGGCTGGACTTCATGGTGCAGTTCGGCTCGGGACCCGACATAAACCCCGACGCCGTGTTCATGCACGTGGACGCCGATGAGGATGCGGTGGCGCACAGCCGCACCAGGCTGGAGGCTTTGGGAAGGGCAACCGCCGTCCAGTTGGGAGACCCGGTCGAT
Source organism: Chloroflexota bacterium (assembly GCA_022572805.1). Taxonomy (GTDB): domain Bacteria; phylum Chloroflexota; class Dehalococcoidia; order Lucifugimonadales; family JADFKI01; genus Casp-Chloro-G4. Next base: position 4,695 of record JACZVF010000179.1, read on the forward strand.
GCCCTGAAACGCCTCGCGGCCGCAGTCAACGCGTCGTCGCGGGGTTGGAGAGACGAGGTTAGCCAGGCGGTGGCGTACAGGCCGGCGCAGTGGCGAGAGATTGAGTCCGCCTCCGGAGAGCCCCTCCACGCCGTCGAGATTTGCAGGGCCGTGCAGGGGTATCTCGACGGCAGCGCAGACTCGATATACGTGTCCGATGGGGGCGAGTTCGGCCAGTGGGCCCAGGCATGCCTGTCTACATCGCGCAGGGTGATTAACGGCCCGGCCGGTTCCATAGGCAGCTCCATACCGCTGGCCATCGGCGCCAGGGCGGCCTATCCAGACGCAAGAATCGTCACGATGTTGGGCGACGGCACCTTTGGCTTCCATCCCGCTGAGTTCGACACGGCCGTGCGCAACAACCTGCCCTTCATAGCTGTGGTAGGCAACGACTCGACTTGGAACGCCGAATACCAGATTCAGCTACGCGATTACGGCTCGGCGCGGCTGGTGGGTTGCGAGCTGTCTCCGGCGACCCGCTACGATGAGGTGGTCACGGCCCTTGGCGGCTTTGGCGAACTGGTCACCGAGGCGTCGGAGCTTGGCCCCGCGCTTCAACGGGCGCACAACTCAGGCCTGCCGGCGTGCATTAACGTAATCATGGCCAGAAACGCCGCGCCCCTCATTCGACGAGAGGATTGAGACTGCATCCTTTCAAAAACGCGGCGTATCGGAAAAGTAGGGCGCCTATCCCCGTCCTGCGCAGGACTGTTATGGCAGGTGCGCTGCCCATTCCTGACGGTCATTGATAGCTCGCCTTGAATTATCGCCAAGTGCCCTGACCAGCGGACCTAGTGCTGTTGAGGCTCTATATTTCGAGTTGAATGTGTGTACCCATTACCTGGTCCCGCTTCCAGAGAGACTATTAGTGGGAGTGAACGGGTAAATCTCCGTGAACATGTTCATCGATGCGATGGTGGTCCTCACCAGAAGCGTTCAGAGGGTCAATATGTATCGTGGCGGTGAAAACAAAGCCCAGGTCGTGCAATATCTCGTGCCGCGCTTCCTTGGCGATCTCATGACCTCGTTCAACAGTCAGTTCCGGACTAACGGCTAAATTCGCCTCTGTGTGAAGCCGATGTCCCGTCCATCTCACGCGAACCTGAGTAACTTCCAGCACCCCAGGTATGTGACTTACGGCATGGCTGATCTGTTCAACTAGTTCCGGATGAACTCCGTCCAGCAACCGAGCAA
>JACZVF010000180.1 GCA_022572805.1 Chloroflexota bacterium
TATTCAGCTTGCATGGGGTACCGCAGGAACTTCATTGCGAATATTGACAGAGCAAGGTAAAAGAATCACTGTAGGATGGTGGTTCCCACCTCTTTATTCCGGCAGTTCCCCCAGGTGGATGGGATTGAGGGATCTCACGTTGGGCTATGACCCGTCTTCTGTCGGAGACCATCATGCCCTCAAATCTAAGCTAGACGGATTCGCGGACAGTGTAAGTAGGGTTCCGGGCGCTGAAAGGGAGACTAGGGCAGGATTGAACGCGTTCCATTTTGATCAGCGAGATGTAGTGGAGAGTGAAGCCGAAATCGTCGAATTGTTGTTCGGATTGCGCAGAAACGAATCCTAAACGGCTACTCGCGGCTGATACTAGCGGTCTCAATATTGATTATTAGGTGGTACGGTTCGATTTAGCGTCGATGCAGCTGTGAAATCTGCTGCCTTCCAATACGAATGCTGTGAGACCGTTGTGGTATCCCTCTCCAACAAATTGCTCTGCAATGGTAGAATGGGAACAACTCTGCAATGGAAATGACCCCGGTCAATCCGCATTTCAGAGGCTTCACATACACCTGGCCAGCGTAGATTAAGGACTGAATATGCCGCTTGATAAGATCGTCGTGAAGGGCGCGCGCGAGCACAACCTCAAGAACATAGACGTGACCATTCCCCGAAACAAGCTGGTGGTCATGACCGGCGTATCCGGCTCAGGCAAGAGTTCCCTGGCTTTCGACACCATCTATGCCGAGGGGCAGCGCCGCTACGTCGAGTCGCTGTCGGCATACGCGCGGCAGTTCCTGGGCCGCATGGACAAGCCCGACGTCGACTACATCGAGGGGCTGTCACCGGCCATATCCATCGACCAGAAGGGTGTTTCTCATAATCCGCGTTCCACGGTAGGAACTGTAACCGAGATCTACGACTATCTCAGGCTGTTGTTCGCGAGGGTGGGCCACCCCCACTGCTACAAGTGCGGCAGGCCCGTGGAGCGGCAGACGGTGCAGCAGATCGTGGACGCCATCCTGGACATGGAGGAGGGCGTTCGCATCCAGATCATGGCGCCCATAGTCAGGCGGCGCAAGGGCGAGCATAAGGACGTCTTCGAGGAGGCCAGGCGAGGAGGCTTCGTCCGCGTTCGGGTAAACGGCGAGGTCCACGACCTGTCGGACACCTTCGACCTGGACAAGAAAAAGTGGCACGACGTTGAGGTGGTGGTGGACAGGCTCGTAGTTGGGGACAGCGCCGAGCAGAGCCGCGTGGCAGACTCTGTGGAGACAGCGCTGAAGATGGCCTCGGGCGTCGTGCTGGTGGCGGTGGTGGACGGCGAGGAGCTTATCTACTCCGAGAACTTCGCGTGCGTGCACTGCAACATCAGCCTTGGCGAGCTGGAGCCGAGGACCTTTAGCTTCAACAACCCCCACGGCGCCTGTGCGACCTGCACCGGTCTGGGCTACAGGCTGGAGGTTGACCCAGACCTGGTAATCCCGGACAAGAGCCTGAGCATCGCGGAGGGCGCGGTGCAGCCGTGGGCCCGCTCCGGGACTATGAGTCCCTGGTATCAGAGTCAGCTGGGTTCCTTAGCCAGGGCATTCGATTTTTCGACGGATGTTCCGGCCGGCGACCTGCCTGAGGATGCCATCGACGTAATCCTGTACGGGACCAAGGGCAAGCGGATACGGGTCCGGCACGATACCAAGAAGGGCAAGACCTACCAGTGGGACGCCAAGTTCGAGGGCGTGTGCAACAACCTGCAACGCCGCTTCATGGAGACCGAGTCCGACCACGTGCGCACTGATATCGAGCGCTACATGTCGTCCAGGGCGTGCCAGTCTTGCGAGGGGCAGCGTCTGAAGCGAGAGGCGCTGGCGGTGACCGTATGTGGCCTGAACGTCATGGAGGTCACGGACAGGTCTATATCGGCGGTGCTGGAGTGGATAGCCTCGATAGGCGGCGATGCGCCCGACATTTCCAAGAAGGGCAGGGCCAGGGCATCGAAAAACGGGACGAAGCCCCGCAAGACTAAGTCCAAGGCTAAGATCGAGCATTCGCCGGTGCTGTCGGACCGGGAGAAGACCATCGCCGACCAGATACTCAAGGAGATTGACGCGCGGCTGAATTTCCTGCTGAACATCGGACTGCACTACCTGACGCTGTCGCGGACGGCCTCGACGCTCAGCGGTGGCGAGGCGCAGCGAATCCGGCTGGCAACTCAGATAGGCTCGGGCCTCATGGGCGTGCTTTACGTATGCGACGAGCCATCGATTGGGCTGCATCCGGCCGACGATTACCGACTCATAGCAACGCTCAAGCGGCTGGTGGACCTGGGCAACACGGTGCTTATCGTAGAGCACGACGAGGCTATCATGCGGGCCGCCGACTGGCTGGTGGACCTGGGCCCCGGCGCGGGAGAGCACGGCGGATACATAGTGGCGTCCGGCCCGGTGGAAGAGGTAATCGCCACGCCGGAGTCGTTGACGGGCCAGTACCTTAGCGGGCGCAAGAAGATTCCTATGCCGGAAACCCGCCGCAACGGCAACGGTAAAAAGATAACGATTCGAGGCGCGTCGCAGAACAACCTCAAGAACATCGACGTGGAGATTCCGCTGGGGAAACTGGTGTGCATCACCGGCGTCTCGGGCTCCGGCAAGAGCACTCTCATCAACGAGATTTTGTATAAGAAATTGGCCCAGCATTTTTATAAGGCAAAGGACAGGCCCGGCGCGGTTAAGTCCATCGAGGGCGTGGAGCAGATCGACAAGATCGTGAACATCGACCAGTCGCCCATCGGCCGGACGCCGCGCAGCAACCCGGCGACCTACACCGACACCTTCACGCCCATCCGCGAGCTGTTCGCCACGGTGCCGGAGGCGCGCATGCGGGGCTATAAGCCCGGGCGCTTCTCCTTCAACGTGAAGGGTGGCCGTTGCGAGGCCTGCACCGGCGACGGCTACATCAACATCGAGATGCAGTTTCTGCCGGACGTGACGGTGCCGTGCGAGATATGCGAGGGCCGGCGTTACAACCGGGAGGCGCTGGAGATCAAGTGGAAGGACTGCTCTATTGCCGACGTGCTGAACATGACGGTGACTGAGGCGCTGCCGGTGTTCGAGAACATACCCCGGGTGCGCAACCGCCTCCAGACGATGCAGGACGTGGGCCTGGGTTACATCCGCCTGGGTCAGCCGGCCACGCAGCTCAGCGGCGGCGAGGCGCAACGTGTGAAGCTGGCGAAGGAGCTTTCCAAGCGGGCCACCGGGCAGACTCTATACATCCTGGACGAGCCAACAACAGGCCTGGCGTTTGAGGACTGCGCGCACCTGTTGCGGGTGCTGCAGAGGCTGGTGGACACGGGCAACACGGTGGTCCTGATCGAGCACCACCTGGATATGATCAAGAACGCGGACTGGCTGATAGACCTGGGCCCCGACGCGGGAGACGAGGGCGGCGAGGTGATAGGCGTCGGCACGCCGGAGGACATCGCCCGCATGAAGCACTCCTACACCGGCCAATACCTGGCGCCTATGCTGGGATTGGCCGAGCAGGTGGGCGTTGCGGATTAGGGGTTTCATGAGGGGGGAATGCGATGAGCAACAGTCCTAAGAAAAGGCCGGTCCAACTCATAGTCGAGGATGGCCAGCCCTCGGCGGCTATTCTGGACATCGAGGACTACCGGGAAATGCTGGAGCGGCTGGAGGACCTGGATGACATCGAAGCCCTGCAGGAGATGAGAAAGAAGCCTTTGGAATTCAAGGGCTTGGATGAGTTCTTAGAGGAATATTCTCCGGGTGTATGAGATTGTCCTAGAACGCGGAGCGCGATCGGAGACGACTTTCGCCAGAGGTATTTCGGCGGGTGATTGCTGCGATAAGGCAGTTAGCCGCAGCACCTCGACCGTCTGGGACACGAAAGCTCGTAGGGTCAGATGCTGATTGGCGAATTCGAATAGGCGCCATGCGTGTTATCTATGAAATTGACGACGAGGCACAGTTGGTCAGGGTGATGCGAATCAGGCATCGACGCGATGCCTACAGGTAGAAGGGCGTGGGCACGCCGGAGGACATCGCCCGCATGAAGCACTCCTACACCGGCCAGTACCTGGCGCCTATGTTGGGATTGGCCGAGCAGTTGGGCGCGGCGGATTGGATTAGGGTGGTCGTTTCGTAATTAAATCCCTGTGGAGTAAGCGATTCAGAAAAAGCTGTGGCGTTGAAGCAAGGGCAACTGCGTCGGAACGAATAATTCGTGATATGAGACTTTGGAAAAAGTGAGGCAACAGTAGCCTCAGCCTTTAGCAAGTAGAAATGGATGTCACGCCTTAGCCTCTTTGCATCGTCGAATGATCTCTGTGGTGGAGATACTTTTCGTGTAAGGCACCGTTCGGAATATTCCCATCTCCATTGGTATCTCGTACAAAATCCTTAATTGTTCATCAGGCATGTCGTCGCCATGCACAACTAGTTCGATGCCGTTCTTCTCAATCCATGCGGCGTTAACTTGCAGGGGAGCATTGGGGACCACTTCGTCCACGTAGCGGCACCCGGCAACACACGAAATGCGCTCCTCCATCGTTAGGATGGTTTTGCGCTTATAGCCTTCCACGACGTCGTCGGCGTGGATTCCCACCAGAACGTAATCTCCCAGAGCACTTACCTGCCGAAGAAATTCGATATGCCCATAGTGAAAAAGATCAGCCACCATGTCCGCGTACACTCGTGTCACAAACGAACTTCCTTTCCGAACATGCTGTAGCTATAAATCGGCGTCAGGTGCATGTCTTTAGGGAATCTATTCTTCAGACAGAACGGTGAGCCGCCCTGAATCCGTCAAAGGGTCGGGTCTGTATACATAAGTTTTGCCCTGCGCGATTCTCTCCATGTAAAGCACTTCCTCGTGGTCGTCACGGCGGACGACAAGCGCATACCAGTCGTTGCAGGGTACATTGAACTTCGCATACCCCAGCTTGTCGGTTTTGAATCGCCCCACTCCGGCGACTACTACGTCGGCGTCCGACACCGGTTTCTCCTCCTGATCAAGTACTCGCAGCCTGCTGGAGCGCCATCTTAGTATGTGTTTGTCGAGGAACTTCCTCCAACTTGATGCTCGGTCGGAAAGGAGCGTCTCCGGGATCATTTCGATTATTTCTTTCTCATATCCCGTCTTTTTTGGAACCATCCAGTCCGCGCCGTACTTGAGCCGCAGGTATTCTTCAGGCGGATTCGGTACGTGAAACTTCTCGCCGATGAAGTCAATTTCCATTAGCTGTGTGAAGAGTCTGGCAGGCATGGGGACGCCCGGGAAATGAATTATTTTGTCGTCGATGACGCGATAGCAGGTCCAGTCCATTCTTATCGAGGACTTGATCATCGACGCGGATATGGAATAGCCGTTGCGTTCGATCTTGGCGAAATATCCGCGGCTGCGGAAAGCGGCGACGACTTCTTCAATTGACTCTTCGGAAATCCCCTGTCGTCCGATGATGCTTCCCAGGTCCAGATCGTCGTCCCACGGGATGAATCCCTTGTCCCTAATTGCGCCCAGACATGTTCCCTGTCGAAGGAAGAAGGGCACCCCCAACTCATCCAGGACCTGCTTTGCTTCGCGGAGTAATCTTTCCGCCGCAGATATTTCTATTGGCTGCAGACCTGAGTATGATCTCTCAAGCGCAGCCTCATCAGCTCCGTCTTGCGTTGGCATGGGCCTCTTTTCATCATACGAAGAATAGGTGTAAAGCTACTTGCTGCCCAAGATACCAGAGTATTGCAGCTTCGGTAAGACAGGACTTGCGTCGTTACGGACTTCTCTTTGAAGCATGGTATCATCGACACGAGGGACGGCGGTGGCGAGGCGACAGGCGTGGGCACGCCGGAGGACATCGCCCGCATGAAGCCAGCCTACACCGGCCAATACCTGGTGCCCATGGTGGGATTG
>JACZVF010000023.1 GCA_022572805.1 Chloroflexota bacterium
CGATGACCAAATCGAGGAGGGCGCCAGCATTGCCACCCAGGTTGCCAATAAGCTCGATGCGGGTGTTCTGGGAGGTCGCGGTCAGGGTGTAGGAGTGGGTCTCCCAGGTGCCAATCGCGGGGGAATTAAGGGTATCAATCACATTGCCTCCCCACTCTAGGGTCACGGAGTTGGCTTTGGCGCCGCCGTTGGAAGACAGTGTGAAGGTCACCACGTAGTCTTCGCCCGCGTTGGTCGCCAGATCCTGGTAGAGGGAGGCAGGGCCGGGGGTTCCGGCCATGTCGATTGTCTGTACCCCATCGAAGGCTACATACGAGGGGGCGTAGGTTTCAGAGACAATATCTACGGTGTTTCCGGCCACCGTCCACGCACCAATGCTCTGGCCAGCAGAGACGACTCTGGATGGATCTTCGACACCGTGGACGACGACGGTGAGACGGGGTTATTCTCCTCGCTGGTGATAGACCAGAGCGGCCGCTTTCACATCAGCTATTTCCTCAAGGAGTCCTCCTCCTCCGGTGTGGTCAAGTACGCCACCAAGGGCCCTGATGACCGCACCTGGGAGATACGCGACGTGGATACTCTGAGCAAGCTTGCCTTCGGGTTCTTTGGCGCCTCCTACATTCAGGTGATGCCTGCCTTCGCCAAGGAGGTGCTGAGGTCGAATGCCAGCGGCGCCGGTTGGCTCATATCCGCCAGCGGCCTCGGCTCCCTGGTGGGAAGCATGTATATGGCGTCCATTGGCGACACCCGCCACAAGAGCGCGCTACTTATCGGGACGATTTCGCTCTTCGGCGTCATGCTGTTTTTGTTCGCCCTGTCGCCGATATTCGTAGTGTCGCTCATCATCCTGTTCCTCGCCGGCGTAGGCTTCATGGGATTTATCGCGATGGGCACCACCGTATTGCAGCTAACGACGCCTGCCGAGATGCGGGGCCGCATGATGAGTCAGTGGCTAATCGGCGCAGCCACGCAGTACATAGGCGCCTTCCCCATTAGCCTGGCAGCCGATTACTTCGGCTGGCCGATAGCCATAGGCGGCAGCGCATTGATGATGCTGGCCGTCGTCTTCTGGCTGGCTATTTACAGGCCCACGCTGCGGAAACTGCGGCTCTAACGGAGCTGCTTGCAAGAGGTGCAGGCCCATTTGCGCAGGCCATGTATAATTCCTCTATAAATAGAGCTGCATCCTCCCATCCTGTCCGACTCATTGTTCGGATTATCTTCGGACTCCGCCACAGCGGAGAGCCTGCCCCAGGTGAGCGATATGACCACCGGTAATGCCGGCGACACAAGGCCGATGCTGAAGGAAAAACCCCTGCTAATCCTGCTGGACGGACACGCCCTGGTACACAGGGCCTTTCACGCCTTCAGGGACCCGCTCAACGTGCGCGCCACCGGCGAAGAGGTCACAGCCGTTTACGGCTTCCTCAACACGCTGCTCCGAACGCTGAACGATTGGCATCCCACGCACTGCGTCGTCACCTTCGATGTCTCGGCGCCCACCTTCCGGCACAAGGCGTTTGCGCAGTACAAGGCGCACCGCCCGCCCACGCCACCGGAGCTTCGGGGCCAGTTCGGGCGGGTGCGCCAGCTTGTTGAGGCCTTCAAGGTGCCCATCCTGGAGATGGAAGGCTTCGAGGCCGACGACGTTCTCGGAACGCTTTGCAGGCAGGCGGAGGAGAGCGAAATCGAGACGCTGGTCCTCACCGGCGACAGCGACATCCTGCAACTGGTCTCGCCCTGGGTCCGCGTGCTTCTTTCGGCCAGCGCCAACAGGACGAACGTTTACGACGTGACAGCCGTCAGGGAGCGTTACGACGGCCTGGGCCCGGAGTACGTCGCGGAGATCAAGGCCTTGCAGGGCGACACGTCGGATAACATTCCGGGTGTGCCCAAGGTCGGGGCGAAGAGCGCCATCAGGCTCCTCACCGCATACGGCAGCTTAGATGGCATTTACGAGCACATCGAAGAGGTCACGCCGCCCAGCGTGCAGAAGTCCCTGCGCGAAAACAGGGACCTGGCGTACCAGTGCAAGATGCTGACGACCATCCGCCGCGACGTCCCTGTCACGCTGGACCTGGAGGCGTCCAGGTTTGGACAGTATGACAGGGCCGAGGTCATTGACCTCATGCGGGAGCTTGAGTTCTTCAGCATGGTGAGCCGCATACCCGCCAACGGCGATGGCGGCGACGGCGAGCAGCTGGAGCTTATGGCCATGGCGGAGGAGGACCGCGTCCCCACGGAGTACACGCTGGTGGACACGGAGGCGGCGCTGGACGAGATGATAGCCAGCCTTGCCGCCTCCGACATCTTCGCCTTCGACACGGAGACTACCTCGCTGAACGCCATGCAGGCGGAGCTCGTTGGCCTGTCCTTTTCCAACGAAGAGGGCAAGGGCTGGTACGTGCCTGTCGGCCATGAGGAGGGCACTCAGGTCCCATTGCAGCAGGTCATTGATAAGCTGCGTCCAATAATGGAAAGCCACGAAATAGCCAAAGCCGCCCACAACGCGAACTACGATCTGATGGTGCTGGAGAACTACGGCCTCAAGGTGCAGAACGTGACCTTCGACACCATGCTGGCCGCCCACGTCAGCGGACGAAAGGTCATCGGCCTCAAGGCCCTGGCGCTGGACTGCCTGCACGAGGAGATGACGGAGATCAAGGAACTCCTAGGCACCGGCCGCAAGAAAGTTACCATGGACAAGGTGGATGTGCAGAAGGCCGCCGATTACGCCACCGCCGACGCGGACATGACCTACCGGCTAGTCCCATTCTTCGAGGAGGAGCTTGCCCAGAGGGATGTGCGCAGCCTCTTCGACACCGTGGAGATGCCCCTGGTGCCGGTGCTCGTGGACATGCAGCGCACCGGTTTGACCATCAACTCCAAAATGCTGACCGACATGTCGGAGGAGCTGGGCGCGCAACTGGGCGAGATCCAGCACAACATGTTCCAGTTAGTGGGCCACGAGTTCAACATCAACTCGTCGCAGCAGTTGGGCGACGTGCTGTTCAACGAGCTGCGGCTGCCTCCCACGCGACGCACGCAGAAGGGTCACTCCACCGACGCTGCCTCTCTGGACGGCCTGAAGGAGTTGCTGGACCAGGGCAAGGGAGAAGGCGTGGACCCGAAGGCCTACGATGTCCTGGACAGCGTGCTGGAGTACCGCCAGCTATCGAAGATCAAGTCGACCTACGTTGACGCACTGCCCAACCTGGTCAACCCCAAGACGGGCCGCATACACACCAGCTACAACCAGACGGGCTCTGCCACCGGGCGCATATCCAGCAACGAACCCAATGTGCAGAACATACCGGTGCGCACGGAGCTGGGCCGCAAGGTGCGCAACGCCTTCGTCGCCGAGAACGCCCCGGAATGGACGCTGCTGGCCGCCGACTACTCGCAGATTGAATTGCGTATCCTGGCGCACATGTCGCAGGACGAGGGCCTGCTTGCTGCCTTCCATCGGGGAGAGGACATCCACGCCGCCACGGCTTCGTCGGTGTACGACGTGCCCATATCCGGCGTAACGTCGGACATGCGGCGCATAGCCAAGATCATGAACTTCGGCGTGCTGTACGGCCTGAGCGCGTTCGGCATACGACAGCAGACCGGCCTCACCGCCGAGGAGGGCCAGCGCTTCATCGAGACCTACTTCGGCAGCTACCCCGGCATCCGCACCTACATCGACGAGACCAAGGCGAAGGTCAAAGCAGATGGTTATGTAGAAACGCTGATGGGCCGCCGCCGCTACATCCCCGAGGTGCGCTCCAGCAACCACAACATACGCGCTGCGGGTGAGCGCATGGCCATCAACATGCCCATCCAGGGCACCGCGGCGGACATCATCAAGATTGCCATGATAGCCATTCAGGACCGCCTTGAAGAGAAAGCCCTGCGCGCCAAGATGATTATTCAGGTCCACGACGAGCTGATCTTCGAGGTGCCGCGTGAGGAGCTGCAGCAGGTCCGGGAGATGGTCACCGAGCTCATGCCGGCCTCGATGCAGCTGGCTGTCCCGCTGGACGTGGAGCTCAAGACCGGCGACTCCTGGGGCCACATGGAGTAGCTTTGAGTATCCTCTGGATACCAATCAACTGGGTGGCAGTCCAGTGTGCTGTCACGGGTGGCGGTCAGGCCAATCCTAGGCGCGGCAATCCAAGGCCATACCGGCCCGGTCATTCGGAGAGTTCCGACGCGGCGATCCGCGGCAGCGGATAATGCCTCCAAGAACCATCAACACCTTTGTGCTCACGGATTGGCGTTTCCTGCCCCCAACTGGGCTTTCGGAAACCAGTTATAATAAATTCCATCGACTATAGTAAACCCCAACGAACGAGCCAACGGACATCAACAACCGAACCGATAGGACTGGCGAAAGGGGAATTGGAATCATGGCACGGGTAAACGTCAAGGAATTAAATGTTGACGTCGACGTAGACTTGGTACAACTCAGAGAGGCCATATCCAAAGAGTACGAGGTGGTTGCATCGGAGCCTGAGCGCGGCTTCCACTTCCACACCGGAAGGCGGCTGGCAAGGCTGCTGGGCTATCGGGACGAGTGGCTGGAGGGCGTTCCCGAGTCCTCCATCGAGTCCTTCGCCGGCACCGGCAACCCGTTCAGCCTCGGTGAGATAACCTCCGGCGAGCGCGTGGTGGACGTTGGCAGTGGAGCAGGCATCGACAGCCTGATTGCGGGCAGGAAGGTCGGTGACACTGGCCAGGTTATCGGCGTGGACATGACGCAAGCCATGCTGGGCAAGGCCAGGTCTGCGCGTGATGAATCCGGGATGACCAATGTGGAGTTCAAGGAGGGTTACGCTGAAGAGTTGCCTGTAGAAGACCAGTGGGCCGACGTAGTTATCTCCAACGGAGTGTTCAATCTGTTGCCCGGCAAGGTCGCGGCGATGCGGGAGTGGTTCCGGGTGCTGAAGCCCGGCGGACGCCTGCAGATGGGCGACATCCTTGTGCAGAAAGAGGTGCCTGCGGAGGCTAAGCTGGAAATCGACCTTTGGACTGGTTGAATCGCCGGCGCTCTGCTGGAAGCAGAGCTCAAGGCGGTCGTCGAGGCAGCCGGATTCGTAGACTTCGAAATCACCTGGCGTGAGGACGTATTCAAAGACGCCCCTCAGGAGTCCAGCGCAGCGGCATTCGGAACACTCGGGATTAATTTCCGGGCGCGGAGACCCGTCAAATAAAGAAGGAAGTCCATATTTTGATGTGTGGCCTTCGCGGAAGGGCTTGAGGCATCACCAGCGTTGACTTCGAAGGCAAGAACAACGGGTTCGGAACCCCGCCGGGCGCCGGGTGAGCCAATCCAGGCTTCGACCGAGTGATGACATTCAAAATGCATGGCCTGTGCGAGGGTGTTGGCTTTGAATACCCTCGCATACGCCATGCATTTTCAGCGCCCACCAGGCCCGTAGCCCCTGTCTGAGGTCATCCGACATCGGCCACCGGACTCTTGATGTCACACCCAATGGCGTTGACTGCTATAACCGCTCCCTTGACGTTTATATAGCCATAGGCGGGTCATTACGCGGTTCAGACGGCATGTATAATGTATGTCTACCGTGTGATCAACCCCGCGTCGTCACTCAACACCGATTTAAGAGGACCGTTAACCGTATGACTGGTAGTCGAACAGACGCGAAAGCGAAGATCGTAGACCTCACCTCGGAGCTGGAGAAAATCCTGGAGCAGAGGGTCCTGGTGCTGGACGGCGCTTGGGGCTCCATGATCCAGTCCTACCGTCTGGAGGAGGAGGACTTCAGGGGCGAGCGCTTCAAGGATCATCCCCAGGACATCAAAGGCAACAACGATATTCTGTGCGTGACGCAGCCGCAGATTGTCGAGGAGATACAGCGGCAGTACATGGACGCGGGCGCCGACCTGCTGAGCACCAACACCTTTACCGCCACCAGCGTTGCCCAGGCCGACTATGGCCTGCAGGACTACGCCTACGAGATAAACTTCGAGGCCGCCCGCATAGCCCGGCGCGTCACCGACGAGTACACGGCCAGGGACCCCGCCAAACCGCGATTCGTCGTGGGTTCGCTGGGGCCGACCAACCGGACGGCGTCGATATCGCCGGACGTCAATGACCCCAGCTACCGCAACATAACCTTCGACGACCTGGTGGAGGCCTACACCGAGAACGCCCGCGCCCTCCTGGATGGCGGGGCCCACATCCTCATGATCGAGACGGCCTTCGACACGCTGAACGCCAAGGCGGCGCTGTTTGCGATAGACCAGCTATTCGAGGAGATAGGCGCGCGCGTGCCGATTATGGTGTCCGGCACCATAACCGACGCCAGCGGCCGAACTCTGACAGGCCAGACCATCGAGGCGTTTTACGCGTCCGTTTCCCACCTGCCCCTGCTCAGCGTGGGCATTAACTGCGCTCTTGGCAGCCGAGAGATGGGCCAGTACCTGCGGGACCTAGCGCCGATATCGAAGTTCTTCGTCAGCACCCACCCCAACGCCGGACTGCCCAATGAGTTCGGAGAGTACGACGAGACGGCCGAGTACATGGCCTACCAGGCACAGGGTTACGTGCGGGACGGCCTGGTCAATATCGTTGGCTCGTGCTGCGGGTCCACGCCCGTGCACACCAGGGCCATAGCCGAAGCTGTCCAGGGCCTTACCCCGCGCAAGCGCCGGGAACCCAATGGCAACACCCTGCTCAGCGGCCTGGAGATGCTGGAGATAAGACCCGACTCCAACTTCATCAACGTGGGCGAGCGCACCAACGTCACCGGCTCGGCCCGCTTCCGGCGTCTCATCCGCCAGGAGAAGTACGAGGAGGCGCTGACCGTCGCCCGCCAGCAGGTTGAGGACGGGGCGCAGATCATCGACATCAACATGGACGAGGGCCTGCTGGACTCCGAACAAGCCATGCGGCGGTTCGTCAATCTAATCGGGTCGGAGCCGGACATCTCCCGGGTCCCGCTGATGATAGACAGCTCCCGTTTCAGCGTCATCGTGGAGGGACTGAAGGCATCCCAGGGCAAATGCGTCGTGAACTCCATCTCCCTGAAAGAGGGCGAGGAGCCATTCCGTCGGCAGGCCACGCTGGTTCGCCGGTACGGCGCCGCCGTCATCGTCATGGCCTTCGACGAGGATGGCCAGGCCGACACTATTGAGCGCAAGGTCAAGATTTGCGGCCGCGCCTACCGCATTCTGGTGGAAGAGCTGGGCTTCCAGCCCGAGGATATTATCTTCGACCCAAACATATTCGCCGTGGCAACCGGCATCGAGGAGCACAACGCCTACGCCGTCAATTTCATCGAGGCGTGCCGGCAGCTAAAGCAGCGGTTCCCCCTTTGCCACGTCAGCGGGGGCGTCAGCAACGTGTCCTTTTCGTTCCGAGGCAATGACAAGGTACGGGAGGCCATTCACACGGTGTTCCTGTACCACGCCACGCAGGCCGGTATGGACATGGGCATCGTAAACGCAGGCCAGCTCGGTGTGTACGATGAGATCCCCAGGGACCTGCGTGACATCGTGGAAGACGTTGTCCTCAATCATGACCCCGGAGCCACCGAGCGGCTGCTGGACATTGCCGAATCCTTCCGAGGCGATGCGCAGGAGCGTGTTGTTGATGACTCCTGGCGTCAGGAGCCTGTGGAAGAGCGGCTGAAACACGCACTCATCAAGGGCATCGACGACTTCGTGGTGGAGGATGTGGAGGAGGCCCGACAGTCGGCGGAGCGTCCAATTCACGTCATCGAAGGCCCGCTCATGGACGGGATGAACGTCGTTGGCGACCTCTTCGGCTCCGGCAAGATGTTCCTTCCGCAGGTAGTCAAGAGCGCCCGCGTCATGAAGAAGGCCGTCGCCCACCTGGTGCCCTTTATCGAGGACGAGAAGGCCGCTTCCGGCATCACATCGTCCAAGGGCA
Organism: Chloroflexota bacterium; assembly: GCA_022572805.1. GTDB lineage: Bacteria > Chloroflexota > Dehalococcoidia > Lucifugimonadales > JADFKI01 > Casp-Chloro-G4. The sequence continues at coordinate 7,907 of JACZVF010000023.1, forward strand.
AAATTGTAATGGCCACCGTCAAGGGCGACGTACACGACATCGGCAAGAACATCGTTGGCGTGGTATTGGGCTGCAATAATTACGACATTATCGACCTGGGCGTCATGGTGCCCTTTCAGAAGGTGCTGGATACCGCCGCCAAGGAGGGTGCGGACATTATCGGCCTTAGCGGGCTCATCACCCCGTCCCTTGATGAGATGGTGACGGTCGCCAAGGAGATGAAGCGGCAGAAGTTGAACATCCCCTTGCTCATCGGCGGGGCCACGACCTCTGTCGCCCACACAGCCGTAAAGGTTGACCCTGAGTACCCCAACGGCGTCATCCACGTCAAAGACGCCTCGCGCGCCGTCGGCGTGGTGGGAGAGCTGCTGCGGGAGGAGACCCGGGACGACTACATCCGCAAGTTCAAGGCCGAGTACGAGCAGGTCAGGCGCTCACGGGCCGAACGCAACGCCGCGCCAGTGCTGCTGTCCATTGAGGCCGCCCGCCGCCGCAGGGAGACGTTCGATTGGGCCGAGACGGTGGCCTCCGCTCCCAGCTTCACGGGCAACAGGGTCTTCGACGACTACCCGCTGGAGGAGCTGGTGGACCGCATCGACTGGTCTCCTTTCTTCCAGCTGTGGGAGCTGCGCGGGCGCTTCCCGGACATTCTCAACAATCCCGTGTACGGCAAGGAGGCCACCAGCGTTTACAACGACGCCCGGGCCATGCTGCGCCGCATCATCGATGAGAAAATTCTGAAGGCCAGGGCTGTCGTAGGCTTCTACCCTGCATCCAGCGTGGGCGACGACGTCGAACTGTATTCCGACGACGCTCGCCAATCATTATCCGAAAGATTTCACTTTTTGAGGCAGCAGAACGATAAGTCTCGGCTGCGTGAGCCCTTCCGAGCGGGCAACTACTGCCTGTCCGACTTCGTGGCGCCCAAAGAGACAGGATTGGCGGACCACATGGGGCTGTTCGTCGTCACTGCGGGCATAGGCCTGGACGAGTTTGTGCGCGAGCTTGAGGAGGACCACGACGACTACAGCAGCATCATGGCCAAGGCGCTGGCCGACCGGCTGGCGGAGGCCTTCGCCGAGCGCATGCACGAGCGTGTGCGCCGCGAGCTGTGGGGCTACGCCGCCAACGAGGACCTGGACAACAGCGAGTTGCTCAAGGAGAGCTACCAGGGCATTCGGCCCGCTCCGGGCTACCCCGCCTGCCCGGACCACACGGAGAAGCGGGCCCTGTTCGACCTGCTGGACGCCGAGCGTAGCGTGGGGGTTACCCTTACGGAAAACTTCGCAATGCTGCCGGCGGCTTCGGTCAGCGGCTTCTACTTCGCGCACCCGGCCTCGCACTACTTCGGTGTGGGCCGCATGGGCAAGGACCAGATCGAGGACTACGCCGACCGCAAAGGCATGACAGTTGCCGAGACCGAGCGCTGGCTCCGCGCCAACCTGGCCTACGATGGGTAGTCTTTGCAGTCGCGATCATTCTTCTGCCTCCGCCCCAAATTAGCGGGGCTGACGCCGGAAGAGCTTCAGGCGTCCAGTGACCACGAGTTCCCGTACTGGGTGACCGCGCTGGGCGTGGTCGGCGACAGACCTGCAAACATAATTGACGCGCCGGACGTTCAGTCCCAGGTATGGTTCAAAGTCTTGTCCGACCGTTAGTAGAGTTCGATATATGGCGGTTCTTGCGTCAACGGCACAGGTGCATCAGTCCAGGAGCAAGGCCAAGCAGGGTTAGAGCATGGAGCCGTATCTTGGGCCGGGAGGGCAGTGCCGGGGCCGATCTGCTTGATATTCGAGATACGTCTGTTGACAGCATCGGAACGCCAATAATAAACTCACTGCAGTTGCGGAGCATCCCTTCAATCTGATTTGTTGGGATTCCCGCCGATTATCAGAATCTAATTTTTGGAGGAACGGACTTGACTACTGAAATTCACCACGGCCATGCACACGCGGGCGCGGCATCCGACATAGTCGGCGCAGCCGACAGGTTCCTCGGCAGCCTTTCCGGGGAGCAGAAGGCCAAGGCGATGATCGAGTATACGAAGGGCGAGCGCTTCTTCTGGTACTACCCGCCGTTGAACCGGCAGGGGCTTCCGCTACGCGACATGGACGATTCCCAACGCGAGCTGGCGATGAACGTCATCAAGGCCACCATGAGCGAGGAAGGCTACAAGCGCTCCAAGCTAATCATGGAGCTCGAGGATATCCTCGGCCCCTTGGAGGCGGAGGAAGGCAACGTGGGCTGGGAGAGGAGACCAGACCTCTATTATTGGACCATATTCGGCGAGCCCGGTGGGGATGGCCCCTGGGCGTGGCGGGTCGAGGGGCACCACATCTCGGTTCAGTTCAGCATTTGGGGCGACAACATAATTGCCTCGACGCCGTTCTTCTTTGGCTCAAACCCCGCCGAAGTCCCCAAGGGACCCAAGCAGGGCCAGCGTATCCTGGAGGCCAGGGAGGACCTCGGATTCGAGCTGCTGAACTCTCTGGACGCGGAGCAGCGCGCCAGGGCCATCGTACATGAGAAGGCGCCGTGGGACATCTACACCTACAACGCCACCCGGCCTTCGCTGCCTGAAGGCGAGGGGCTTCCTGCGTCCTCCATGACCGGCACACAACGAGAGATCATGATGTCGTTAATCGCCGAGTACGTGAACCAGGTACGCGGGGAATTCGCCGACCAGAAGATGGCGGATATCCAGAAGAACGGCATCGACGACTTCTTCTTCTCGTGGCATGGCGGCACCACCAGGGCCGACAAGCACTACTACAGGATTCACGGCGGCACCTTCATCGTCGAGTTCGACAACTTCCAGAACGATGCCAACCACGTTCATTCGGTGATTCGCGACGTGGACAACGACTTCGCCAACGACGTGATTCGCGAGCACCGAATCATGTACCACATCGACTAGCCTTCGGCATCGTAGTTGAGGAGCTATTCTGGTCTGGCCCTCGGACACCCGGGGGCCAGACTTTTTTTGATAAGCTCAGTACATTGGGCATTCCGACGGGCAAAGGGCGAAAATTTATCCCCGCAACGATATTGCTAACTGTCATTCCGTCCGACACCTCAAATAGAATTAGGTCGGACTCCGAATCCTCGGAGAGCCGGAGCGAGGAATCTTGTATGTTAAGCAAATTAGCTGGACATGCGCTCTAGATTCCTCTCGGCGCTCGGAATGACAATATGCTAAAGGTCTTGGAATTATCAGGAGAAAACAGCGGGCAATGTTCGTTGGAGCGGCCTGACCTAATAACTTAAACGGGTGAAAGCGAAAATGGCAAAAATCGGGTTCGTAGGCCTGGGCGTAATGGGCAGCCGCATGGTCCGGCGTCTCATGGACGCGGGCCATTCAGTGACCGGCTACAACCGCACCAGGTCCAAGGCGCAGGAATTGCTGGACCGAGGCATGCTGTGGGGCGATACGCCGCGGGCAGTTGCCGAGGCGTCTGAAATCACGCTGAGCATGGTCTCGAATACCGAGGCGCTCTATGCAATCACAGGTGGCCCGGACGGCGTGTTGGCCGGGCTTGGCCCCGGCAAATACTACGTGGATATCAGCACCGTAAGTCCCGCCGCCAGCCGTGATATCGCCAGGCAGGTTTCGGCCGTAGGGGCGCGGATGCTGGACGCCCCTGTCTCCGGCAGCGTGATTACGCTGGAGCAGGGCACGCTTTCGCTCATGGTGGCCGGCGACCCGGAGGCCTTCGAGAAGGTCCTGCCGGTGCTGCAGGCCATTGGTCCAACGGTCAATTACGTGGGCGAAAACGGCCTTGCGGTGACTATGAAGGTCGCCACCAACCTTAGCCTTGCAGTTCAGATGCTGGCCTTCAGCGAGGGCGTTCTGCTGGCAGAGAAGAGCGGCATCAAGCGAGAGACCGCCGTGGAGGTGCTGCTCAACAGCGTGATCGCCTCGCCGATGATCAAGTACAGAGGACCCTTCGTGCTGGACATGCCCGACGAGGCCTGGTTCGACGTGAACATGATGCAGAAAGACCTGGGCCTTGCCCTGGAGCTTGGCAAGCAGATGGACGTGCCCCTGCCGACGTCGTCCGTCACCAACGAGTTTCTAACCGCAGCGCGCGGCATGGGGATGCAGGACCAGGACTTCGCCGTGATATTCGAGGTGCTGGCGTCCATGTCCGGTGTGCGGAAGAGCTAGCGGGCCAATTCAAAATCTGGATTTGCAGGCTGAACACGTGGATGGCATGTGGTTCGTCAGGCTCACCACGAACGTTGATTCCTAATATCCCGTTCGCTTTGAATGACAATCTCGTCCGGCGTTCTCGACAGAGCCGCGACCCCCTAATTTAGCCTCCTGCCGGTGCCGCTGCTGCCGTACCAGTCCACCGGCTCAGGGTCTAGCCGAACACAGACGTACTTGGACGCGGTGTACTCGTTGATGAACTCGAAGCTTCCCTCTCGTCCGTAGCCGCTGTCCTTGAAGCCGCCCCACGGCACGGCCGGATGCAGCCTGTGGTGGTCGTTAATCCAGATGACGCCGGCGATGACGTCCCGGGCAACCCGATGGGCGCGGGCGACGTCTCGGGTCCAGATGGAGCAACCCAGGCCGTAGGGTATGTCGTTGGCTATCTCGACGGCCTCTGATTCTGTCTCGAACGGTATCACGCAGACCACCGGGCCGAAGATCTCCTCCTGGGCCACCTTCATGCTCTGGCGTACGTCCGCCAGCACCGTGGGCTCAATGAAGTAGCCGGACTCGAACTGCGCGCCGTCCGGCTTCTTGCCTCCGTATGCAATCCTGGCGCCCTCGTCCACCGACGACCGCACGTAGCTGAGCACACGGTCAAAAGATGGCCTGGAGATTACGGGGCCCATTTGCGTTTGCGGGTCGGTGGGGTCTCCGATTCTGATGCCGGCCACCTTGCGGCTCAGCTTCTCCACGAACTCGTCGTAGATGGCGCGTTGCACGATGGCGCGGGAGCCCTGGATGCACGTCTGCCCCGACGCGATAAACGATGCGAAGGCGCAGCCGTTCACGGCGTCGTCTACGTTGACGTCGTCGAACACGATGACAGGGGCCTTCCCTCCCAATTCGAACTGAAGCGGCGTGAGGTTTTCGCCGGCCAGCTTGGCCACGGTCCTGCCTGTCTCCGTCCCGCCGGTGAGGTCCAGCTTTCCCAGCCGCGAGTCCGACGCCAACGCCTTGCCGGACGTTGGTCCGAAGCCGTTCACTATGTTGAGCACGCCGGGAGGCAACCCTGCCTCTAACGCGATGACGCCGATCTCGGTTGGCGTGAGCGGCGCCCACTCCGACGGCTTTAGAACCACGGTGCAACCCGCGGCCAGGGCGGGCGCCAGCTTCTTGGACGCAATCATCAGCGGGTGGTTCCACGGCGTTAGCTGGCCCACTACCCCCAGTGGGACCCGCGTGGTGTAATTTAAGTGCGAGCTCGATGTGGGTATGGTGGTGCCCTGGATCTTGTCGCAGAAACCAGCGAAGTAGCGGAAGTAGGAAGCCACCACGGCCATCTGCGAGGAGGTCTCCGAGATGGGCCTGCCGTTGGAAATCGACTCCAGATTCCCCAGCTCGTCGGCGCGCTCCTCGATGAGGTCTGCCATCTTCCACATTATGCGGCCCCTGTCGCCGCCGGTCATCGTGGACCACGGTCCGCCGGTGAACGCCGTCTGCGCGGACTCCACGGCGTCGGCCACGTCGGACTCGCCGGCGTTTGCCATGCTGGCTATGCACTCTCCGGTTGCCGGGTTCTCCACGTCGAACCGGTCTCCGCTTTTAGCCGGTCGCCACTCGCCGTGGATCAGCAGGTCATATTTGAGAGTTTCCAGCAGGGTCAAGGCAGGCACCTCCGGTAGTGAGTTCCAGTGAGGCAAATCTTTTGCAGGACTTATTTGCCTGGCCATTATACCCTGTCGGACCACATGCCGGCCCTCAATGCGACGGTGTTTCCTATTCGGAGAGCCGTCGTATGGCATGCATCGCTTCCCGTCAACAGAGTGTTGGGGTTGTCGTTTATTAATAGCTGCCAAACAGTTTTAACACGCATTCCGCACTTGGAATATCGGAACCGGACAGCTTATTTTCTTAAAGAATCACTCCGCTTGGCGGCAATTCGGCTGAGGTTATTTGACATTACTGCGCTCACGGGGTTATATTGCTCGACGTAAACTTCGGTATTGCCAAGATGGGAAAAGCATTCCCGAACGGAATTTTCGTAGTCATAGCCTGCCCGGTTCATCTGATTCCCGTCCGCAAGTTCTCTCAACTCTCAATTTATCCAGCAATGGGAAAAACCGCGAATTAGGGTTGACCGAAAAGGCTCGTTCGCAGTGCAAGAGGATGCCGATTACCTTTAGGTTCAAATTGGCCTGCCGACAATTGGAGTTATGGAGGTCTTATTGTGGTGAAACCCTTACATCTCGGAAAAAAAGCGTGGTCTGCGTTTGCCTTGGTCATGGCCATGGCAGTTGCAGTCGCATGCTCTTCTGCACCCCCGCCTGCGGCGGCACCGGGAATATCTTCCGCGGAACTGCAGGCCGCCCTTCAGCAAGCGGTGGAGTCGGTCCCTTCCGGACCAAGCGCCGCTGAGATTCAGGCATTAGTGCAGCAGGCGGTGGAGGGAGCGGTGCCCGAGGGCACGAGCGCTTCTGAAATTAGCGCCATGGTCACTGCGGCTGTGACGGCAGCTTCCAGTGGCGCTGTTACAGCGGGCGACATACAGTCCGTAGTTTCCAAGGCTATTTCCGACGCCGCGAGAGACGCACCTGAGCCTTTGACCGAGAGTCAGGTAGCGGCGATCGTGTCGGCCGCCGTCATGGCCATCCCGCCGCCGCTGCCAGTCGTTGTGGCCGCAGCTCCGACCGCCGGCACGAATGTCACACCTGACTACTGGAACCCGCCGACGGCGTTTTACGGGCAGCCCTTATACGGCGGCGAGATGATCGTCAACTTCGAGGACCCGCTGGAGCACGCCAATACCTGGGGTGCGTACACAGCGACGGTCACACGTCTCCGCACTCCGACCATGAACAGCTTGGTTGGCGAGGACCCGTATAACCCCGGTAAGATCATTCCCGATTTGGCAAGTTCCTGGGAGCAGGACGCCGACGGACAGGGTCTGACGTTCAAGTTTGTTGAAGGAGTTATGTGGCACGACGGCCAGCTGTTTGTGTGCGAGGATGCAAGGTTCAGCTTGGAAGTCATGATTACCGGCGAGGGGATCACGGCCAGCGAGATGGGCGCCAAGCTCGCCTTTATTGACCTGCCCAACACCAGTTGTAAGGACGACCAGAGGCTGCACGTCAGGTACAGCGGCGGAACCGATACCGCGCTCGTGGCCTTCATCGACAGGGGCTTCCTGATCTTCCAGAAGGACTGGTTCCAGGAGGGCGGCGAGGACGCCATGTTCCAAGACGTTTCCGTCGGCACCGGCCCGTTCATCTGGGAAGAGGGCCAGGCGGTTGGCGTCGATGTCCAGCACTTCGAAGCCAACCCCGACTACTTCAAGCCAGGCCTGCCGTACTTGGACAGGCTGACCATTCACGGCATACTGGACGAGTCCATACAGCAGGCTACAATGCTTGCGCATCAGACCAACTGGCACTGGGTGCGCAACTTTGGCCAGTATGACTCCTATGTGGCCCACGACCAGATCCAGACGGTCATCCGGGCGACCCGTGGCCATCACCAGATAAACATTAACTCGGCCTTGGCCCCTTTTGACAATGTGAATGTTCGGCAGGCCGTCATGATGGGAATGGACAGAGGCGCCGCCATTAAAGTCCTGCTGGACGGCCATGGCTCTGAAGGTTTCATAATGCCTCCCGGTGGCGCGTGGGACCTGACTCAGGAGCAGGGTTGCGCCGTACCGGGCTGGTGCGCGCCTGCGGCTGGATACGACACCCAGAGGGCCGAGGCCAGGGCCATTCTTGAGGCCGAAGGCTTCGACTTCGACGAGACCTACGTGATGACGGTTGAGTCCGACGAGCAGGTCCAGGCCAGGGCTACCCTGGTGCAGGAGCAACTCAGGCTTCTCGGCATCAAGACCGAGTTCGACACCGTAGAGTCCGTAGCCTGGAGGCAACAGGTTACTACTGGTACTTGGGGCAACTTTACGCCCGCGAATACGACCATGCCGGCCGACAACCCCGGCCTTGGCATGAGCTTCTACTACGGTTGTAAATCGGGGACGAACTTCCAGACTCCGCAGAACGACTGCAATGAGACATCCGAGGCGTTGTTGGCAGCGCTGGCGGCCGCCGCCCCCGGTGCGGCACAAAGGGCCGCCTCGGACGAGTTGCAGCTGTACCTGATGAGTCAGTATCTGACGTTCCCGCTTTACTGGGAGCAGGAGGCTGCTGCCTTCTGGCCAGAGGTTCGTGGATACGTCCACCAGCCGCAGCCATCAGGACCGTTCATGCGGTGGGAGCAGACTTGGATGGACCCCTCCCATGCGGACGATTCCGGTTTCAGCGGCCAGATCTCGGGAGTGCCAGGCGGTATCTAACCGCAACAGAGGTTCTTAAGCTACGGGCCATCTGCATTACGCAGGTGGCCCGTAATCTAGTGAAAATGCATTCACCATTCACTGATATTTATTTAGTCCACCCCCGCTGCTTATTTGGCGCCAGTACTTGATTGCAAAAGTCAGCGTTATATCGTTTTGGCTGTAACAAGCCGAGCACGGCCTTCTGGTGGGTGCGCGGATTTCCAACACTAAGTACTAGTATTGTTCGGTATGATTGTAGCCGCGTATTCGCTAATTAAATTCACGGATTAAAGTAACCCGGCAATTCGCCAACTGCATCCGAAGCTAAAGAAAGGAGCGGGCGTTGAGGAATTACATATTCAGACGGTTGGCGCTATTTGTTCCAACGGCCTTTGGCGTGTCGGTAATTATTTTCTTGATGCTTCACGTCATACCGGGAGACTATGCTACGTCCGTCCTCCTAAGTGGTACCGACAGGACGATAATCGTAACCGAAGAGGACTTCGAAAGAATTAGGGAAAAGCTGGGCCTGAACGGCTCTCTACCGGAGCAGTACTTCCGCTGGGCCGGCAAATTCGTCCGCGGAGACTTCGGGATTTCGTGGACGAACAGAAGGCCTGTGCTGGATAGGATGGGGCCGCGCCTGCTAGTTAGCGCCGAACTGGCTTTTCTTGCTGTGCTGATCGCCGTTGTGATCGCGATACCGGGCGGCGTTCTTGCGGCCGCACGCCGCGACACCTGGGTGGATTACGTATTCAGAGCCTTAAGTATAGGCTTCGAATCGGCGCCAAATTTCTGGCTGGCGCTGCTTGCCATTCTGATACTACTGGCAGTGTTTGGGTGGCTGCCGCCGCTAGAGTACAAGCCGCCTTGGGTGGACCCTTGGACAAACTTCCAGACGCTGCTTCTGCCGGCCCTGATAGTCGGCGCACGGAGTTCCGCAGGGATGCTGCGTATGACCCGCTCGTCGGTGCTGGAGGTAATGCGGGAGGACTACGTCCGAACAGCGGACGCCAAGGGGTTGCATAGGCCGAGAGTCCTGTTTGTGCATGTTCTCCGAAACGCCCTGCTCCCAGTGATTACACTGGCCGGGTTCGAGGTGGTTATCCTGATGGGAGGCCTGGTGGTGATCGAGTCGGTGTTCAATCTACCGGGCATAGGCAAATTGCTTATTCAGGGTATAAGCGGCCGCGACTACCCCGTGGTGCAGGCCATAGTGATGTTTGTTGCCATGATAGTGCTGCTTGCCAATCTACTGGTGGACGTGCTCTACTCGATTTTTGATCCGCGAATTCGGTACACCTAAAATAGGATATCGGGAAATGGACATGCCTACAGGAAGACGGAAAGTCGGACCCAAGACGCCGGCATAACACGAAAGAGTTGATAAGGAACCAATATGGCTAGCAGTTCGGAGCTAAATAGGGAGCAGGTTATCGATCTGACAACGCCGCGTCGGGCGAGTATGCTCCGGCAGATGAGCTACTACTTCCGACGCAAGCCTCTGGGTGGCATCGGCGTTGGTATCGTTGTGATGGTCGGGCTCGTGGCTTTGTTCGCCCCCTGGATTGCGCCATTCGAGTACCAGGCGCAGAATTACGATGCCCTGAACGTAGCGCCCAATCTCACGCACTATTTTGGCACAGACAACTTTGGTCGGGATAGCTTCTCGCGGATCGTGGCAGGCTCTCGCATCTCACTACTGGTGGGATTTGCGGCTGTGATCATAGGCACCGGGCTTGGCGCCGTGCTGGGTCTGTTCTCCGGCTACTTTATGGGCAAATTTGATGCCATTGTGCAGCGGCTCGTAGATATTTGGATGTCATTCCCGGACCTGATATTGGCCCTGACTGTCGTGGCTGTGTTCGGTAACACGCTAACCAACGTTATTCTGGCAATTGCCGCCACCATCATGCCCCGGGGAGTTCGCATCATAAGGGCATCCACCATAGGATTGCGTGAGACGGATTACGTCACGGCCGCCCACGCCATCGGCGCAGGCAGCACGCGCATTATCCTGCGCCACATATTGCCCAATACGATGGCGCCATTTCTCATAATAATGTCCTCTATGTTTGGCACTGCCATTCTGACCGAGGCCGGTCTGAGCTACCTGGGCCTGGGCATATCCGAGCCGTTCCCTTCGTGGGGGCGCATGGTCACGGTTGCCGCTCAATACGCCATAACAGCGCCGTGGATCGTCATCTTCCCAGGCCTGGCCATCATGATCACGGTCATGGGATTTGCGTTCGCCGGCGACGCCCTCAGGGACATCTTCGACCCCCGTCTTCGCGGCGAATAAACAGCCCCGCGACACATAAGCACCGCAAACATTACTCACGGAGGTATACGTGCGCAGCATAGATATCCACGCCCATTCCACGCCCCAGTCCTACGTCAAGGCGACCCGGGATGGCAAGGAGTGGCACGGCCTGAAACCCGGCCAGCTTCCCATTGCGCCCAGGGCTTCCTGGAATCCTGAACAGCGAATCCGAGACATGGACTCGTTAGGCGTGGATGTCCACGTCGTCTCCACCGGCAGCCCATTTTATTTTTACGACCGGGACATCGAGGTCACGAAGGCGTCGTCCCGCGAGTGCAACGACGAGGTCCACCAGATGACCGTGGACCACCCCACTCGATTCGCCGGCCTTGGCACTCTGCCCATGCAGGATGTCAACGCCGCCGTTGCCGAGCTGGAGCGCTGCATGACGCAACTGGGCTTCAAGGGCGCCATGATTGACGACCATGTCAACGGCAAGCAGTACGACGAGCCGGAGTTCGAGCCCTTCTGGAACGCAGCGGAGGAGATGGGCGCCATGCTCCTCATTCATCAGCGCCCCAGCCAGGCCTCTGTGAGACACCGGACCACGAGGTACCACCTCCCCAACACCATCGGAAACCTGGTGGACAGGGCGGTGACCTTCGCGTCGTTTGTGTTCGGCGGCGTCATGGAACGGCACCCGGACCTCAGGGTCTGCCTGTCCCACGCCGGCGGCTACACCTGCTACGGCATCGGCCGCATGGACAGGGGCTGGCAGGTACGGTCCGAGGCGCGCATCCACATCGATAAGCCACCCAGCGCCTACCTGAGCAGGTTCTGGTACGACTGCCTGACTCACAGCGAGGAGGCCCTGCGGTACGTCATCGACACCGTGGGCGTAGACCGGGTGGTGTTCGGCACCGACTGGCCCGCAGACATGGCCATCGACTGGTCGCCCGCCTGGATATTGGGTCTGGAAAGCCTGACGCAGGACGAGAAGGACGCCATCCTCTGGAAGAACCTGGAGACGCTGCTGAACATTTAGTCGCTCATCGAAGTGGATCGACGTAGCGAATTGAATTGCCGGAAATCCAATAACAGGAGTTTGGAAACCCGAATATGCGGACAATTGACATACATGCACACCTCACGTTGCAGCGTTTTCAGCATGCCGTCCTGAATGGCAAGGACTGGCATGGCATGACGGCGGAAGAGGGCGAGCTATTCAACCCCCGCAACGCCTGGACGCCTCAGCAACGCATCACGGACATGGACTCCATTGGCATCGACGTTCAGGTAGTCACAACCAACGTTGCCTTCTACAAGTACGACCAGCCTGTGGATGTCGCGACTGCAATCGCCAGGGAATGCAACGACGAGATTCACCAGATGATGATGGATAACCCCAACCGAATCTCCGGTCTGGCCAACGTGCCCATGCAGGACATGAACGCGGCCGTAACAGAGATGGACCGGGCCATGAATGTGCTGGGCATGAAGGGCGTCATGATTAACGACCACGTCAACGACGTGCTTTACGACGACCCGCGCTTCGATCCATTCTGGAAGGCGGCCGAGGAGATGAACGCATTCATACTCATCCACCAGGCCAGGCCGACCACTGTGACGCCGCGTCTGAACAAGTACCATCTGCCGAACAGCATTGGCAACCTGACGGACAGGACCATCACCTTCGCCACGTTCGTGTATGGCGGGGTGATGGACAAGTACCCGAATCTGAAGATCTGCCTGTGCCACGGCGGAGGCTACACCTGCTTTGGCATCGGCCGCATGGACCGTGGTTGGGAGGTCAGCCCCGAGGTCCGGGTCAACACACAGAAGCCGCCCAGCGAATACCTGCGCAGCTTTTATTACGACTGCCTGACCCACAGCGAGCCGGCCCTGCGGTACCTCGTCAACACTGTTGGCGCGGACAGGGTGGTGCTGGGCACCGACTGGCCCGCCGACATGATGCTGGACTGGCCTGTCGGCTGGATACTGGGCATGGACAGCCTCACTCAGGATGAAAAAGAGTTGATCCTGTGGAAGAACCTGGAAGGCCTGCTGGGCATATAACAAGGCATAAAAAGAACAAAAAAGATTTCCTACAAGAAACCATTCAGGAGTTGGGAACAGCGATGCGGAGTATTGACATACACGCCCATATAACGCCCGAAGGTTACATTCGGGCAGCGGAGAAGGGCGAGGACTGGTACGGCACAGAGGCCGACGCAGGGGCCATGTTCAGAAATAACCCCCGGACGTCGTGGACGCCGGAGCAGCGATTGGCCGACATGGACTCGTTGGGCGTAGACGTTCATGTGCTTTCCACCAACGCCTACTTTTATAACTACGACAAGGATGCTGCGACGGTGACTCAGATGTCCAGGGAGGCCAACGACCACGTGTCGCAGTTGACCAAAGACCACCCCACACGCTTTGCAGGGCTGGCCAACCTGCCCATGCAGGACGTCGGCGCATCTGTGGCGGAGCTGGAACGCTCCATGACGCAGCTCGGACTCAAGGGCGCCATGATAGGCGACCACGTCAACGGCAAGAACTACGACGACCCGGAGTTCCTGCCCCTGTGGAAGGCGGCCGAGGAGCTTGGCGCCGTCATGCTGGTGCACCAGGGCGGCGCCACGGTGGTAAACCATCTTTCCACGAAATACCATCTGCCGAACACCATCGGAAACCTGGCCGACCGCACCGTGACGTTCTCGT
>JACZVF010000024.1 GCA_022572805.1 Chloroflexota bacterium
ACGCCGTGATTACGCCGCGCCGCTTTTCCTCCTCCGACATCTGCGATATCAGGTTGATGCCACCGCGCACCTTGAACGCCCCCAGCACCTGATGGTTCTCGTGCTTCACCCAGACCTCGGCGTCCAGCAGCTTGTCCAAGCCCAGGTAGTGGTGCAGGGGAGTCCGCCAGATGTAAGGCGCGATGCGTTTCTTGGCGGTGATAACGTCTTGGAGTGTGGGTCGGTCGGCCAATGTAATCTCCTGAGATTCTCGCTGGATTCCGTTACTGGGGTCAGTATAAAGGGTGGCCGTATCCTGTGCTATCATACCGTCGAAAATCGGAACGTATGTATTGGCGGGGAGGCTTCATGGGCAGCAATGGGACGGGCGCACGACCAAGCATCAAGACTGAACGGAACGCTGTTTACACCAAGGGAGGCGTCGTATCGTCGCTGTCGCCCATGGCGGCGTCCACTGGCGTGCGTGTGCTGGCCGAGGGCGGCAACGCATTCGATGCGGCGATAGCCATGGCTGCCGTGGAAGCGGTCACAATCCCCATGTCGTGCGGCATTGGCGGCGAGCCCTTCGTTATCATGTACGAGGCCAAGACCGGCAAGGTGTACGGCCTTAACGGCAGCGGGCAGGCTCCCATGGCCGCCAACCGCGACTACTACGTCAGCCGAGGCTACAAGACCATGCCTCTTTACGGTCCCCACTCCGCGGCAATCCCTGGTGAGATCGACGCCTACTACGTCATCCAGCGAAATTTCGGGACCATGCCGGTGGCCAAGCTGTTGCAGTACGCCATCGACTACGCGGAGAACGGGTTCGTGCTGTCCGAGAACCTGGGCAATACATTCACCAGATCGGTGGACGCCTTGAGCGAGTTCTCCGACACGGCTCGAATTTACACTCGCTACGGCGCTCCACTGGGTCCTGGCGACGTGCTGGTGAACAAGGACCTTGCGGACACGCTGAAGACTGTGGCTGCGCAGGGTCCGGACGTCTTCTACCGGGGGGCCATAGCCAAGGAAATGGTCCGAGCTTTACGAGCTGCGGGAAGCCTGTACACAGAGGAAGAGTTCGCTCGGTTCGAGGCCGTGCTGTACGAGTCGCCCATATCCACGACGTACCGGGGACACACGGTATACGAGACGAACCCGCCTTCGCAGGGCCTTATGCTTCTGGAGATCCTGAACATCCTCGAGGGCTTCGACCTGGCGGGCATGGGCTTCTATACTTCGGAGTCCGTGCACGTCATGGTGGAGGCCAAGAAGCTGGCATACGCCGACCGCAACGCCTACATGGGCGACCCTGAGTTCGTGAACTCTCCCACCAGCGAGCTGATATCCAAGGAGTATGGCGAAATGCGCCGGCGGGAGATTAGTATGGACAAGACCGTGGGCAACGTTGAGGCCGGGCCCCTGGGAGTCCTCGTGGCCGGCGGCGACGACACCGCCTACTTCTGCGTGGTGGACGGGGAGGGCAACGCGGTGTCGATGATCCACAGCCTGTCCAACGGCTTCGGCTCGAGGTTCGTGGCGGGAAGCACCGGTGTCGTGCTGAACAACCGCATAGGCCGCGGCTTCTCCCTGGTGGAAGGCCATCCCAACGTCATCGAGCCTGGCAAGAAGACTATGCACACGCTGAATGCGTTCATGGTGATGAAGGACGACAAGCCGTACATTGTGGCGGGCACCCCCGGCGGCGATCGGCAAATCGCCTGGAACGCCCAGATGATTACCAACATCATCGACTACGGCATGGACGCGCAGGAGGCCCTGGAAGCGCCCAACTGGAACTCGTGGCCCGGCACCGACCCGGCTAACATCGACGACCCTGTTGTTGTAGAACTGGAGCCCGGCATGCCCGACGATGAGGTGGCCAAGCTGGAGGCCAAGGGCCACACCATCAGGCATATCGACGTTCGCACGGGATCGACCAAGCTGATTCTCATTGATCCCGATACGGGCGTCCGCATGGGCGCGGCGGACCCACGCACCGACGGTCAGGCGGCGGGGATTTAGTGGTTAGTAATTAGTTCTTGGTTATTAGTTCATACATGGGGGGTTGCTGACTTTAATCAGCAATGCCTGTTCTGTTCCGCCGCATGAACATATTCTTTGATGTGGACTACACCATCCTGGGGGCCGACGGCAGCATGCGGCCCGACACCGAGGACGTGTTTCAGAAGCTGACGTCGGACGGACATCTGGTATACGTGTGGTCGGGGGTGGGCATTCGTAAGGCAGAGGTCCGGCGTTTGGGCCTTGAAAGCTACGTGTCGGACGTCTTCCAGAAGCCTATAGAGGACTTCGAGCGGGGCCTGGCAACCTGGGGCGTGACGACCAGGCCGGACTTCGTGATCGACGACCACCCGGAGATAGTGCGGAACTTCAGCGGGTTCGTGTGCAGCCCGTACTACTGGCGCAACGCCAACGATACCGAGATGCAACAGGTCTACGGGGTCGTCACCGACGTGTTGGCCACCGGCGGCTCCGAGCACGAAGCGTACCGGTCTGGTGGCTGATCTGACGTTCTTCCCAAAACTTTAGCAAGGCGACGTGGGCAAGCCGGACCTCAAACCAATGCGGACAAACTTTGATGAGCCGGACGATACAGAAAAAAATAAACCTACTCTCCCCTGAGGTCTCCTCCATGATAGCTGCCGGCGAGGTCATCGAGCGGCCCGCGTCGGTGGTCAAGGAGCTGGTGGAGAACTCAATCGACGCCGGCGCCACGGAGATATCGGTCGAGATTCAAGGCGGAGGCGTCGAGCTCATTCGCGTGGCCGATAACGGCGTTGGCATTCCATACGATGAGGTGGAGCTGGCTTTCCAGAGGTTCGCCACCAGCAAGCTCTCGGTTGCGGAAGACCTGGAAGCCATTGCCACGCTGGGCTTTCGCGGCGAGGCCCTGCCCAGCATCGCATCGGTGTCGCAGGTTACCATGGTCACCCGCCACGCCGACGCCGACAGCGGCGCGCGCCTGGAGGTTTTGGAAAGTCAGGTGAAGGCTAAAACACCCGAAGGCGCGTCGCCCGGCACGATCATCACCGTGCAGCAGCTCTTTCGCAACGTGCCCGCCCGCCGCAAGTTCCTGCGCTCTCCCGGCTCGGAGTCGACCCGCGTGCAGACGCTGGTGACGCGGTACGCGTTGGCCTACCCGGAGATACGCTTTCAGCTTATGGCCGGACGGTCCAGGTTCGCCAGTCCCGGCACCGGCGATCTGCTGGAGGCGGTTGCCGCCGTTTACAGCCTGGAAGTTGCCCAGGCAATGCTGGAAATCGACACTCTGGATGAAGGCGACGAAAGCGGTCCCCAGGTCACAGGAGTCGTGGGAGCGCCCACCGTCGACCGGGCGAACCGCAACTACATCAGCCTGTTCGTGAACCGCCGCTGGGTGCAGAGCCGGGCCCTGAACGTGGCGGTGGAGCAGGCGTACCACGGCTTTCTGAAGGAGCGCAGGTTCCCCATGGCTGCGCTCAACATCTCCATGCCATTCGAGGATGTGGACGTGAACGCGCATCCAGCAAAGTCAGAGGTGAGGTTCCGCAGTCAGGACCAGGTGTTCTCGGCGGTGCAGCACGCCGTCCGGCAGACGCTTACGGCCCACACGCCCGTGCCTGAGATGCGTCGCGCCCAGGTAACGGCGGGCGGATTTTCGAGTGCTCCAGCGCGGACGGCAACGTCGTTCTGGCCGGTGCAGCCCTTCTCACGCGCTGCGGAGGCGGCTGGCCCAACCAACGGCGAGGTAGTCGCTGGTATTTCGGGCAACGGGCCTTTGTACGACGGACCGCTAAGCCCCAAGTCGGCCTTGCCCGTGCTCAGGGTGCTGGGGCAGGTGCAGAGCACATACATCGCGGCCGAGGGTCCCGACGGCATGTACCTCATCGACCAGCACGCCGCCCACGAGCGGGTGGTATTTGAAAAAATTCAGGCCGATGCCGCGGCTGGCGCGCCTGAGGTGCAGATGCTGATGGAGCCGGCGACGCTCGAGTTGGACGCCCGGCAGCAGGAGCTACTTCTCGACAATCAGGCGTCGTTTGCAGCTCTGGGCCTGCTGGTCGAGCCCTTCGGCGGCGACGTTTTTCTGATTCGAGGCGTGCCCAGCATCCTGGCGGAGGCCGACCCCGCCAGCGCCTTAGTCGATGTGCTGGACGAGATGTCCGAGGGTGGCGACCCGGAGACCTGGCAAGAGCGCGCGGCGTACTCCATCGCCTGCCACAGCGCCATCCGCGCGGGCAAGGTGTTGACCCACCAGGAGATGGTGGAGCTTACGCGGCAGCTTGAGGCCTGCAACCAGCCCCACAGCTGCCCCCACGGCAGGCCGACCATGATCCACCTCAGCGCCACCCACCTGGACCGCGAGTTTGGGAGATAGGTTTTGGGTGGAGGTTGGAATGTTTTGGCCTCAGCGCGGGCGTGAATTGGTCGACATTGGCATACTCAGCACATGGGCCTTGTTGTACAGTTGGCAATTGTCGGTTTCAGCGCGGGCGTAGAGTCGTTTACGATGACGTGCTCTGCACATTCGGTTTGCCACCAAGCAGGCTTTACGTCCGTATGCAATATCGCGAAGGCGTCGGCCATCTACAGTTCCGAGGCTGTACGGCGAGGAATCTTGTATGTTAAGTGCGGAACGCCGTGTCCAAGACTCTTTGCTACGTCCGCCACCATTGACTTCTCTGATATAAGTATCGGAAGACAAATACGTCGGGACGTTAGGAAGGACAAAAATTATCTGGGCCTGGTCTGAATAAGGTGTATAGGATTGCGAAAGCCAGATTTAGCCATAGGAAGGGACTCGCAATGAAAATAGGACTCTTTCTCAATACGCAGAGCTCCAGTGAAAACTCCCTGGCGCAGCAGATAACAGACAGCGCCGAGCAGGTGCGGGCGGCGCGGGAGGCCGGATTCGACCTCATAGGCTGTGGCGAGCATTACCTCTCCGCGCCATACCAGATGGCGGCCGCGTTGCCGTTCCTGGCGCGTATGGCGGCTGAGGCCGGCGACATGCAGGTGGCCGCTTCAGTTCTGCTGCTGCCGTTGCACAATCCGGTCGCGCTGGCCGAGAACCTGGCCACAATGGACGCCATCTGCAACGGGCGGTTTGTTTTCGGCATCGGCCTGGGCTACCGCGACGAGGAGTATGCGTCCTTTGGTGTGACGACCAAGGACCGAGTGGGCCGCATGCGAGAGGTTCTGGAGGCTACCAAGCTGCTGCTTACCGAGGACGAGGTCGAGTACAACGGCAGGTATTGCCAGGTGCCGAAGACAAGGTCCACCACGCGCACGATACAGAAGCCGCACCCGCCGATCTGGATGGCGGCCAACGCCGACGCCGCAATACGCCGCGCTGCGCGGTGGGGCTACGCCTGGCTGGTCAACCCCCACGCGACCATGACTACAGTGGCCGGACAGCTCACCATGTACCGGGAGGAGCTGGCCAAGGCGGGCCAGCCACCGCCGCCGGACATGCCCATGATCCGCGAGCTCTACGTCGCGTCCGACAGGGACGAAGCCTACGCGGAAAGCCAGCCGTTTTTGCAGAGCAAGTACGCGGCCTACGCCTCGTGGGGACAGGACAAGGCATTGCCGGGCCAGGAGAGCTTCTCCGTGCCGTACGAGGACCTCGCCCGTGACCGCTTCCTGCTGGGCTCGCCGGAAGACGTGGTGAGCGAGATCAAGCGCTACGGGGAAGAGCTGGGCATTAACTACCTTGTGTTCCGGATGCAGTGGCCGGGCATGCCACAGGCCAGGGCCCTGGAGCAGATCGACCGCATGGGCCGCGAGGTGATTCCCCGGGTGAAAGGTTAGTGGGGTGTGTCAGCTCGCTATGCAGCCTGAGAGCCTGCCCTTCGACAGGCTCAGGGCGAACGGTATTTATGCTCTTACGTCCTTGGTGAGCCTGACCTTCGGCAAACTCAGGTCGAAAAGTGTGTCTAAAATTCGTTCGTGGTGTCCGACCCAGAAACTAGGAATATCTTCGGACCCCGCCGCAGCGGAGAGCTAGCCGAACTACGGCTTTCCGGATTTCGCCACGCTGCCTAGAAGAACCAAGGCTACGGCACCACCGCGCACTCCACCGAATTTATGGGCGGCAGGTTGTCCACCATCATCTCCCAGCTATCGCCGTCGTCGCGGCTGTAGAAGATCTGGCCCGTCGTGGTGCCGACGTATATGCCGCAGGACTCGAACGGGTCCGTGGCCATGCCCTCGCGCATGCAGTGGAGGAATGCGTTCTGCTGGGGAAGCCCCTTCGTCATGGGCGTCCAGTCGGCGCCGCCGTTGCGGCTACGGAACACGCGGAACTTGGCCTCGCTGACGATACGGTAGCCTCCTCCCGCCTCGCCATCCGCCATCACGTTGTCCTCTGAGACCACGTAAAGCGTATCGGGGTCTTGCGAGTGCAGCCCCAGCACGAAGCCGAACCTCGACGGCAGGCCTTCCGTAATATCCTGCCAAGTGTCGCCGGCGTCGTCGGTGCGAAACACGCCGCAGTGGTTCTGCTGGTAAATCAGGTCGGCGCGGGCGGCATGCTTCAGCACCTTGTGGGGGCACTGCCCAAACTCCGGGAAGCGCTCCGGCATGAAGTCGGCCCGAACGCCTGAATTTTTGAGGTGCCAGCTCTCGCCACCGTCGTCGGTCCGGAATACGCCGACGGCAGACACTCCCACCCACATGCGCTTGGCGTTGGAGTGGTCCAGCACAACGCTGTGGAGGCACAGGCCTCCAAGGCCGGGTTGCCACTGCTCCCGCGTCGGATGGTTGGCAAGGCTCTCCACTTCGTGCCAGGTCAGGCCGTGGTCGTCGCTTCGGAACAGAGACGCTGGGTCCACGCCCGCGTAGAGTACGCCGGGCTCATTGTCTCGGCCGGGCTGTACGTGCCAGATATTCTTGACGGTCATGTCGTCACGTGTGGCGAAACCTGGCTGAATTTCGGGACGCTCCCACGTTTGCCCCAGGTCGTCGGTGAACTGTATCTCCGGGCCGAACCAGCCGTCGTTGACTGCGGCCAGCGTTCTGCCATTGCCACGGGGGTCGTAGGCCATGTGGAAAACGTTGCCCCCCGGTATGTGCGGCCCGGTCATGTCCCAGTCTTTTCGGGCGTCGTTGCTGCTGAAAATGAACGCGCCCTTCCTCGTGCCGACCAGCAGAACAACGTTGCCGGGCTTGGACCCTTCCCTCTGAATCATTGCCGCAGCCTCCGCAAGGGAATCCCTTATTTAAGTAAAGGCTTACACAATAAATGGGTTGCGGGTGTATGTCAAGGCAGTCGCGGTTCGGTGGCGAGCCTGGCGGCGGGTTGCTGAACAATCGAAATACGCCAGGCCTAGGGAAATCTCCACTGGCACTATCAGCGTCCGCAGACGCTATTCAAAAATATCCAAAAATCACCAGTTGAGGAGGCCGGGCTTCTGGGCCTTCCAGCCGCTGTCGGACGGGAAGATGGTGTTCATGGGGACAGCTGATATATCGCCGTCGAACCACGGTGAGACGGTCTCGCGCCACTTCTTGTAGTGAGGCGCGTTGCGGTGGGCGTTCATGTGGGCGTCCTCGTCCTCGTAAACCTCGTACAGGTAGAACCTGTTGGGGTCCGTCTTGTCTTCGAGAATGTCGAAACGGAAACAGCCCGGCTCATCGCGCACGGAGCCCTGGCTGTCGCCCAGGCTGGCTGCCATGAACTCGTCCCGGTGGCCGTCCTTGATATTGATCGTCACGAAAATAGCGTGCATGGGTTCTCCTATCGTTTGTGCATGAATGTATGCGTTAAGTTTTTGGGAGTACTTAAAGACAGCGGCATTATAGCCACCGCCGGTTGCCCTAAGCAACCGGGGCAAACTTGTGCCGGACGACAGCGGCAGACGCTAGCCTTGGAACCGGGGCATTACTTTTTCCGCAAACAGGCGCAGGCTGCGCTCGTTCTGCTGGTAGGTCATGGCCCCAATACGGAAGTGGATGATTAGCCCGCCGATGCCCATGTCGTCCAGCGGCTTGATCTTCTCGGCCACCGTATCCGGCGATCCGGTGATGAGGGCGTTCTCCGGACTGAACCTGGGGTCGTCCAGAGGCGCGGCGACAGACTCCTGCTCGTCCTGGCTGTTGAGGCGCAGCCTGGTAAGGGCGATGTGCTGACGGCTGCCAACATACGCGGGATATGCGATGCGCTCGGCCTCTTCGTCTGTGTCGGCGACGAAGACGTTGCGCCATATCCAGCAGTTGTCCATGTTGTTGGCAATGGCCTCGTCGTCGTACCCCGCCTCCGCCATGGCTGTCTTGTACAGCTCGAAGCGCTTCTCCGTGACGTCGTTGGGCTGCACTACCATCATGATGGGCCGTCCCAGGCTTCCCATCTCGATGGTCGACGCCTCGGTGGCCACCGCGCGGATGATGGGAGGATGCGGCTGCTGCACGACTTTGGGGCGCATCACCGGTATGTCCAGTTGCCAGTGTTTGCCCTCATGCTTGTAGCCGTTACCTGTCCACGACTTTTGCAGGACCTCTTCCGTCTCGCGCAGGCGTTCGCGGCCCTCCTCGGCGTCGATGCCGTAGCCGCGGTACTCGTAGAAATTAAACGCGGTGCCCCTGGCGGTGCCCACGATGATACGGCCGTTGGACAGATTGTCCAGCAGCGCGATCTGCTCCGCCAGGCGCACCGGGTGGTGCAACGCCGTTTGCACTGCGGAGAAGCCTATCTTGGCCTGCCTGGTGCGCGCCACCACCGCCCCGGCGAACGCCATGGGATCGGCGTAGGAGCACGCCCCGTCGAAGTGATGTTCGCCCAGCCAGATGGAGTGGTAGCCTAGCTGGTCGGCCAGCTCAGCTTCTTTCAGTGACTCGTTGATGACAGTGAAGTCGGTCTCCGGCGTAGTGCTCTCCGGGAACAGAAAGTCGCCGAATTTCATGAGTTACCTCTTGGATTTAGCAATACGGTCCTGCCTGAGGTACAGGCGCGCGGCGCGTATCTCAGCGTAGGAGTAGTCCGTGCCCAATATATTGCGGACGGGACTGAGATTGGTGGTATCCGCCTGCTTGAAGGCGTCTCGAATCCTGGCAAAGCGTTCCGGTGGCGGCAGCACGCCTGCAAGGTCCAGGGGCTCGTTGGCCTGCTGAAGCTGCTCCAGGTGTGACAGCACTGTGCCCTCTGAGAGGCCCCGACGGGAGGCGATTTCACTCAGCGACAGGCCCTCGGCCGCAAGCTGCCGCGTCAGGTCGTAGGTGGAGCCGTCGCGGTTCACCCGTCTGCCGTTGCGCCTGCCCTTGCGGGCGGCACTGGCATTGGCGTTGCTGCGCTCCTGCAGATTGTTCATGCGGGCGTGGGCCGTTATGAGCGACAGGAACTCCTCTCCCATGTCGTCCAGCTTCACCGTGCCGACGCCGGAGATCCGGGAAAGGCTGTCCAGGCTTTGCGGAACGAAGTACGCCATCTGCTGCAGTGTGTTGTCGCCGAAGATGACGTAGGGCGGCACGTTTCTATCGGCGGCCATCCTCCGGCGCAAGTCTCGCAACTTGCCGAACAGCGGCTTGTCGTAGTCCAGGGCGCCTTTGGCCGGCCTGTCCTCTGATTCGTGACTGGTCTGGGTCCGCACCAGCGTTAGGTTGGCCCGCTCCTTCAGGAACGACCATCCTTCGGTAGTCAGGCCCAACGTGGGGTACTGCCCACCGCTCTTTTCCAGCAGGCCCCTGTCCTGCAGCATGCCCACGATCTCCTTGATCTCGTCATCAGAGTGGTCGTCGGCGATGCCGAATACAGTGAGGCGGTCGTGTCGAAGGTCTCGAATTCGTTTGGTGTTTGCGCCGCGCAGCACATCGCTGAGGTGACCAACGCCGAACCGCTCGTCGGTGCGGACCACTGCCGACAACACTTTCTGCGCAATGACGGTTGCGTCGAACTCCTCTTTGGTTGACAGGCATACGTCGCAACCATCGCAGGTATCGCTGGCCGGGGTCTCGCCGAAGTAGCCCAGCAAGTATGCCCTGCGGCAACGGCGGGTCTCGCAGAAGCGGATAACCTGGTCCAGCTTCTCCTGGGCGTTGGCCCGCTCCCGGTCGTCGCGCACCTGGTTGATGAAGAAGTCCTGTTTGATCTTATCGGCGTAGGTGTAAAACAGGATGCACTCACTGGGCAGACCATCGCGGCCGGCCCTGCCCGTCTCCTGGTAGTACCCTTCCAAGGATTTGGGCAGGTCGTAGTGGACGATCATGCGGACGTCGGGCTTGTCGATGCCCATGCCAAACGCGATGGTGGCCGTAATAATCGGCACCTCGTCGCGGATAAATCGCTCCTGAGTCTTCTGGCGAACGTCGTTGGCAAGGCCTGCGTGGTACGCAGCCGCCTCGTACCCGTCGTCCCGCAGGTCGGCCGCCACCTCCTCGGTATCCTTGCGGGAGAAGCAGTAGATGATTACCGATTCGCCCCTGACCTTGGCGAGGGCCGCCAGCAAGGCCTCGTAGGAGTTGCGCTTGGGCATTACGCGGTAGGTGAGGTTGGCGCGGTTGAAGCTGGCCAGAAATACTTTCGGATTCTTTAGCGCGAGCTGCGCGACAATATCCTCTCTTACCTTCTCCGTTGCTGTGGCCGTGAGCGCTATTACCGGTACGTTGGAAAAATCTTGCCGCAGGCTGCTCAGGTTACGATAGTCTGGGCGGAAGTCGTGGCCCCACTCGGAGATGCAGTGGGCCTCGTCTATGGCGATGAGGCTGATTTCGAGCCCATCCAGGAACCGGCGAAAGCCACTCTGGGACAGCCGCTCGGGCGCAAGGTAAAGTATCTTGAGCTCGCCGCTTTGTGCCAGCGCCTGCACCCGGCGAATCTCCAAGACCGACAGCGTGCTGTTGATGTATTCCGCCGCGATGCCGTTGGATTTCAGGGCGTCAACCTGGTCCTTCATCAGGGCGATAAGAGGGGAAATGACCAGTGTCAGGCCGTCCAACGCCAGTGCGGGGAGCTGGTAGCACATGGACTTGCCGCCGCCGGTGGGCATTAGGACCAGCGCGTCCTTGCCGTCCATCACGCTGGCGATTACCTCTTCCTGCAGAGGCCGGAACTCGTCGTAGCCGAAGTGGTCTCTCAGTAGCTGCTGCACCGGGCCATTATAGCCGACCGTTGGCTGGTTGGGACGGGTAATAGCAGGCGAATCCGTGGCGATTGGAGTACAATACCATCCCAAAAGAATCTTTTTTGCACATTCCACCACAGCCGGGAATCGAAGCAACTGGGGGAGGCGTCACCAATGAGCCTGCTGCTCAATCGAGAGACCATCCAGGGCCTGTTGAACATGGAGGACACCATTGGTATTTTGGAGCAGGCTTTCGGCGAGCTGGCCGAGGGCACGTCCATAATGCCTCCACGCACAGCCGTCAGCGATCCCGACCACAACGGCTGGTACGCCTTCATGCCGGCGCAGCTAAAGAAGATGGGGGCGTTGGGCATCAAGGCCGTCACGGTGTATAAGGACAACCAGGCCAAGTTCGGTCTGCCTGTGACGCTGGCGACCATAATTCTCATGGATGGCGAAACGGGCAAAACAATCTCCGTAATGGACGGCGGTTACATCACGGCGATGCGCACGGGCGCCGTCTCCGGACTGGCGACCAGGTACATGGCCAGGCCGGACGCCAAAGTGGCCGGCGTTCTGGGCACGGGAGTGCAGGCCAGGGCGCAGCTTTCGGGTATGGCCACCGCCCACAAGCTGGAACGGGCCATCTGCTTCTCCATGGACACGCCTGAGAACCAGCAGAAGTTCGCCGACGACCTGGCAGGGCAGACAGGAGTTCCTGTAAGCGTCGTAGGCAGCGTGCGGGAGCTAATCGAGGGATCGGAGATACTGGCTTTGGCCACCACGGCCACTACTCCCGTCGTGGACGGCGACTGGGTGCAGCCGGGTACCCACATCAACGGCATTGGTTCTCACGCGCCCGGCGTCCGTGAGCTGGACACCAAGACCGTCGTCAAGTCCAAGATTATCTGCGACAACGTGGAGGCGTGCCTGGCCGAGGCCGGCGACTTGCAGATTCCCATGGAAGAGGGCGCGTTGAAGGAGAGTGATATCCGCGGCGAGATAAGCGAGCTTGTGAGCGGGCAGAAAAAGGGCAGGGAGTCCGACAGCGAGATTACGCTTTTCAAGAGCGTAGGCCTTTCCATCCAGGACATATCGGTCGCTTACCACG
This sequence comes from Chloroflexota bacterium, assembly GCA_022572805.1. GTDB lineage: Bacteria > Chloroflexota > Dehalococcoidia > Lucifugimonadales > JADFKI01 > Casp-Chloro-G4. The sequence continues at coordinate 12,154 of JACZVF010000024.1, forward strand.
TGTACGGAAAGGCCAGGGCACAGGGTGTTGGGACGGAGTTCGAATTCTAGTAAACATGCTACACTGGGCTAGAATGAACGAACGTACCTTGATTAGCGTCGACAAGCGGTTATAATTTCATATCGGCCACTGAATTTCAAAGCCGTAAGCTGTAATAAGGCGAGGCCTTGATCGACACTACCTCCATACTGACCACGTTGCTGCCTGCGATAGTCGTAGGGTATCTGCTGGGCGCCATACCGGTGGCCGCGCTGATAAGCCGCAAGGCAGGCGTCGATATATTCTCCGTGGGCACCGGGCTGGCCGGCGCGTCCAATGTGAAGCGCTACGTGGGCAAAAAACGAGGCGGCACGGTAGGTCTGGTCGATCTGACCAAGGGCGTGTTGGCCGTAGCCGCGAGTATTTTGATAGGCGTGGAAGGCGCGTGGATTGCGCTTCCCGCGCTGGCCGCAATACTGGGGCATTGGAAGTCGGTTTTCACGGGCTTTCGTGGTGGTGACGGCCTGGCGATTCTAGGCGGCATCATGGTAGCCATGTTCCCGGTTTACGGCTTCATCGGAGTGCTGGTCGGAGTGCTGGTCGCGTTTGGCGGACAGAAGTTGCCCTACACCTCGCTGTTTAGCGTGGTGATTGGATACGCCACGTTGGCGGCGCTGGTTGTTAACGCCAATGGCGATCTTCCGCTGGCCCTGGGGCTGGGAGGACTTTCGGCGCTGGTGTTGGCCCGGGCAATACTCGGTCACCGACGCAGGCGAGACAACGATGGTGTCGATTGGGACGACATGGATGATGCCGAGGGCGCGGCCGACCAGAGGAGATACAGCTAGAGGCGTGGCCTGGACGTTCGGGAACCTGCCCCAGAGGTTAGCGATCGCCATATGCTGCCGGAATGCCTAAGTCCTCGTTTTTGAAACTTTCACCCAACTTTTTGTGCCGTTAGTATGCTCTGGGTATCAGGTAAGGTTTCACGAGTGAAGCCCTCGAAACCAGCGGCTGAGAGCCAGTCTCGGTACTGCTGCTCCGTGTATGCCCTGACCTCGTCGAACCGACTTATGGCCGTCAGATCGAACTTCAACGAGCTGACAGGGGATATTAAGGAATCATCCAATACGGCTCCGCTCCATATGAAGACCTTGCCTCCGGGCTCGATAACTCGACCAACGTTTCTCAGCGCGCGTCCCGCTTGGTCTGCTGTAAGCACCTGGATGAACCACCGTAGGACTGCTACATCAAAGGTCCCTTGTGGTACATCGGTCACGATATCTGCGCTCTGTACCTGCACTCGTTCCGAAGCGTGCATCCGGCTGATATAGCGTTGAGTTAGGGGGGTAACGGAAGGAAGGTCTATAACCGTCGCCTTGATGTGCGGACACGCCTCCGTAATAGATATGGAGAGTGAGCCGGATCCACCTCCAAAGTCCGCCAGCCTGCTAAATTGAGAAAAGTCGTATCTCCTTACCAGATCGGCTCCCGCCCTCGTCGTCTGAGGATGTATGCGCTCGTATTCCTTTTCCAGCTCTTCTTCCGACGCGTTGGAGTAATCGGTCCTGCTTTGAGGCACACCTGTACGTATGGATTCTGCGATTAGCGAAAGCTGTGACCACTCGTTTGCTAGTGTCTGGTGTCGGTCCCCCATAAAGTCCGGGCTGTTACTCACCAGGAATTTCTGGGCTTCGGGGGTATTTGAAAAGACATCTCCTTCGACTCTCAGTAACCCGGCAGCCACAAGCGAATAAAGCAGCAGCCTCAGCTTGTCTGGAGGAACGCCCAAAGCATCTGCAACCCCAACCGCGGTCATTGGGCGATCTTCAAGCGGGTCGAAGGTATCAAGTTGCATTCCCGCGAGCATCGCAAAGGAGAGAACAGTACTGTCAATGAGGCTGTTGATGCTGTCGGGCTGGATTGAAGGACTCGTCATCTCACGCTCCCCTCATAATTAAAGCCTTCACGACGAGGGCCATTCTTGCTGCGACTGCGTCCGAGATTACTGCTCCACCGATACGCTGGTCGTAGTGCGCAGCACACCCTCCTCCTTGTGGATGACGGTTGTAACGAAGTCATGCACCTTGTTCAGGTCCTCGTCCTCGATTATCGCAATTACGTCGTAAGGCCCAGTGACCCTGCTAACCGAGCGAACGTTGGCCACGCCCTTTAGTCTGCGGACCAGCTCTCCGGATTTTCCAGCCGCCATTTCGATAAGTATGTATGCCTTGACCACTGCGTTCCTCCTTGGGATTGAGGGGGATTGAGGGGGGCGAACGGGGTCGAGCCACCAGCATCCTACAGCTTGTAATCCCCTTAATCAACATCAGTTCTGGAATGGCGCACCATCCAAGGACCGCCGGGGATTACCAGTTGGTGAAGGCCCCGTCATTTCGGCGTAGCTGGGGCGTCCAGCCAGTCAGGTCCGCACGATGCGCTCCGGCAAAAGCCTCATCGAAGTCCACGCCCAGCCCGGCGGTATCCGGGGTCACGAAGGCGTAGCCGTCCTCCCATCCGATCTGTTTTGGGAACAGGTCCGTGCCGAAGCTGCCAGGCCTGCGGGGCATCTCCTGTACGCCCACGTTGGTGGAGGCCATGCACAGGTTGACGCAGGCCGCCGCGCTGATTGGTCCCAGCGGGTTGTGCGGCACGATGTCTATGTAATGCGTCTCCGCCCAGTGCGTGATTTTGAGCGCTTCCGTCAGGCCGCCCACGATGCAGAGGTCGATGCGGGCGTAGCTGATGAGCTCCTCCTCTATGACCTCGCGGAAGGCCCACTTGCTGGACCACTGCTCACCGGCGGCGATGGGCAGGGATACGTGCCGGGCAAGCGTTCTGTAGCTGCCCGGATTCTCCGACCGCAGGGGGTCCTCGATGAAGTATGGCCTGTACTTTTCCAGCGCCTTGCACATCTGCACCACGTGGGCCGTGTCCAGGCGCGTGTGTACGTCGAAGCAGATCTCGATGTCGGGTCCGACGGCCTCACGCACACGGGCCATCTGCTCCTCGGCTATTCGCATTGACTCCACAGGCTCCAGTCGGCCGGTCCCACTCTGCTCGAACTCGGGGTACGTCTCCGGCTGCCCCCAGCGCACGAACTTCCAGCCCTCGGCGACATGGCGCTTGCAGTTGTCGACCAGAGCCTCGATAGTCGGTCCCTGAGCGTGGGGGTAGCAGACCACCTTGTCTCGGACCGGTCCGCCAAGCAGCTTGTAAACCGGCATGTTGAGGAACTTGCCCTTGATGTCCCACAGGGCGATGTCGATTGCGCTAATGGCGCAGCAGTAGACCTTGTCGGCGGGGAAGAAGCCTCCCCGGAACATATGCTGCCAAAGGCGCTCCGTGCTAAAGGGGTCCTCCCCAATGACGATCTGCGACAGGTGCTCGACTGCCTGCTCGATGGCGCCGGCCCAGTTGCGGATTCCCACCTCGCCCAGGCCGTACACCCCTTCGTCGGTCTCCACCTTGACGATGAAGTAGCCTCGCCCATCGCCATCGTTCACCGGATAGCTTTTGATCTGGGTGACTTTCAATCCCACCCTCCTGTTTGCCAATACGTGTTAAGACTCGGACTTGAATAGATTCTGCTTATCTGCCTGTTTCCCGGACGACGACAGGCGCGACCCTACGATATCCCACGTGCCGCCGAGGGTCAAGACGTCCCAACATGGCCAGGCGGCAAGAGACTGCTTGATCTCGTCTGAGCGACGCGGTACGGCCCCTCCGGCCATTGACGTGTGTGAATAGGCGTTCCGTTCTGCTAAGCTTGGCGGTATGGAAACAAGCGAATTCGAGGTGCTGGTGCATCAGGCGCTGGACCAGATACCGCCCGAAATCAGAATGCACCTGGACAACGTGGACCTGGTGGTGGAGGAGTGGCCTTCCAACGAGCAGTTGGTGGGCTCCGGTATCGAGAAAGAGCAGTTGCTGCTCGGCCTGTACGAGGGCCTTCCGCTGACGGAACGCAGCGACTACGGCATGGTGTTGCCGGACAAGATAACGCTGTTCCAGAAGTCCATTGAGGAGATCTGCGACACCCGCGAGGAGATTGTCGAGGAGGTGCGGGACACCGTGGTCCACGAGGTGGCCCACCACTTCGGCATCAGCGACGAAAGGCTTGAGGAGCTAGGGGTCTAGCCGCCGGGCCCGAACAGGTCTTCATGTATTAGCGAAGTCAAAAACCGCCGTCTCGATGATTCTTGACGGAGATTGCTGTTCCCACGCGGTTTTCTGAATGCGTTCTACCGTCGGCCCGCTGAAATAAGTTTCCCCGCATTGGCCGCAGACTCTGGCGGGCACGTTTTCCACGACGATCAACCGACCACCCAGTTCGATGCGATATGTTACGTCCCTATTGTCGAAGTTGCCTCCGCAGGTATCGCACTTCACTTCAGACCCTCCGGGCTCTAAATTCAATCCAATTCGCCTCGTTTGGCTCGTACAAGGTAATGATCTTGATCAAATCCCGATTCGGATAGCTGCATTGAATATGTATAGGCCGTCCTGATTCAGTATAACCAAATATGAGGCAACTCGGTCCGTACTTGTCATGATGGTAATCTTCTATCACTTCCCCTGCCGCGATGGCCTGCCTTAACTCCTGTACGGAGATTCGTCTGATTATGCTGTTGTCCAAAGCGTGAAGCGAGAACTCAAACTGATCGTCGATGACTTTGCGCCGTATATCTTCTATCACGACTGGTTTCACCGAGGTATTTTCTAGCTGCCGGGCCCGAACAGGTCTTCGATGTCCTGCTCCACCTGGGCGGTCAGCTCTGCCTCGTCCTTGAAGCCCAGCTCCCTGTAGGACTCCGCCGAGCCGTACTCCCTTGTCTTGATAACCACCGGCATGGGCAGGGCGTGGCCAAACACCAGGGCCTGCTGCTTCGACTCCAGCCTCGCCAGCACAGCCCTCAGCTTCCGGCTTCCGGATACCCCCGTCAGCACCGCGTCCGTGTCCCGATCGTTGTCCAGCAGGCATGCAATCTTCGTGCCCAGCTGGCTCATTACCTCCTCGTCGATGCCGCTGGGTCGTTGGTCCACGATCAGCAGCGTAACGTTGTATTTGCGCATCTCCCGGGCGATGCTCCCGAATATCGTCTGGTTGGCTATGCTGGGGCTCAAGAACTTGTGCGCCTCCTCGATGGTGATAACCAGGGGCCGAGGCTCCTGGCTGGGGTCGCCCATTGCCCGCTCCTTCAGCTCCACGTATCTCGCATATATGCGGCGCGTAATTAGGTTAGCCACCAGCATGTAGGCCTCCAGATGGTTGCCGTACCGCCCGAACTCCAGGATGACGTGCATTCCCCTGTTCAGGTACTGCAGTATCTGATTCACGGAGTTGTGTCCGCCTGCTTCGTCGATGAAATCGAACCGTTGCAGCCGGGAGAGGCGGTTCTTCAGCGTGCTCAACGCGCGGTCGTTTACGTTAAGCTCTCGGGCCAGCTCCCCGAACTCCTCTCCGCCGGGATAGGCCAGAAAATTTGATAGCCACGCCTTGCCCCACTTGCGGTCCAGCGAATAGGCGGCGTCGGCGGCGACCTCGGACAGGTTCAGCGACTCGCGCAGCACCTGGATATCCTCGGGCTCGATCTCGTCGTAGCCGATGCGCACCACGTAGTCGGGCGTCAGGCCGCGCCGCCGGGAGCTCTCGTCGTCCAGCGAGAATACGGCCACTTTGGAGGAGAAGAGCTGTTTCAGCCCCTTCACCTCGCGGGAGCCCCCGCCCGTGCCCTCGCTGGTGCCCTTCCAGCCGTACTCGCCGTGCATGTCGAACACCAGGTTGCTGGCGGCGCCGCTCTGCAGTATGCCGATGAGCAGCAGCCGCGTCAGGAAAGTCTTGCCGGTGCCGCTCTTGCCGAACACGCCGTTGCTGCGCTTCACGAACTCCTCGATATTCAGGCACAGCTTGGCATCCATGTCCAGCGGGTTTCCGATGTAGAAGTGGCCGTCGTCCTCGGTGCCGAATATCTTCTGGATGTCGTCCTCGGATGCCGTGGACACCAGCGAGAAGTGCGGTGGTATGGTCTTGGAGGGCTTGGGGCCGTCCATGGCCTCCAGCGGGTCGTTGCTCAGGGTTAGCATGGGCTCCACCGTGATGGTGCCGTAGGCGGTGGTGCCGGAGACCACATCGAAAATGAACTTGTTGGATACGTCGGGCGGGGTTAGACGCAGGCTGGGGTCGGTGGAGTTTAGTGAAACGTCCGTCAGCACGCCGAAGAACTGCATGTCGCGGCCCTGAATGTTCACGAAGGTGCCGACCTTGATGTTCTCGATGGACGTTGCCGCGTCCAGGCGGACCTCCATGCCCTCGGTGAGGGACCCGGCCACGACCATGCCCAGGGGCTTTCGGACATCTCCAACGAGCCCATCGTCACGACGCCAACCGTTGCCGTCCGCCGCGTCTCGATCGTCGCGTTTTGGCTCTGCCGGGTCTACAGAAAAAGTCATGGGGAAATTCTCCTGAGGACGTTGTTGAGGCGGGGTAGCTGTCCGGCCATGAGTGTGGCCAGCGTCTTGCCTGCGTTGACGAGAAAGCCGTTGCTGTCCTGGTGGCAGGCCCCTGCGATGCGAAGAAAGGATGCAATCACGTCGTCCTGCGCGTTGACGGATGGAGACAACAGGATTGGAAGAAAGTCCAGGGAATCGCTGAAGGCCCTGACCTCCTCCTGGCTGCATGCGTACACGAAGGAGTGAATCCTGGGCGGGGAGGGCGGCAGGTAACGCCGAATGCCCGGGCCGTCGTCGTGTCCCACGATAACCGCCTGAAACTGGGTGTACAGCAGGCGGGTAAGCTGCGGGTTGTTCAGGTACACGTCCTCCTCGTCCTCGGAGTCGCGGCCCCGGGGGATGGCGGTTCGAGATGGGTCCATGCTCTGGGTGGCCACGTCGCAGACGATGCCGTAGGTGGAATCGCCGTCGCCGCAACGCACCAGGCTTCCCAGGGGCGGCGCCTGGTAAAGGTCGTAGCAGTGGGTCCGAAACTCGGTAGTGGAGCCCTCGATGACCTCGCCCAGGCGGGTGGTGGTGGCTGTCGTGACGGCTTTATCGTCATTCATGACCAAACCTGTGCTACACGATTGTCGAAGATGTCAACCAAATAAATTGCGTCGATGTCAGAAAATTGGGATTGGTCCAGACATCCCAAGGCATGCGAAATGGTATCCGGGTCAAAAGCTATGTGGGAATCCAGTAGTAAATAAGTCTGCGTAGCGCCTTTTGCTTTAGCCTCCGCTAATTGGATATTAGCCCTTACACCCCGTTCACCGTCCGAGCCGAATAGCTTCTCAATCGATTCTTGAATATCAGGCACAGCATCAGAGGCCGCCCCAGTGCCATATGCCCATAATATCTTTGACCCGTCGTTTGCAATTTTCGAGACATGAAACTCCTGGGGATGCTGTATAAATTTCCGCTCTCCTTTTTCCCTCCACGTTTCGAGGTCGATATCGGCTGGCTTCTTCGGCCAGAAGTGGAACTGCGTTGATAATTCCGGCCCTATGTCTCGTATATCTCCTCTGTCCATACTCGGTCCTACTGTCGAAATGATGCTAATAAACGCATTAGCTATTTGCTTTGCCTGCTCCTGAGTAAAATTCCATTGGGAAAATCCGAAAACGCTATAGGTGCCTGTTAGGCCGTCGACCGCCTTCGCCTCGACTGCCTTAATGAATCGTTCCCAACTACCGAACTGTTTTCTTTCGTCGCTGTTGACCAACGCCTTTATTTCTATCGCGGACCAGTTTCCATTTAGGGAGAATGGCTGTATACAGAATACGAAATCCCATCTGCCTCGCAAATCCGAGATATCCTCGGCGCGCATAAGCGCTAGATTAACGCCTCTCTCACTTTCTAACTGTTCCACAAAAGTGCGGGCGCAAGCTTCTTCTTGATCCCTCTGGCCTTGTCGAGCGTCAAAATCCTGCCTGGAAGCCATATCAAATCCACTTTTGCCTTTTGGAAATATTCTTTTCGGAGGAGTAGATCGGCAGGCGCTGGTCGTACAGGGCCTGCTCCACAAGCTCCACGAAGTAACGCCGATCAGGACCCGTGACCACCGCCTGCTCATGGGCCTCCATCAGCGCCACGGGGTAGCCGGGCCCCCTCCGGCACTGGTCGATTATCAGCGAATGCACAAGCTCCAGCGACGCCTCGTTCTCCGCCACCCAGGACGGCACCTCCACGCGGCCGATCTCCTCGCCGGCGTTGACGTAGAAGAAGTGTATGCCATGCCCCTGGTAATTTTTCGAAACAACAGGGCTGTTGCTGATGAAAACCGAAGACCTGTGCCCTTTATCCAAAAAATCCGAAAATATCTCGCGGTCCATGAGGCCGCCGACAGCCTTGTCGCATGCCCGTTCGCGGGCAGGTATCTGGCCGCAATTGCTTTCGCAGTTCGCCACGTCGAAGGGGCAAGCCCGCAGCCGGAGGGCGTTGGCCACCTCTCCGGCGCGGGGCAGGCTGATGTAGCTCCCAATGGCCAGTGGACGCTCGGCCGCCATCTGGCGTAGCTCCTCCAACGCGCCGACGAAGCCGTTGTCCACCAGCTCCCGCACCACGAAGTCGGGGTACTGCTGTAGCCCGAACATCACCAGGGTGCCGTCCACCAGGCCCACTGTGGGGATGTCTTTAGGCGTGTTATGCAGGGCGTGGACCAGCGCCCTCAGCTCCTCCACGGCGCGCTTGGCGCCCAGCAGCGACCCGTCGATGTTCTGCTGCCGGTATGGCGCCCTGTCGTCCTTTATCACCAGCTCGTCCTCCTCGGCGTAGAGCCGGGGTTGGCTGGACAGTTCGGCGTCCGGCTGGGAGCCGTACCGCAGGTAGACCGTGCCTGTGTTTATGAGGTAGCAGCGGGCGGGCAAGTGGCGGTCGATGTCGATGTGGGAGCCGTCCACCGCGACGACGCAGAAATTATCAGGTATCGGAGCAGGCGGGTAGCTCCTGGCGGGATCGCCGGTAAAAGACGGCACGTTCCAGAGCAGCGTGGAGCGGCTCTCCTCCAGCTTGGCCTGGTAAGCGTCCACGTCGAAGTCACCGACCGCATCCAGGGCTGTCTGCAGGCGGCGAACTTTATCGGTATTTCGCTGCTTCAACTCCACGGCCATGCTGTCGATCTGAAGCGCGGTGCTGGTCAGATCAAGGGACACGGGAGTCCTCGAACTCGATAACGTCCCAAAATTCTAGGATATTC
>JACZVF010000181.1 GCA_022572805.1 Chloroflexota bacterium
TTTCCATTCCCACGTCGTCAGGACTAACGGACATCTCGGAGACGGTGCCGTTCTGCATTTCCCACACACGGGTCGGACCGTCCAGGGATATTTCGTCCAGGCCATCGCCACCGTGCACCACCAGCGCGTGCGTGCTGCCCAGCCTGGCCAGCACCTGCGCCATCTTCTCGGCCATGGAGGGATCGGCCACGCCAATTACCTGTGACTTGGCCCCCGCTGGATTGGTCAGAGGACCAAGAATGTTGAACACGGTGCGTATGCCTATCTCCCGACGCGGGCCCGCCGCAAACCGCATGGAAGGGTGGAAGGTCTGGGCGAACATGAAGCCGAAGCCTGTCTCGTCGAGGCACCGCTCCACGCCTTCCGGGCCAAGGTCTATCTTGCCGCCTATGCCCTCCAGAACGTCTGCGCTGCCGCACGCGCCGGACATTGCGCGGTTGCCGTGCTTGGCCACCTTAACGCCGGCGCCGGCCACTACGAAGGCCGCCGTCGTGGATATGTTGAAGGTGCCGGAGGCGTCGCCTCCAGTGCCGCAGGTGTCCACCAAGGCGCCGTCGACTTTGACATGCAGAGACTTCTCCCGCATGACCTGCGCCATGCCGGTGATCTCGTCCACGGTCTCGCCCTTCATGCGCAACGCCGTCACGAAGGCCCCGAATTGGGCAGGCGTGGCCTCGCCGGTCATGATCTCCTGCATGGCCTGCGAGGCTTCCTCCACGGTCAGGGACCGCCCGCCGACTACCGCATCGATTGCTTCACGTATCATTTGATATCCGTAGGTCTTGAGATACTTTTGCCCGCTGAAATCCCCATTCGCGCCGTTACTTTTCCACCGAGTCGGTGGCTTCCGCGATGAAGACCGGGATGACCCGTTCGGTCTTGTCCTGGTACTCCTGGTAAGGAGGGTAGGCTGCGACTGCGATATCCCAGAGTCGCTGCCTCTCGACTGACTCCTCTACCTCACGGACTCGCATCGAGTAGACATTCGCCTCGTCTCGAATTTCAACGCTTGGTTCCGCCTTCAAGTTGTGATACCACAGCGGATGTTTTGGGGCTCCGCCTTTAGATGCCACGAGGATATAGCTGCTACCATCCACCACTCTCATTAAAGGGGTCTTACGGACCGCACCCGTCTTCCGCCCTCGATTAGTCACGATGATGACGGGCAGACCCGTGTCCCTCAGGGTCAGTCCCTCGGTGCCCCCGCTACCCTCGTACAGTTCTACCTGCTCTGCCACCCAGTCACTGGGGCTAGGTATGTATTCTCTCATGTTCACCTCCTCGTCTCGCTATCGCAGACGTTTTGCGGTAGAAACAGGCGACTTAAATATTCGCCCTTCCGCTCCTGCGCCTATCGCCGGTTTTCCAGAAAATTTCGCAGCAGGTCGTGGCCTACTTTCGTCATGATCGACTCTGGATGGAACTGTATCCCCTCGACAGGATGCTTCTTATGCCGCACGCCCATGACGATGCCGTTGTCCGTCCACGCTGACACCTCCAGGTCATCGGGCAAGTCGTCCTTCTGTACTGCCAGAGAGTGGTAGCGTATAGCCTGGAAGGGGTTCGGAAGGCCCTTGTAGACGCCCTTTCCATCGTGGTGGATCATCGACATCTTGCCGTGCATTATCTCCCCCGCGCCGGTGACGGTGCCGCCGTAGGCGTAGCCTATGCACTGGTGGCCCAGGCACACGCCAAGCATTGGCGTATTGGCCCCGAACCGCCTGATTACCTCAGGCGAAATGCCGGCCTTTTCCGGAGTCCTGGGGCCAGGAGAGACCACGATCTTCTCCGGCGCCATCTCCTCGATCTCCTCAATGGTGATCTCGTCGTTTCGCACCACCTTCACGTCCGCGCCCAACTCGCAAAGGTACTGGTACAGGTTATACGTGAAGCTATCGTAGTTGTCTATCAGCAGTATCATCTGGTTCCTCCCGGCGCGCAGTCTATTCGGGCCGCGAGCCCTCCTGCTCCGCCTGATCGATGGCCCGCATCAAGGCGGACGCCTTGTGCAGCGTCTCGCTGTACTCCGTATCCGGCACGCTGTCGTACACGATGCCGCCTCCGGCCTGGGCATACGCCACGCCGTCCTTGACCACCAGGGTGCGGATAGCGATGGCCGTATCCATATTGCCGGAGAAATCGAAGTAGCCAACCGCGCCCGCATAAGGCCCGCGTTTGTCCGGCTCGAGCTCGGCGATAATCTCCATGGCGCGTATCTTGGGTGCGCCGGACACGGTGCCGGCGGGGAAGCAGGCCCTCAACGCGTCGAAACAGCTGTAGTCCTTGCGCAGCTTGCCCGTCACGTGAGACACCAGGTGCATGACGTGGGAGTAGCGCTCCACGTCCATAAGCTGCGTAACCTCAACGGTGCCGGGCTCACTGACGCGCCCGATGTCGTTGCGGCCCAGGTCCAACAGCATGATGTGCTCCGCCTGCTCCTTCTCGTCGCTGCGCAGCTCCGCTTCCAGGGCATCGTCCTCAGCGGCGTCGGCCCCACGCGGTCGGGTTCCGGCTATGGGGTGGGTGGCCACCACGCCATTGTCTACCTGCACCAGCATTTCCGGTGAGGCCCCGACGATCTGAAAACCGTCCAGCTCCAGATAGTACATATAGGGCGATGGATTAATGGCCCTCAGGGCACGGTATATCTGGAAAGGGTGAGCGGTGGTGGGGCGTGCCAGGCGCTGGGCGACGACCGTCTGGATGACGTCGCCGGCCACTATGTACTCCTTGACGCGTTCCACCATGGCTTCGTGTTGCGCTTTGGTCACATTGGAGTCCATGGCAGAACGCTGAGTCACGACGCCGTCTTCGATGTGGGGCAGGGTAAGGGGACCTTCCAATCTCCTGACAATCTCCTCAATGCGCCCCACCGCACCGGCGTAGGAGGCCTCGATGTCACCATCAAGCTCCACGTGGCTAACGACCTGCATCTTGTGGCGCACGTGATCGAAAATCAGGAACGTGTTGGTGAACATGAAGATGGACTCCGGAACATCCGTAGCCACCTTACTGGGAGTGGGCAGCTTTTCGAAATAGCCCGCGGACTCGTATGAAAGGTATCCCACTGCACCGCCATTGAAGCGCTGTATCTCCGGCAGGTCCACGATCTTGAACCGGGACAGCTCCTTTTCGATGGGGATAAGCGGGTCCACCGCGCCGTATTCCCGGCCCGGCCCGGTCTTGATGACCTTTCGAGGCTCGGTGCCTATGAAGCTGAACCTCGCCAGGCGCTCGCCGCCCTCCACGCTCTCCAGCAGGAAAGAGTAGGGGGGCCGCGCCACCTTCAGGTAGGCGGACACAGGCGTCTCCAGGTCCGCGTTGATCTCGCGGTAAATGGGGACCAGGTTCCCCTGGTCCGCCAACTCCCGCACCTGTTCTAATCCTGGTTTGTACATAGGTTGGTACATATTTATTGTCCTTAATATTTGACCATGTAGCCAATCGGACAGATGGTTAGCTGCGGGGCAGGGTGAAACCCACCTTTTCCTTGACCTCGTCCATCTTTGGCGTGGACACCGATGCCGCGTGCTCAGCTCCCCTCGCCAGCAACCTGTCCAGCTCACCCACATCGTCCATTATTTCGTGATAGCGCTTCTGAATGGGCGCCAGCTCCTCGATGACGACCTCGGCAACACGTGCCTTGAGATCGCCGTAACCGCGGGCGTCCACAAAGTCGCCCTCAACCTGGGACGAGCTGCGCCCGGTGATGACCTTGTAGATGCCCAGGAGGTTGTTAACGCCGGCGCGCTCCGGATCATCCGAAAAGGTGATTTCATTGCCTGAGTCTGTGACCGCACGCTTGAAAGAGCGCTCTATCTCCTTGGGCTCGTCCAGAACGCCGACAGCGTGGCCTCGAATATGCGAGAAGCTCTTGGACATCTTCGCGGTGGGGTCATTCAGGCCCATTACTCGGGCGCCGGCCTCCGCTATCACGGCCTCAGGCACCACGAAAGTCTCGCCGTACACCCGGTTGAAGCGCTCCGCGATGTCCCTGGCAAGCTCCACGTGTTGGCGCTGGTCCTCGCCCACCGGCACCTCGTGGGTGTCGTACAGCAGGATGTCTCCCGCCATCAGAACGGGGTAGTCCAGCAGTCCGGCGGACACCCGTTCCTGGTTGGCCGACTTGTCCTTGAACTGGGTCATGCGCTCCAACCATCCCATGGGAGTTACGCAGTTCAGAATCCAACACGCCTCGGCGTGGGCCGGGACGTGGCTCTGAATGAATACGGTGCTCTTGTCCGGGTCAAGGCCGGCGGCGAACAGGATGGCGGCCAGCGACCGCGTCTGGCGGCGGAGCTCTTCCGGTTCCTGGTACACGGTTATCGCATGCAGGTCCACCAGGCAGAAGAAGTTCGTCTTGTCCTCCTGACGCTCCACCCAACCCTTGATTGCGCCCAGGTAGTTGCCAAGCTGCACCTCGCCTGATGGCTGAATGCCGCTGAACACTCTTCGTTTGCCGGGGGCCGCCGCTTCTCTTGTCAATTCACTGGTCTGCATAATTCCTATCGCCTCGCGGAATCGTTATTGTTTGTCAGGCGCCGGATAATCCTCGCCGTCGGCGGACATTCTGCCCCAGGGTCACCAGAAGGCCACAAGCACGCAAGCAGGGGTCCCATCGCGCACAACCTCCGATACCGACTACATCAATATATAAAAATTTCCAGCAACAAAAAAACCCGCCCTGCCAAGGGACGGGTTCTAGCCGTGGTGCCACCCTAATTCACCATCCGAGGCTGTTTCCGACTCGGATGGCCTCTTTGAGGGCAGGGAGACGACAGCCATGACTTCCGCTCCATGCCCCGGGCTCTGATAACGGTGCCCTTCCGTCCACGCCTACGGTCCGCACGCAGCGGTCTTTCGGGTGGCGGCTCCCAGGTCCATTCAGTCTCCGCGCTTAGCGCCGGCTCACACCTTACCCGGCTCTCTGGGCTTCGCTGTAGACTTACTAGTCCTGTTCGTAGCCTTTGCGTTTGTAAATTAAAATAACTATAAATGCGGCTCGCCGGACCTGTCAAGGCCAGATATACGTTCGCAGTTACTGGTCCGAGGCCAACTTACCGCTCTGAGCCCAGTTTTCTTTTGGAATGTCCTCGAAGACGATGATAGTGGATTCTGGAGTCGTGTTGGTTATGCTGACCATGGCGTCCGTGATGGCCCTGGCCAGTTCAGCCTTCTGAGCATGGCTTCTGCCTGGCCACATTTCGATCCGAATTATAGGCATTGCACCCCTCCAGTTGGTTTACACCTGTACAATTCTATCATCTCGATGGGTATCGCTCCATCGATCATTTTGCCTTAGGCTCAACGCGTTTGGAGCGTCGCATGAGCAGAAGGAAAGCCGCAAGCAGACCAAGGAAGGCCAGCCGTGCCGCCGTTCTACGGCCCTCAATGGACACGTAACGCGTCTCTCCCGGGGTTATCTCGATGAACCCTACCGGGCGAACCTCTACGCCACCTCCTCCACCTCCACCCGGAGGCGTACAGGCGGGCGTGGCTGCCAAGGCCGCTAGCATGCAAACAGACCGCAGCATCCATGCGAGGTGAGCACATTGATGAGCGACCCCATACTGAAAGAGTCCGTACCGCGAGGACGATTTTGGCATCATGCCTCCGGAGCAATTGTGAATCGTATGCATCGAAGGCAGTGTAGCGCGGACGAAGAGCCTGTCGATCTGTCTTTGACCCGGGATCCGTCATTCTTGAGGCTTCATTTCAAAACAGCGAATGCTTCTTTGAAGAACACAAACATTTCTTCGCCGCAGATTTCGTAGAGTTTCTTATAGTAATGATTCAGTTCTGGGACTT
>JACZVF010000182.1 GCA_022572805.1 Chloroflexota bacterium
GTGACGGGCGCGTGAAGCCTGCCGCACCGGTCTCGAGATATCGGTAGGGCTGCCAATGCAAAACTCCCTGCCGACGAATTCGGTACGTGTACCACACCACTAATGTATTAAATCGGGCTAACCCTGACAGATTTAAAAGTCAAGAGACGAAGTGGGTCAGGCGGGTGAGCATATCGTCGCCCTCGTTGTCCACGCCCATCTCCGCTCTGCCGATGATCTCCCTCTGCCTGTCGCTGTTGGGAGGCATGAGGGTGCACGTGCGCACGTCGCGGAATATGCGCCCCAGCGGAATGCCGGCGTAGGCGCTGCGGCCGCCAACGGTCTGCATAGCCTTCTCCGTGACCATCAGTGCGGCCTCGGTGGCCTGATACTTTGCCCTGGCAGCCAGCACCGCCCTCTCCAACGGTTTCGCCTCCTGCCACAGGCTCGCCGCCTTGTATAGCGAAAGGCGCGCGCCCTCAAGGGCCATTGCCATCTCGGCAACGCGGCGCTGAACGACCAGGCCGTGCGACATCGGCTCTGGATCGGGGTCGAATCGGGTGTTGCACGCATACTCCTTCACGAAGTCCAGGGCTCGCTGGGCGGCGCCAAGGTAAACTGCCGAGTAGCCCAGGCCGAAGCTTTGTCCTATGCCCAATTTGTCGCCTCTGCCCGGCTCCCCCAGTATCTCGTCCTCTGTCAGCTCGCAGTCCTCGAATATTACGCCGGGGCTAACGGTGGCCCGCATGCCCAATGTGTCCCATTCGCCGACTATGGTCTGCCCCGGAGCGTCGTCCGGCACTATTGCCAGAATGTAACCGCTGATGGGGTCCATGCCCTCCATGGTGGAGTGTATTATGCTCCGGCGTGTGGCTCCGGCCATAGTGCAGAAGTGCTTGCGCCCGTTCAGGTAGTAGCCGCCGTCGCGTTTGGACACAACTGAATCGCCGACTCCTGTGCCGCCGCGGCGATCCGGCTCGCTGCCCCAACTGCCAAAGAGCCGGCCCTTTTCGATGACGTCCGCGAAGAATTTCGTCTTCTGCTTCCGGGTCCCGAGCTCAGTGATGTATCTCTGCACAACCGAGTGCATATGTACGGTCATACCGGTGCTGGTGCAGCCCTGCGTTAGATTTTCCACCACCAGTATGTAGCTCAGCATGTCCAGACCAAGGCCTCCGAACTCCTTCGGTATGGCCATGCCTAGAAGCCCGTTCTCCCAGATGTCATTCCAGCTCTCCTTTGGATGTGTGGCAGTCTTGTCGTAGTGCTGCGCGCGAGGGGCCAGCTTTTCCTCCGCCAGCCATTTGGCCTTTTCGACGAGCTGGCTCTGCTCCCTGGTAAGCTTGAAATCCATCTATTCTCTACTCCACGTAACTACAGCCATGACTTTTTATGTAAAGCCCCTTAGGTATCAAATCACTTTTACTGTCTGGGCGTAGAATAACATTACACACTTAATAATTCACTATTGCCCGGTGGTGGCGCTCCGTGTTCCAGGCGCTCAAGGTCTGGACTGTGTGAAGCACTCGAGTCCGTGAACCAAGGGACGGGCTCAGTCAGCGGTGAAATTAGCACCGTTTGCAAGACCTCCCGTTGTTTCGGCCTGATAGCACACTGGCCGAGGCAACATCAGCCTGGCGTTGTTGTAGCCTGCACGGGTATGCGGGTATCATGGGTAGGCACTGACCAAGCCCGCAGGAGTTCACATGACTCACCCCGAAACGGGTCCCTACATTCGGTGCGAGGACCTGTTCAAAATATACAAGGTAGCTGATCTTGAAGTGGTGGCCTTGCGCGGCCTGGACCTCAAGGTGGAGCGCGGCGAGGTCATCGCCATCGTGGGCGCCAGCGGCAGCGGCAAGAGCACGCTGCTGAACATACTGGCGGGCTACGACACGCCGTCGGCTGGCCGTGTAGCGGTTGGAGACAAGGACCTGCTGCGGATGACCGGTAAAGAGGTGGAGCTTTACCGCAGGGAAGAGGTTGGCTTCATCTGGCAGCAGACCAGCCGCAACATGTTTCCCTACCTGTCCGCCGTGGAGAATGTAGCTTTGCCCATGATGCTGACCAACACCCCGTCCGGCAACCGCCAAAAGCGAGCCGAGGAGCTAATGGACATGGTTGGCCTGGGCCACCGTATGGGCCACACACCAGAGAAGCTTTCGGGTGGGGAACAGCAGCGCGTCGCTATCGCCATAGCCCTGGCAAACAGCCCACCTCTGCTGCTTGCCGACGAGCCCACGGGCGAGCTGGACGACAAAACAGCCGCGGAGATACTGGACCTGTTTGGTACCATCAACGTTGAAATGGGAACGACCATACTCATCGTGACCCACGACCCCGACATCGCCTACAAGGTCGGCAGGGTCGTCATGATCCAGGACGGTAAGATGGCTACGGAAGTCCGGCGCAGGGTTACGTTCCAGAGGGCGTCCGGCGTGCTGGATGTGGATCAGCCACTGGAGGAGTTTATCCTGGTGGACGGCAGCGGCCGGGTGCAGATCCCCAGGGATGTGCTGGACAAGCTAAACATTGGGGAGCGGGCGCGGCTGAGAATTGAGGACGGCAAGGTAACAATTGTTCCAGACGACTATGGCTCCGGACGTTGATCCGGCGATCGGTAACGGGGGAGCGGTGACTTGGTAAGAGCGCAAAGGCTGCTGGCGGCAGTGGACCTGTCCCGAACTTACATGCTGGGCTCGGAGGAGGTGCACGCCTTACGCGAAATCAACCTCAACATATTTCCCGGTCAGTTCGTGGCCGTGGTGGGCCGCTCCGGCTCGGGCAAGACCACGTTGCTTAACATTATGGCCGGGCTGGACAGGCCGTCGGGTGGACACGTGCTCTTCGAGGAACGCGACCTCGCCAACATGAGCGAGGACGAGCTGACGGAGCTTCGCAGGCATCGCATCGGGTTCGTATTCCAGTCTTTCGGCCTGCTGCCGCTTCTGTCCGCGATGGAAAACGTAGAGTTGCCGTTGCGCATATCGGGCGTCGGCACGCGGGAGCGCGAAGAGCGCACCCGAGAGGCCCTGGAGATCGTGGGCCTTTGGGACCGGGCCAAGCACAGGCCGTATGAGCTGTCAGGTGGAGAGCAACAGCGGGTGGCCATCGCCCGCGCCATCGTCATAAGGCCGTCCGTCATTCTCGCGGACGAGCCAACGGGAGAGCTGGACTCCAATAACGCGCACTCCATATTCGGACTGTTTAAAGACATGGTGATAAAGCAGGGAATCAGCGTTGTCGCCGCCACGCATGATTCAACGCTGCTGTCGATGGCGGACGAGGTGAAGGAAATCCGCGACGGCCGCCTGCTGGAACGCGCCGAGATCGGCCAGCGGTTTAGAGACTAATATTAGCGGCGTGTGCCGCGCAGGCCGACCAGCGTGCCTATGGCGTCGCTTCGGCTTTCCGGGTCCATCCCCAGTCTCAAGGACGCGCTAAGGTCTGTAATTGCCTGCGATGTGTTGCCAAGCTCGACCATGATCTTTCCGCGAATGTAAAACGCCGGCCCGCTGTACGAGTCCAACTCGACGGCACGCTCAATCTCCTCCAGGGCCTTATCGTAGATCTGGTCATTCAGGTACTCCTCCGCCTCCATAACATGTGCCTGCGCCAGCGCGACGTCCGATGCGCCCGACGTGGCAACTCTCGCCCCCAGCACCAGCACCGCCAGCGCAAGAGGGATTACCCACCATCGCCTGGCCAACGACGTAGTATCGACGATTCTGGATTGGCCACCGAGTAAACCGCTGGACTCGGCCCGGTATTTGGGCGCGAGGGCCAGCCCCATTAGTATGCCGCCCAAGAGACCGCCCATATGGGCCCAGTTGTCGATTCCCGCGGCTGTAAATCCGAATATAAGGTTGAAGGCCGCGATAACGAGCAGGCCGACCAGGTTCTGCCTGCCCATGTTGCCAAGGGTGTTCCGCCGGACAAGGTAGAACGCCCCCAGCGCCCCCAGAATTCCCATTATGGCCCCGCTGGCGCCTGCGCCTATGGCAACGTCGTTGAATGCGTAGCTGGCCACACTGCCCGAGAGGCCGGCCAGGAGGTAGATTATCACGAACCTGCGCAGGCCAAAGATGCGTTCGGCCATCTTGCCGAAGATCAGAAGCCCCACCCCGTTGAATATCAGGTGCAAGGCGCCGACGTGAAGGAACATTGCCGTGAAGAGGCGCCAGTATTCGCCGCCGGCTATCAGCGGTCCATACATGGCCCCGAAGGCCAGCAGGACCTCCTGATCTTGCGAGCCGCCCCTGGCTTCCATGGCGATCCAGACCACAAGGTTAATCGCTAAAAAAACCCATGTCGCATACGTCCGCCGGTTCCACCCCGGCAGCAAGACCGCTCTTCGGGAGTAAGCCTCCCCTTCACCGTTTTCCAAAGCAGCGTTGTCCAGTTCTGTGTCCTGATTTCCGGCCACGGGCCGTCCCTGAAGCCTGTCAATACGGCCTGTCTGAATCCTATATTCATGTAAACGAATAAGCAATTCTCAGGTTGGCTTGCCTGAAATATGCTGTTAGACTGTCGGCGGTCTGGAATCGTCAATCCAATAGCTGCTGAATGACCAAAAACGCTTGCAGGAGGAAGTATGAACGGTGAGGCAAACGGACCGCTGAAAGGTATCAAGGTGCTGGACTGGACCATGTGGCAGTTCGGCCCCGTCGCCTCCTCCATGCTTGGCACCGTTGCTCACCACGTGACCAATATCCTCGACAAGACCGGCGCCGCCAATCGGACGGAGGCGGCAGCTTATGCGGCTCACCACGGCCTCGTCTCCAGGTGAGTTCCGTCGTGTAAGCAGATCAAGGCTCTCACCTGCTTCAGGGAACGCCCCAACCTAACCGGCAATTTCTTGCTATACCAGCTCTCGTTCTCTCGAAAAAAACCCTCAATTCTGCCGATGACACTCACGCCCGCATAGACGAACATTCGGCCTGAAGCGGGACCCGCACAGCTTAATGGCCTTGATGAACGTCGTCAGATAAGAGAAAGGCAGATGAGATGAACCCAAGAAAGCTATTTCCTACACTTGTAATAGCAGTCAGCTTGATGTTGACTCTTCTGCTGGCCGCACCGGTCAGCGCTGGAGGCCCACCGGATGTCGAGTCGCCGCCGGAAGGCATTCCACCCAGCGAGTTTGCCACCGAGCACAAGGGGTGCCTGGGTGCCCTGCGGAGCGCCATCGCCCGGGGCGAGTTCGACGGCGTTGGGCCTTTTGGGAAGCATTTCACCGGGGATGTCAACCCTGGCTTCCATCAGGGGACAGTGGGTGAAGAGGAGTTCCTGAGGGATATCATTGGGATGGTAGATTTAGAGGCCTTCTGCGACACATTCGAGTAGGTATGCGCATCTGTCAGGACCTACCACTCCGAAAGGGGTGATCGGTCCTGAGTCGAAGATCATTTATGACGAGGAGTTGCAATGACTGTTTACATGGCAGACCGCGATCTTCCGGGCATTACCTTGGAGCAGTTGGCCGCCGCTCAGAAGGCGGCAATAGAGACATCGGAGCGGTTCACGTCAGAGGGGAAGCTAAAGGACGACCCTCAGGTCATCGCCAACGACTACATAACAGACTTCGATCATCCCGTGTTGGGAAAGGTACAGATGTGCAACTTCCCGGTGGCATTCAGCGAGACGCCGGCCAGCATTCGCAGGGAAGCCCCGGAGCTGGGCCAGCACACAGAGGCCATCCTGGTGGACGAGCTTGGCTACGACTGGGACGACATCGCACGCTTCCAGGAGGCCGGGGCGATACTGTAAGGGTCCCTAGCCTATAGGCACATGGAAGAAT
>JACZVF010000183.1 GCA_022572805.1 Chloroflexota bacterium
TCTCCATCGCAAAGGAACTCCAAGATCTTCAGGCGAATGGGATCGCCAAGCCCTTTGAAGAAACGAGCGGTCACGAGATGAAGAGCTTCTATCTGTTCTGTTCGCATAGGCGTATCGTATCATAAGGCGCTGATATATGGAAAAGGTTTTCGACTTTCGGAACGCAGGCTCTGATTCAAGGCCCTATAAGATAAGATCAAGCTCCAGGCCCGAGGTTTCTTGTGCCTGGTATTCTGCAACTGCGTGCGTGGCGACGCTAAGCTTCGCTTTATCGGGAGCCTTCTATCGCCTGCGATAGGCGAGAGCTTCTCCGCGTCCAATGATTTCGTGCAGGTCCCTGGAAGAACGGGTATATAGAAAGCTTCAATGGCAAGCTCAGGGATGAGCTACTCAATCGAGAGGTCTTCTACACTTTGAAGGAGGTGCAGGTGCTAACAGTACGATGGAGGCAGCAATACAATCCGCCGCGGCGGACCACACAGCTCCCTTTGGCTACAGGCCACCCGTACCCGAGACTGTCCTGTTAGTTCAACCTGCTCTTGAG
This sequence comes from Chloroflexota bacterium, assembly GCA_022572805.1. Lineage (GTDB taxonomy): Bacteria > Chloroflexota > Dehalococcoidia > Lucifugimonadales > JADFKI01 > Casp-Chloro-G4. The sequence continues at coordinate 545 of JACZVF010000183.1, forward strand.
TTCGCCACACTAACATAAGAACTGGTACATATTTGTTGGGCAGGTCATCGGAACAAAGGGCACAGCTTCCAGTCGAGAGGAATGTAAAGGCAGTGAAGTTGCTGGAGGAAATCGCTAAAGATGACCGCCAGAGGGTAGATGGCGTTTCACATTTCCATGAGCTTCATGGCCGAAGCTTACCTGCGCACGGCGTCCCCCAACCGTGGTCGTAAGCGTCCATGGCGAGGAACAGCGGCGAATGAATGGAGAAAGGCTGTCTACTGCGTGTCCATCGCGCGGACCAGGTTGGCCATCTCGATGGCGGTCAGGCCTGCGTTGTAGCCCATGTTGCCCTGCTTGCCGCCGGAGCGGTTGATGGCCTGGTCCACCGTGTCCGTGGTCAGCACGCCGAAGATGACCGGCACGCCGGTGGCCATGGCCGCGTTGGCTATGCCTTTTGCGGCCTCGCCGGCGACATGCTCGTAGTGACCGGTCTCGCCGCGTATGACGGCTCCCAGGCAGATAACGGCCTCGTAGCGGCCCGACTCGGCCATCTTCTTGGCCACAAGGGGTATCTCGAAGGAGCCCGGCACCGATACGACCGTGATGTCTTCGTCGCGAACGCCGTGTCGGGTCAGGGCCGTCATCGCGCCTTCCTGAAGCTTGGAGGTGAAGAAGTCGTTGAACCTGGCAACAATCACTCCGATTCTAAGACCGGCGCCGTTCAGTTCTCCCTGCAATTCTCTACTCACTTGCTATTCACCATCAGCCGCCGCTGTGTCCAACAATTCCGGGTCCAGAAGGTGGCCCATGCGTTCCTGTTTGGTCTTTAGGTAGCGCCTGTTTTCATCGTTTACCGGGGCGATTATCGGCACCTGCTCCACCAGTTTAAGCCCGAAGCTCTCCAGGCCGACCACCTTCTTTGGATTATTGGTGAGGAGCCGCATTTTTTTCACGCCCAGGTCAACAAGTATCTGAGCGCCAACGCCGTAGTGCCGGAGGTCGGGCGGGAAGCCCAGCTTTTTGTTGGCCTCCACGGTGTCCAGTCCGTCGTCTTGCAGCGCGTACGCCTTGAGCTTGTTGTGGATGCCTATGCCACGGCCTTCCTGCCGCATGTAAAGGAATATTCCCTTGCCTTCGCGCTGTATGGCCTGCAACGCAAGGTTCATCTGGTCGCCGCAGTCGCAACGCACACTGCCGAACACGTCGCCCGTCAGGCATTCGCTGTGGACACGTACCAGCACATCGTCGTCGGCAGATATGGGCCCCTTGACCAGGGCTACGTGCTCGTCGCGGTCCACGATGGAGCGGTAGGACACGGCCACGAAGTCCCCGTGCTTTGTGGGGACTCGGGCCTCGGCGACGCGTTCGATAAGTCGCTCGTGCGCGGTGCGGTAGGCGATGATGTCGGCGACGCTGACGACCTTGATGCCGTGCTTCCGAGAAAACTCCTCCATCTGGGGCATGCGGGCCATTGTGCCGTCATCGTTCATGATTTCGCAGATGACGCCGGCCGGGTACAGCCCGGCCATGCGCGCCAGGTCCACCGAGGCCTCGGTCTGGCCTGCACGCACCAGAACCCCGCCTTCCATATATCGCAGGGGGAAGATGTGGCCCGGCCTGCCCAGGTCCTCAGCCGTGGTTTCGGGCGCTATCAGCGCCTTAATAGTGGCGGCGCGGTCTTGAGCAGAGATGCCCGTGGTTGCCCCTTTCAACACGTCCACGGATACCGTGAAGGCGGTTCCCAGACGGGCGGTGTTTTCGTACACCATCATGGGGATCCGGAGCTGGTCCAGGCGCTGGGCCATCATGGGTACGCAGATGAGCCCGCGTCCCTCCGTAGCCATGAAATTGACGGCTTCGGGGGTGATCAGTTCAGCGGCCATGGCCAGATCGCCCTCGTTCTCGCGGTCCTCATCGTCAACGATAACGACCATCTTGCCGGTCTTCACGTCATCTATGGCATCTTCTATTTTGGATAGCGGCAAATCCCCAGCTCCTAACGGGAAGCGAATCGGATGACTTTACAACTCATCCGCCGTATCCAGGGGCACACGGGCCGCGGTCGTTAGGCGCTCCGTGTACTTGGCGATGATGTCGGCCTCCAGGTTTACAGTATCACCCACGCCTCTGTACCGGAAAACGGTGTTTTCACGAGTATGGGGAATAATGGTGACCATGAAGGAATTCTGGTCACAGTTTACAACGGTGAGGCTGGCCCCGTCCACCGCGATGAACCCCTTCTCCACCACGTAGCGCATCACGGAGGGCGGCGCGTCGAAGCTAATGAGGGATGCCTCACCGTCAGCTTCGATGGAACGCACCTTGCCGGTGCCGTCTACATGGCCCTGCACTATGTGGCCGCCGAAACGGCCATCGGCGGGCATGGACCGCTCCAGGTTCACGGGATGACCGGGCTTTAGCTCTCCCAGACTGGTGCGGCGCAGCGTCTCAGGCACTACGTCCAGCGAGAACGAGCCGCCATCCTCATCGACCTCGACAAAAGAGGTGACCGTCAAGCAGGCGCCGTTGATGCAGATACTGTCGCCCACCTTCATGCCGCCCATGACGGTGGAGGCGCTTACCACCAGGTGGCCGGGGTCTGTCGATTTGACCTTGCCAACCTCCTCAACTATTCCGGTGAACATCGGCTTTACCTCGCAATACCCGATTATCGCAATACCCGATTATCGCCACGTCGGCGCCAAACTGCATTACCCTGGTGTTCTGTAGCCGAAACGCGTCCGACATACGCCCCGCGCCCAGACCGCTCACCGGAGATAGGGCTTTTTCGCCGCCTATTATAACCGGCGACACAAAAGCTACGACCTTGTCTATCAGCGACTGGTCGAACAGGGACCCCAGCAGTGTGCCGCCGCCTTCCACCAGCACGCTGGTTACGTCTCTCTCGCCCAGGGAATGGAGCAGCGCCCGCAGGTCCACTCTGCCATTGGAACGCGGCAGCGCGAGGGTTTCGACGTTGCCGGGAACTTGGCCTTTGAGGCTGTCGCCCGCTGAAGCCCCCACGGCGACGAGCGTCCGGCCTGGCTGGGATAGCAGGCGGGCGTCTTTTGGAGTTCGGCCGTGCGTGTCTACGACGACGCGCAAGGGTTGCCTTGTCAAGGCTGTGCCGCCGGCCTCCCTGACCGTAAGGCGGGGGTTGTCGGCCAGCACGGTGTTGATGCCGACCATGATGGCGTCCGACCGCGCGCGCAGCTGGTGTACGTATCGGCGAGACTCCTCGCCGGAAATCCATTTGGAATCGCCGGTACGGGTCGCTATTTTGCCGTCCAGACTCATGGCGAACTTTGCGATAACAAAGGGTGTTCCCGTGGAGGAGTGCCTGGCGAAGGCCTCCGTAAGCTCCTGGGCATCGGCGTCCTCCTCGTCAAGATGCGTAATGACGCCTGCCCGCCGCAACTGGTCCATCCCTCCGCCCTGGACGTTGGGGTTGGGGTCGATGGCTGCAACGTGCACCTCGGCTATGCCGGCCTGGATTATTGCGTCTGAACATGGAGGGGTCCGGCCCTGATGTGTGCATGGCTCCAGCGTGGTGTAAAGGCTGGCGCCTCTGGCCAGGTTGCCGGCTTGCTCCAGGGCCATTGCTTCCGCGTGCCGCTGCCCGGGGGGCTGAGTCCAGCCTTCGCCAACAACCTTGCCGCTACTGACGATGACTGCGCCCACCGGCGGATTGGGGCTGGTGGAGCCCTGTGCTTTCCTACCCAATTCGATGGCACGGGCCATAAATGTCATGACTTTGTGGTTCTCTTCCAGTCTGCAAGCTCTTGGACTAATTATACGGCCGGAGCGCAAGCGGCACTACTGCAATTTTCCGCCGGCGATTTCGATGACAAAAGCGAGGGGCCTCCCGCCGAACAGCGGGAGGCCCCTTACGGCCCGTCCGGACCCTTATCTGCCTGTGCGGAGATATGCCTGGTTACTGTATGGCGAACACCGCCTGCACGTTGAGCGTCAGGTCCAGCTCTCCGCCGCTGATGGAGGGCGCAGGTACGCTCAGAGCTGTCTCCGCGAATGCGATGCGCTGGTCGCCAAAATTCCGGACGATAGGGCTCGTTGCGCCGCCCTCGCTGACGAAAACCAGCCTTCCCAGCCCGACGCCCGTTAGGTCCGCGAATTGCTGCGCCTTCGCCAGGGCGTCGGCGACCGCCTGCTCTCTAAGCTGCGTCATCAGTGGCTTGGGGTCATCTACTGTAAAGCGAATGTTGTTGACTCTGGTGGAGTCGCCGCCGGCGGTAACGACGTCGTCGATGATTTGTCCCACAGAATCCATGTTCCGAATCTTGATGGAGGCGCTATTGTTCACCCGGTAGCCCACGAGAATCTGCTTGCTGCGCCGAATGCCCGCCTCCAGTTCCTCCCTGTACTCGTACTGCGGGAAGATGTTGAAAGATGTGGTCTGGATGTCCCTGTCCTCCACGCCGGCGTCGTGCAGCGCCCTGATGATGGCGTCCATAGCCGTGGATGCCTCGGCGTTGGCTTCCTTGACCGTGGATCCCGTCGAGTCCACGCCGATGCTAAGCAATACCAGGTCAGGCTCAACCGCGATCTTGCCCTGGCCTGTAACCCAAATCCCCGACTGGCCGTTCGTGGACTGGAAGACTGGATAGCCGGAGGTTCCCGAAATTCCAACAGGTGCGGGCGCGCCTACCTGTCTGGCCTCCACTGTCCTGACGCCCACCGGCGGTGGTACGGGCGCGCCTATGGACGGGCTAATTGGCACGTCCACAGCTAGGCTGGGCGCCGCGGCGGGCTGGTTGGATATAGGCGACGCCGTCCCCAACTGCGGTTCCGGGGCGGCCTGTCCGTTGGCGCAGGCAACGCCCAGCAAGAGTACGGCGGACAGGCCCGCCGCTGCGATAAGTCCTTTCAAACCTTTCATTGTTTGATCTCCTCCTAAAATTTGGCCTCGGCTCATGCCCGATAGGCGCTTGATTTCGTGCTTCATGTATAACGACGACGACGTATTGCAAAAGGTTCCATGTGTTCCGCATTTTCAATTTTTCTAGATAACCGGCGAAGGCGTCCGTTGGAGTTTAGGCGGTAGCTGTGGGGCAATCTCGCTTTGGCGCATAAGTACATAGGGTACGGCCTTGGCAAGTGAGAAGTTGCGAGGAGCCAACGGAGTCGCCGGCGGACGGCATCCCAGTGATCGTAGCTCGGCTACGTTACGGACGATGCCGGCGGCGATACATTGAGATGGTGGCCGCCAGCAGGCCGGCAGCCGCCG
>JACZVF010000025.1 GCA_022572805.1 Chloroflexota bacterium
CAGCACTACAATCCACCCTTCTTGCGCCCAGCATGGGTCTACCTTTTTGCCCGTAGCGGGCCTATTATGAATTCCTGACATCTCCGTCATTCCCTGTGACGCGTTATTCCAGTGACAAAGGAGCAGTTCATATGATCGTCGTTATGGCCCACCACTCCGCCCATGCGAACGTCGAAAGCGTCGTAACGCACATTCGAGAGCGGGGGCTGAGCTCGCAGCTAAACGAGGGCGTTGAGCGTACGGTAATCGGCGTGCTGGGTGAAGTCTACGATGAGCTTCAGGACGAGCTGACTCTCATGCCGGGTGTCGTAGAGGTCTTCCGCATATCCAAGCCTTACAAGCTGGCAAGCCGGGACTTCCACGAAAGCGATACGGTGGTGTATATCGGAGAGTCGAGAGTCCCCATCGGCGCGGGCCACTTCACCGTATTCGCCGGGCCTTGCGCCGTGGAGAGCGAGGAGCAGACCGTGGCCACGGCCAAAGCAGTGAAGAAGGCTGGAGCGAAAGTCTTGCGCGGCGGCGCCTTCAAACCCCGAACGTCTCCCTACAGCTTTCGGGGTCTGTTCGAGGACGGCCTGAAAATCCTGTCGTCGGCCCGAAGCGAGACGGGCATGCCCATAATTACGGAGGTGATGTCTCCGAAAGACGTCGATCTCGTGGCCAGGTACGCAGATGTCCTTCAGGTGGGTGCCCGCAACATGCAGAACTACTCACTGTTGGACGAGGTCGGCATGACCGACAAGCCTGTGATGGTCAAACGCGGCATGTCGGCCTCCTACGAAGACTGGCTGCTTGCGGCGGAGTACGTGATGGCCAAGGGCAACCACCAGGTCATCCTCACGGAGCGGGGTATTCGGACCTTCGAGACGTTCACCAGAAATACTTTCGACTTGAGTGCCATTCCCGCAGTGCGCAGCATGAGTCATCTGCCCATTGTGGCCGACCCAAGCCACTCCACGGGCCGGTACTTCATGGTAAGGCCAATGGCCATGGCGGCCACGGCGGCGGGAGCGGATGGTCTCATTATCGAGGTGCATCCCAATCCCGACATGGCCAAGTGCGACGGCGCTCAGTCGCTGACCTTCGACAATTTCTCCAGCCTGATGAATAGCGTCAAGGCCATACGGGAGGCGATATCCGGCGGGAACTAGGGCTTTCGCTAAGAAACATACATTGGCGCAACCCCGAATATCTAAGCCGTGCCTTCCGAGGTCGCGCCGCCGTCGTGCCACCTGAAGGTTTGCGATTGTGCAAGACGCCAACTCCGTCAGGGTCGCCAATTAGCTCTACGGCACCAAGACCACAGGCGGCGACTTCGGGAAGATGGCCGAGGCCATGGGCTGCTACGGCAAACGCGTCGACTGGCCAGGCGAGATCGTAGCTGCAATTACGCGGTCTGCCGAGGTTGCCCGGTCGGGCCGGCCAGCCCTTCTGGAGATTGTGACCGACGGCCCTGAGCAGGAGATGTCCTACCGGGGATTTTAGCCGGGGATTTCAGGGTTCAGTATCGAAAAGTGTATAATCCCCGGCATGCTCGGATTCCTAAGGCATGCACCGCAGTCGCGCCGAACGCTGTACTTCGGCTCGATAATGCACATATGGAGCGACCTTTACTTCGCCCTTATGTTTCCTCTGCTGCTGCTGATCCAGGAGGACATGGACCTGTCCTTCACCGAGATTGGCGTGCTGCGGGCCGTCTTCAGCGGGGCGTCTGGGGTCCTACAGATTCCCGCCGGCTTCCTGGCCGAGAGCATGGGCGAGTTCTGGCTGCTGGTTGGCGGCAACATCTGGGTCTCCGTCGGACTTATGGGCATGGCATTGTCGCCCGTCTTCGTAGTGCTGCTAATAGTCAGCTTCCTGGGCGGTCTGGGCGGGGGCTTCCAACATCCGCTGGCGTCCAGCATGGTCTCGCGGGCCTACGACGATAAGGGCCGGTCCACAGCCGTCGGCACGGTGAACTTTGCCGGTGACATCGGCAAGATGATAGCGCCTCCCCTTGTGGCCGGTGCAATAGCTCTCAGCTTGGGTTGGCGAGACATACTGTGGGTCGTCGCGCTGGCGGGCCTGGTGTTCATGGCGCTCTCGATGCTGACGCGTCGCAGTGTTGACCTGGGAAGGCCGGCAAAGGAATCATCAGACGCGGTCCGCGACGACAGCGACGGAACCCGACAGAAGGGGTTCCTCGCCCTTAGCGGCATTGGCTTTCTGGACTCCACCGCGCGGACGGCAGCTTTGACTTTCATTCCCTTTGTGCTGATAGCGAAGGAGCTGACAACCGCCGAGGCTATCAACATGCTGTTCTTCGTTTTCCTTGGCGGCGGCGTGGGCAAATTCGTGGTTGGTTGGCTGGGCGAGAGGTTCTCCACCGTCAGCCTGATTTGGGCGACCAAGGGCCTCACGGCGGTGTTGCTGGTGCTTTCCATATTCGCGCCGCCAATTGCCTTGATACCACTGATGGTTGCGTTGGGCTTCGGGCTGAACGGCACATCGTCGATACTGTACGCCACGGTGGCGGAATACGTGCCTCCTACGCGACGCGCCCGCTACTACGGTTTCTACTACACCACCAACGAGATCGGCACTATACTGGCGCCCATAGCCTATGGCGTAATAGCCGACATATTCAGCCTCAACGTTACGATGACCGTGATGGGCATTGTTACGGCATCCATATTGCCGGCGAGCCTGACGCTGCGCAAATACGGTAGGGCGAGAGTTGCACAGAGTTAGGATGCCTTTCCGTTCAGCTTCCTGGCACGGAGGTCACCTGGTTTTATACGCTCTCTTTTCTGCGCAGTCGCTTGAAATCGGCACCGCTCATTGTGTCGCCTGACACATAATGGGCAGCCTCCGAATATTGGCCCTTATCTCGGCCTCTCCTTTTTTGCAACCGTCATTTAATTAAGGGCTTGGCCTTCCGGTTATCACCGCCTCATTGTGTCGCTTTGAAATTGCGCATCGCCTACCTCAAGCAATGTGCGCTTGGACTGTGTTATGAAATAGGCCCAACGGCCTCGTGACGCCTACTACGCACGTGTCTCAGGTGCGTATTCTGGAAGTGGGTAGGAACGTCTGTTATACTCAATCGACGAAGCCATATGCGAGTTACTTTACAGATTACTGCTGAAGCCCAGAGCTACGAATAGACCATAAATGCAGATAGAGCGGGAGCTGGCCCAGGTCACGCCGGATAGCGACTCGGTGCTCACCATTGGTGTGTTCGACGGCGTGCACAAGGGTCACAGGCAACTGTTGGACGTACTAACCAGCGAGGCCGCCGCCCGGGGCTGTGTCTCCGGCGTCATCACATTTCGCAACCACCCCGACTCCATCTTCCGCACCGACTTTCGCCCCCAGTACATCACAAGTTTGGACAAGCGTATCAGGCTGATGAAGGATTGCGGAGTGGACTTCGTATTGCCCGTTACCTTTGACCGGGAAATGGCAACTCTGCGGGCCGAGGATTTCGCCGGCCTGCTGCAGCAGAAGCTGCGGATGAGAGGCCTGATAGTCGGTCCCGACTTCGCCATGGGCCACAAACGTGAGGGCGACATAGAAATGCTCACCGCGCTTGGCTCTAAAATGGGATTCACCGTGCAGAAGGTGGACCTCATGGTGAATGGCGGGAAAGCTGTCCGGAGCACACAGATTCGTCAGGCGATAGCATCCGGCGACATATCAGCGGCTTCGGAGATGCTGGGACGCCATTTCTCCCTGTCCGGCAAGGTTGGCCAGGGAGAAAAAAGGGGCCGTGAGCTTGGCTTTCCGACGGCCAACCTGGATGTGCCTCCGGACATGGCCGTGCCGGCCAACGGAATCTACGCGACCTTTGCCTACGTTGATGGCCAGCGTTACATGGCCGCCACAAGCATCGGGACGAGACCAACATTTAATGGCATAGGCCGCACCATAGAGGCGTTTCTGCTGGAATTTGACAGTGACCTGTATAATAGGCCGGTCCGTTTGGAGTTCGTTCAGAGGCTGCGCGACGAACTGAAATTTGACGACGTGGAGGCGCTCCTAGACCAGATGAACATTGATGTACAACAGACCAGGGAGATTTTGCAGGCGCCCTAACCTGGCAACCGATATGCAACAACGCAGAGAAAGCGACTCCCAGCCAGTGCCAGATAATCTATCCCCTGTGGACGCCTTAAACGAGGAGACGGCGCAGGGCCCATTCGGCAGCCTGGACGTACAGGGACGAAGGCTTGCCGCCGAAAACGCCATCTACGCCGAGATTGGGCGTATCATCAGCTCCTCCCCCGACATTCAAGAGGTCTACCAGGGCTTTGCCGAGGAGGTGCGTAAACTCATCCCCTTCGATCGTTTGGTAATCAACAGCGTGGACGTGGAAACGGAAACGATGGCCACGCTATACCAGGCCGGCGTCGACGTCCCGGAGTGGGTGCCGGGTAAACAGCGTCCGATGTCGGACTCAACCACGGCATGGGTTGTCCGAAAGGGACGGGGCCTAATCCTCGGGGGCGATGAGCTCAGGCGTCGATTCCCCACTCAAGCGCCCAGCCTGGACCGCGGCCTAAAGTGGCTCGTGGCGGTGCCGCTCATATCCAAAAGTGAGATCATTGGGTCCTTACATTTCCGGTCCAGATCGGCGGAAGGCTACTGCAAAAATGATCTGGCCACAGCCGAACGGGTAGCGTCCCAGATCGCGGGCACAGTCGCCAACGCGAGGCTGTACGCAAAGCAGGTGGAAACCCAGAAGGCCCTGGAGATCAGCGTTGCGGAGGCCAAGCGCCTGGCCCAGGAAAACGCGCTGGTGGCGGACATCGGGCGCATGATATCGTCGTCGCTTAACATCAACGAGGTGTACAAAGGTTTCGCTGAGGAGATGCGTAAGCTCGTCCCACTGGACCGCATTTCAATAGGCATTCTAAACCGAAAGGACCAGACACTTACGAACGCCTACGTGTTTGGTTTCGAGCTCCCAGGGCGCGGGAAGGGTGACGCCTTCCCCTACAAGGGCAGTCCTGTTGCAGAGGCGTTGCGCAACCGGTCCAGCGTTCTGGCGCAGGGAACCGAGCAGGAGTTGCGGGCACGTTACCCCACTGTCGCAACATCTGGATTACGGTCCATCATTACGACCCCACTGATACATAAGAACGAAATCGTGGGCTTCCTAAACATCCGTTCCGTAAGGCTAAACGCCTACACCCGGAGGGACGTCGACCTCCTTGCGCAGGTGGCGGCTCAGATTGCGCCCGCCCTGGTTAATTCCCAGATGTACGCGGAGCAGAGCCGTCTTGCATCATTCCCAATGCAAAACCCCAACCCAATAATTGAGACTGACCTTAACGGCGAGATTACATATTGCAATCAGGAGGCGGAGTCGCAGTTCCCGGACCTACGCGACCTGGGTCCGGAGCACCCGATCCTGGCCGGCCTGTCCGGTGCCATGTCCGAGCTATGGCCCGGTGAGAGGGAGTTCCTTTCCCGAGAGATTCAGGTAGCGGATAAAACATACCAGCAACGGATCCTTTACCTGCCTCAGACAAAGCAGATCCGCATTTATTCCAGCGACGTTACGCCTAAGACGGACGCCAAGCAGTTGCTGGACCAACAGGCGGAGCTCGTTTCCAGGGCGACTTCGGAGTTGCAAGAGCTGGTTCACATCGCCTCGCACGACCTGCAGGAGCCCCTTGGCGCGATCGCCGGCTTTGCTCAGCTGTTGTCTGAGCGTTACCATGACAAGTTAGACGAGTCCGCACATGAGTATATCGGGTATATCCTGGACGGCACCAGCCGCATGCAGGTGCTTCTGAACGGGCTGCTCGACTACTCCCGCATCGGTTCCGACGAAGAGAAGACTGGGCTAACCGACTGCTCCACCGCCGCAAAGCAGGCCATAGCGAATCTCCAGAGCCGGTTGGACGATGGCGAAGCGTTGGTCACCTGCGACAGCCTGCCAAAGGTGAGCGGCAGCCAGACGCAGTTAGTGCAGCTCTTCCAAAACCTCATAGACAACTCCCTCAAATTCCATAGCGATGAGCGGACCAGGATACACGTATCCTGCACTGCTGATGGCGATTCCTGGAAGATATCGGTGACCGATAATGGCATCGGCATAGCTCCCCAACACCACGAGCGAATATTCGGCATGTTCAAGCGCGCCCACGGACGAGACAACTATCCCGGCCTGGGCATGGGGCTGGCGATCTGCCAAAAGATTGTGGCGCGACAGGGCGGCAGGATCTGGGTCGAATCGGAGTTGGGCAAAGGGGCCACCTTTAATTTCACTCTTCCAATCCCTTCGGCGTAACACTGCTGTTGCACAAGCCCTACGTTCACGACTACCTCACGGGTTCTCGATGCGTATTTATCGGCCTGTGTATTCGCGGCGCCGCCATGCAGTCCTGCCGATTATCCCCTGAATAACCGAGACTGACTGAAGGCCCAACATATGGACGTACCCGACGAAAGGACAATGGAACGCCTGCTGCGGCGAGGCGTGGCGGAAATCATCGTACAGTCTGAGTTCGTGGAGCTCCTGAAAATGGGCCGCCCCCTGCGTCTGAAGATGGGGTTCGACCCCAGCGCCCCTGATATTCACCTGGGCCACGCCGTGGGACTGCGAAAACTTCGCCAACTTCAGGAGCTGGGGCACACCGTTGTGTTGATCGTGGGGGACTGGACGGCGAGGATTGGCGACCCCAGCGGACGGTCTGCCACACGGCCTATGCTAACCGCGGAGCAGGTACGCGAGAACGCCGAAACGTACCTGGCGCAGTTCTTCAAGATAGTGGACCGCGACAGGGCCGAGACTCGCTGGCAATCAGAGTGGTTCGGTGATTTTACTCTCACGGATGTAATCAATCTCACCAGCAAATTCACCGTGGCCCAGTTTCTTGCCAGGGAGGACTTCGCCAAAAGGTTCAAGGCCAACCAACCCATCGCAATTACAGAGCTACTTTACCCGCTGCTGCAGGCCTACGACTCGGTGGCCGTCGAGTCGGATGTTGAGTTCGGCGGCACCGACCAGCGATTCAACCTGCTAGTCGGACGGGACCTTCAAGAGATGAGGGGACAAAAGCCCCAGCAGTGCTTCCTGATGCCGCTTTTACCCGGCACCGACGGCGTGCAGAAGATGAGCAAGAGCCTGGGAAATTACATCGGAATCGATGAGCCCGCCAACGACATCTATGGCAAGACCATGTCCCTGCCCGACTCGATGATCATACCCTACTTCGATTACCTCACCGACCTCCCTGACGGCGAGCTGAGCGAAATGCGTTCGGCGTTGGAGGCCGGCTCTGTGAATCCCATCGAGTTCAAGAAGCGGCTGGCCGCCGATCTGGTGACCCAGTTCCACGACGCCCCGTCTGCTATATCCGCAGGGGAATACTTCGAGCTTACGGTACAGCGAAGCCAGGTGCCGGAGGACATCCCTGTTTTCGTTCTGCCTGCGCTGGACGAACTTAAGGGCAAAAGGCTGAGTAGACTACTCCAGGACGCCGGCATGGTAACGAGTATTTCTGAGGCACGTCGGCTTATACTCCAAGGTGCTGTTCAAATAAACGGGCATGTCGTGAAATCAGACGACGGCGCGGACACCCTGGACCTGAAAGCAAACGACGTGATACGTGCCGGCCGCAGGCGCTACGTCAGGCTGGTCCGATAGCCGGTGGACCTGCTGTGGTTGGTACGGGCGAAGGACTACACCGGCCATGAGGACGCCCACGTAACCCTCTGGCGGACGTATGAGTGGCTGACCTGCGAGGCTGATGATTACCCTGCGCATGAGGAGTTGCTGCTGATTGGACGGCTGAGGGCGGAGCGCCGGGAATTCGGCGGCAGCCACCGGTTGGAGGTGCGTTTCCACGAGCTTGATTCCGGCGAGGTAATCAGCTTGGTGGAGAACACGGTGACGGTGCCGGAAGACGAAGACGCGGGCGTCTGCATATGGCACTTCGAACACCGTCTTACCGCCACCTTTGCGGATGCAAGGCAGTATGCCGCCGATGCGATTATCGAGGGCGTCGCCGAGATGACTCTGCCGATGTACATTGGGGCCTTAGATTAGCATGGGTGGCCAGCGCGGGTGATCAACACAGGCATCCCACCAATCGAAAGATCTCTTCGGAAAGACATTTCCGGCTTCTTCATCGTAGCCCCTAGCCGGCAAATTCGTTATGCTTAGTTCATGCGACATGACTGAGCCTTCGACATCCGCCAATCAAGATACTCCGCACATTTGCCTGCGAGACCTGAGCAAGACCTACCGCGAGGGCGATCAGGTACGGACTGTTCTCGACGGCGTAAACGCATCCTTTCGGCAGGGAGAGATTATAGCGCTGCTGGGCCCCAGCGGCTCAGGCAAGTCCACGCTGCTGAACCTGATTAGCGGCATCGACACCCCCACCAGCGGCGACGTAATCATCGACTCGATTAACCTCACTTCGCTGTCGGAACAGCGGCGCACGCTGTATCGCCGAAGCAACATCGGATACGTATTTCAGTTCTTCAACCTGGTCCCGACGTTGACGGTGCTAGAGAACCTTCTGCTTCCCTTGGAGCTTAACGGCATCTCGGGCGGCGATGCGCGGGACCGCGCCATGGCGCTGCTCAAGGAGGTGGGTCTGGACGACCGCGCCGGCAGCTTTCCCGACAGGCTTTCCGGCGGAGAGCAGCAGAGGGTGGCCTTGGGAAGGGCGCTCGTCCACGAGCCCAGGCTGATACTGGCTGATGAGCCTACGGGCAACCTTGACGGCGCAACGGGCAAGCAGGTCATTAGCCTGCTGGAGAGCATGGCCCGCCAGAGAGGCAAGACGGTATTGATGGCAACACACGTAATGGAAGCGGCCAAGATCGCTGACCGTGTGTTCGCCATTCAGGACGGTAGGCTGCTGGAGCAGTCTCCCGCAACCACCAGGTGACAGGAAAGCTCTGGCTTTCCAGCTTCCGTTACCTGGCCGGGCATCCGTGGCAGACTGGCCTGTCCATTCTGGGCGTGGCGCTGGGGGTGGCCGTGGTCGTGGCCATGGACCTGGCCAACCAGAGCGCCAAACGGGCGTTCAACCTCTCTACCGACGCCGTGGCGGGACGTTCCACCCACCGCATCATCGGCGGCCCGGACGGCATACCAAACGAGCTTTACCGCGACCTCAAGATTGACGCCGGGATTCGCGATATCGCCCCGGCCATTGAAGGCTACGCCCTTATTTCCCCGGACAACGAACCTCCAGCATCAGAACACGCCGGCAGGCGGTTGCAGATCCTGGGCGTGGACCCATTCGCCGAAGGGCCGTTTCGCCCTTACCTTAGCTCCCAAAGCTCTGACCTCAGCGCGTTCATCACCACGCCGGGCGCCGTCCTGATGTCTGAGGAGACTGCCAATTCCATTGGACTGAAACCCGGACAGGAAATGGTCGTTTCCCTGGCCGGCGTGAAACACACGGTCACGCTGGTGGGCACAATACAGCCGGCGGACAGCGTTAGCCGGCAGGCATTGCACGACATTATGGTGGCCGACATAGCTACAGCCCAGGAGCTGGTCGGCTCTCTGGACCGCATCAGCCGCATCGACCTGATTTTACAGGACGGTCCCGCCGGAGCAGACGCGGCGGCCAAGATCAGGGCCTTCCTGCCTCCGGGGGCCAAACTGGAGCGGACCGCCGCCCGCTCGGCCTCGGTGGACGAGCTGACGCGGGCGTTCGAGGTCAACCTGACCGCCCTCAGCCTGCTGGCCCTGCTGGTCGGCACCTTTCTGATATACAACAGCATTTCATTTTCCGTCGTGATGCGGCGGAACGTCATCGGGACTCTTCGTGGAATCGGCGTGACACGGCGAGAGGTCTTCGCGCTAATAATAGGGGAGGCCCTGCTGATAGGCGTGATAAGCTCCGCCATAGGACTGGCGCTGGGCATTCTGCTGGGCCGAGGTCTGGTGGGCATCGTCACCCGCACCATTAACGACCTCTTCTTCGTGGTGTCGGTTAGGGACCTGGCCATACCGGCAAACGTCCTCATCAAGGGCGGTGTGATGGGGATCGTGGCCACACTGGTCGCGGCCATCGGTCCGGCCATCGAGGCGACGCAGGTGTCCCCAAGGGCGGCCATGACCCGATCCAACATAGAGGCCCGATGGCGTTCGCTAACGCCATACTCAGCCGCGGGAGGCGCCGTGCTGCTGTTGGTGAGCCTTGGCATCCTTGCGATTCCCACGCGCAGTCTTGTTATAAGCTTCGGCGGCCTGCTGGGCATACTGCTGGGTTTCGCCATGTTGGTGCCGCCAATCACCATAATTCTGCTGAAGATAATTGCCCCCTCATCTCGAAGACCCCTGGGCATGATGGCATCCATGGCCGCCAGAGGGGTGTCGGCATCTCTAAGCCGCACGGCGGTCGCCATCGCCTCATTAACTATTGCCGTATCCATCACGGTGGGAATCGGGACCATGGTGCAGAGCTTTCGAGGCACCGTGGAACGCTGGCTGAACACCACACTTGCAGCCGATATCTACATCTCGCCGCCGTCCCTGGTGTCCAGCCGGCTCCAGGCCACCGTCTCGCCGGATGTATTTGACCGGCTGGTCTCGTCGCCCGGCATCGAGCGCTACACAACCTTTCGCAGCGTCGAGGTGGACTCGCCTCAGGGCCCCGTAAGGCTCGTAGCCCTGGACACCGACCTGACGACGTTCAACAGGCCTCGCCGGTTCAAGGACGGAGACCCGGCTGAGATATGGGATGCGTTTCAGAGAGGCGAAACCGTAATTATCTCCGAGCCCTTCGCCTACCACCAAAACCTGCATGTAGACTCCACGGTGACGTTGCGCACAAATCAGGGAGAGACGGACTTCCGCGTTGCAGGCGTCTACATCGACTATAGCTCCAGCCAGGGCGTCGTAATGATGGCGCGCGGCGCTTACGACCGATTCTGGTCCGACCGTGGCGTGTCGTCCCTCAGCATATACGCCTCACCCGGCATTGACGTGGCCGACCTGATAGGCACCCTGCAACAGGCAGCCGGAGACCAGCAGGAGCTGCGGATAAGGTCGAATGCGGACCTGCGGGAGGCATCGCTTCAGGTATTCGACCGCAGCTTCGCCATAACCTCGGTGATGCGTGTTCTCGCCATCATAGTGGCCTTCGTGGGCGTATTGAGCGCACTGATGGCCGTGCAGTTGGAACGCCGCCGAGAGCTGGGTACGCTTCGAGCGCTGGGATTCACCCAGCGGCAGATTTGGGCGCTCATCACATCCCAGACGGGCCTCATGGGACTGATAGCGGGTGTATTGTCCCTTCCAATCGGCCTGGCGCTGGCGGCCGGTCTGATTTTCGTAGTAAACCGGCGTTCCTTTGGCTGGTCGATGGACATGCAGATTGTACCGGAGGTCCTGTTGCAGGCAGTGGCATTGTCGCTCGTCGCGGCGCTTTTGGCCGGCATCTACCCTGCAATCCGCATGGCGATGTCGCCGCCAGCCGAGTCCCTGCGCGAGGAGTAGCTCTTTGAAATCACACGCCGAATTCACATCCACATCTGTGATGCCCCATGCGTAAGGCAGGCTTGCTGTCTGCGTTGCTGGTGCTGATCGTTGGCCTGTCGGTAGGGGGAGTGTACGCGGTGACGAGACCCTCCGAACGGGCAGAGGTGCAGGCCGGACTGTCTATTGCGGAGGCCCTGGGCAGCCGGGCCGACGCCGGTTTCGCACGAGCGTTGGGTCCGCGAGAGTTCAGGTTCCCCAGGGACCATGGCCCGCACGCCGACTACGGTATCGAGTGGTGGTACTTCACGGGCAACCTGGAGACGTCGGGCGGCCGCCACTTTGGCTATGAGCTCACGCTGTTCAGGATTGGGCTTGCGGCGGAGCCCACCGAGGGTCGTTCGGACTGGGGAGCTTCCCAGGTCTTCATGGGCCACTTCGCGCTGACGGATGTCGAAGAAGACAAGTTCTACGCCTTCGAACGGTTCAGCAGGCAGGCGTTGGGGCTGGCTGGAGCTGCGTCATCGGACGACGGGTTTCGCGTATGGCTGGAGGACTGGTCGGTCCAGGGCAAGGGGCAAAGAGAACCGACCGTGAAACTGGTGGCCTCCGAAGAGGGCGTATCGATAGACCTGTCGCTTACCAGCGCCAAGCCGCTGGTCTTGCAGGGAGAGAACGGCCTGAGCAGAAAGAGCGCCGAAGAGGGCAACGCGTCTTACTACTACTCCGTCACCAGAATGCCGACGTCCGGAGTAATCATTGTTGGGGGCGAGGAGTTCGTGGTGCAAGGCTCCAGTTGGATGGACCGGGAGTGGAGCACAACGGCGCTGTCGGATGACCAGGTTGGATGGGACTGGTTCGCCCTGCAGCTCTCCGACGGCCGCGACCTGATGTACTACCAGCTAAGGCGGAAGGATGGACGGGTGGACCCTTTTAGCAGCGGCACGTTAGTCCTGTCGGATGGCAGCGCTATCCCACTGACGCCCAGAGATGTGCGGATAGATGTGCTGGAGACGTGGAGAAGTCCGCTGGGCAACGAATACCCTTCACGCTGGCGGTTGAAGATTCCCTCTGCCGGGCTCGAACTGGAAGTCGTGCCTTATGCCAAGAACCAGGAGTTGGACCTGTCGGTCACCTACTGGGAGGGCGCGGTCCGCGTAAGCGGGACAGGCGACGGCTCGCCGATCCAAGGGCAGGGCTACGTGGAAATGACGGGCTACGGCGGCAAGTCCGGCGGGCGGTCCTAATATAGGCGGTCCTGTCCGCCCTGTTCTCTTACGAGTTAGGCACCTGATACATCCGGGGGCAGGTTTGCGACTAGTCGTTCGGCAACTTCGGGGTAATGTGTACTCAAGCATGTCGGGCAGATGCTGTGGCTGAATTCGGCGTCGGTCCGCTTGCCCAGGTAGGTCTCGATTCTGCCCCAGTAGCCATCATCTTCCCGCACGTTCTTGCAATGGGCGCATATGGGAATCATGCCCTGTAGCTGCGTGATTTCAACGGATGCACTTTCCAGCTCCCGGACCCTCTCGTACAGGGCGATACGTTGGCTTTTGATAGTATTCCACGCGTTCCATACCATTGCCACCAGGCTGGAGTACAGCATAGCGAATCCAACGATAATCGTTGTGAGCGTGAGCCAGCGGAGCCTGTTCACGTCGTCCATCAGGCTGGGAATGGAAAACGGATCAGACGAACGAATCATATCGCCGGAATGCATGACGGAGCCGTGCATAGACAGAAGTTCAATGTTCTCCGCCAGTTGGTTGGTGTAGATGAACGCTATGGTGATGGCGAGCGCCGCCATTAACACAAAGCTGGCCAGGGAGAACTGGACGACTATATTACCGCGTAGCTTTAAAAGCAGCGTAAACATTTGCGGGCCGGCCTTAAGCACGATTTAGACTCGGGAAACCAACCCACGTATTTTACTCACGGTGTATGAGGATTCACTCAGTAATTGCACCCAGTCCCCTTGGGCGGAAACATTCAAAAGCGGTTGCGAAAGGGCCGTCTCTGGCGAACTCCACGATGTTATCGATATCACCCACCCCCAATGGGATGGAATCGCCTGGTCGGCGCCGCCGCCTATGACGCTCAGCGCGGCGCCGGCCGCTTCACCCCGATCACACTTACGACTTCAATGAGATTTTCGTCTATGCCGATTTCTTGCGGCCGTGACTTCCGGTGGCAACAGTCAGCAATTTTACACTACGGCTATGCGCCAGGATGCCCCGGCGTTCCGTACATGGGGCAGCCGGCGCATGACGTGGCCACTCCGCATGTCTCCGGCGTCTGGGTCGCCGCCAGGCCGGCCTTTCGCTGCTCCCTGGCAGCCTCTCCGAACAGGTCCAGCTTTAGCTGCTTGGCCCTGGGAGGCCTGTGGCCCGGGAAGTAAAGGAAAGGCCAGGCCCGCTTCTTCACCACTCCCATAGCCTGCAGGCTCCGCCAGGTATCCACTGAGTGAGCCTTGCGGTTCTGGAGGATGCGTTGAGCCGAGGTGGGGCCCAGGCCGGGCACGCGCAGAAGCTGGTCCCTGGTGGCCTCGTTGACGTTGACCGGAAATGTATCCAGGTTCTGCAACGCAATGGACGTCTTCGGGTCGTCTTCGTGCGGCAGAAAGCCTCCGTCGTCGTATGCCAGCTTCAGTTCGTCGTTGGAGTACCGGTACACACGTTTCAGCCAGTCCACCTGATATAGCCGGTGCTCACGTACCATCGGCGTCACCGGATGCTCCTCCAGAGGCGTGTACCGCACCGGCTGGAACGGCGAGTAGTAAACACGCTTGAAATTCCACTGACTGTAAAGCTGTTCCATGCGCTGAAATATGTCCCAGTCGGTCTCGTTGGCCGCCCCAACCACCATCTGCGTGGCCTGACCGATTGCGCCCCCATGTCCGCCGGAGATCAGCTTGTGAATCCAGCTCATGGGGTCCAGGATATCCCTTTGCATGTCCTTCATTGGACTGATACGCGACAGCATCTCCGGCGTGGGGGACTCTATGTTGATCGATAGCCTGGAACCCAGACTTGCGGCGGCCTCCACCAGGTGGTAATCAGCGCCCGGCATGACCTTGAGGTGGATGTAGCCATTAAACTTGTGCTTCTTTCGGATTACCTCCACCACCTTAACCATACGCTCCATGGTCAGGGAGCTGCTGCCGGCGATGCCCGAGCTGAGGAACAGGCCTGCTACCGTATGCCTCTGGTGGAGCTCCATAAAGGCGTTGGCCAGCTCATCGACCTTGAAGCCGTACCGCTTCCGAGGGACCCAGGTGCTGTTGGGGCAGTAGTGACAGTCGTACTTGCAGAAGTCGGTGAACATCACCCGCATCAGGTTAATGAACTTGCCGTTGGGCAACGCGGCGCGGTACACGCCCGGCAGGGAGTTTCTGGCCTGCAACGTGTATGGCTGCTTCGGCCCCTTTGACGACTTAGGCGACGGCTCCGGCCTGGAGAGAATATCGTCTCTGGCCATGCCGCCAAGAGCGTCCAGCTTTTCGATGGTGGTTGCAGCGCGCTTGATGAGCATAATGTACTCCTCGTATTGGAATAGTACATATGTTCTGTTAAATAGGGGGTGGTTGTCAACAGTGTGCCCGCTGCGATGGGGAGAGACGGTCAGCGCCGTGGAACGCGAAGGGTTGGCTTTTGTTCATGCGCCCGGTGTTCTCGTGGCTTGGCCTGTAAAACAAATGGGGCAGGCCAACCTCGGTTCCCGCCCCATTTCTGTGTCTTGCCGGGTGAAGAAGTCTAAGTTGTGAAGAGCACCGGACTGCGTAATGCCGGCGCGATCTGGTCCTCAGACAGCCGGTAGGCCTCTTTCTTGTAGACCTGTATTCGGTGCGACCCGAAGTCCGTAATGAACAGCCGGCCCTCGCCGTCAACCCTAACGCTTACGGGGGCCCGCAACCGCTTGCCCCCCTCCAGGTCCGCCATCTCCCGAAGACGAAGCGTGACCGGATTGGCCATGACGTACTCCATTGCCGATCTGGAAAGGTTGGCGTCGCCAATGAACGTCTCGACGAATCGGCCGGCGTAGTCAAATAACTGAACCCGGTCGTTGCCCCAGTCGGACACGTAAATGTCCCCGTCCCCGTCCACCGCGACACCTGTCGGCCGATTGAACTCGCCTTTGCCGGTGCCGGAGGAGCCGATCTTCATGAGGAACTGTCCATCCGCGGTGAACTTCTGCACTCTATCGTTGCGCCAGTCGGCCACGTAGACGTTTCCCTCATCGTCCACGGTTGTGCCCCAGGGCATTCGGAACTGGCCTTCGCCTTCGCCATCTTCACCGAACTGGCTCAGGAACTTGCCGTCCTTAGTGTACCTTTGCACACGGGAGTTTAAAACGTCCGACAGGACGATGTTCTCATCAGCGTCGAAGGACATGCCGGATGGCCGGTTAAACTCGCCCTGTCCGCTCCCCATTACACCCCAGTCCGCCGTCAATTCACCATTTTTGCTGAACACGAATACCTTGTTCTTGGCCTCATCGCTGACGTAGAGGTTTTCTTCGGAGTCGCACAGCAGGGCGGAGGGCCAATGGAGAGTGCCCGCGCCGATGGTGCCCAGATTGTCGTCATCCCAGTTTATTATCCGGATTTCGAGGCCCAGGCCACCCCTGCAGAGGACGTAGACACGGTCTTCCTTGCCGAATGCAATGTCTACTGCGTTGGAGGTTACCCGCCGCTGTCCCATGGTCCTGTGATAAGGGAAGCCTGATCTCAAAAGCGCATATGGCCTCGCCATAGATTCTCCTCGTTAGACGCAGTTAGCTGACGCTTTGCGGACAGTTGGGCACTTACTTGAAAGGCTTGATCTGCTCGTAGTTACCGCCGACGATTGGCGACGCCTCTATGCCCATCCACTGCTCAAGCATGGTGCCGTAGATGCCCCTGAAATCGATGGTGTGCTCCAGGTCTTCGCCCTTTGCCCAGTCCTCGGATTTCAAGGACGGGTACTCGGAGTACAGACCGCCCGCAACCGGCTCTCCGATGATGTACGCCCCTCCGCCTGAGCCGTGGTCTGTGCCGGAGCCGTTGTCCCTGATTCTTCGGCCGAACTCGGTGAACACCAGCATCACCACGTTATCCGCCGCGTCGTGCGCCTTCAGGTCGTCGAAGAAGTCCCGAATCGCGCCGGAGATGTCCTGCAATAGCTTGGGATGCGCAGGGTTCTCGTTGGCATGGGTATCGTAGCCGCCGTGGCTGGTGTAGAAGATGCGCGTGCCCAGGCCGGCGGTGTGGACCTTTGCTATGTCTCTCAGGCTCTTGGCGATTCCGTTGTCGGCGTACTCGACGTCGGAGGAGTACTGCGCCGGGGCTGCCTTCAGGCGGTCCGCGCCCCGAAGGACGTCGATGCCTGTCCGGGACAGGTATTCCATCACGGGGCCTGTACCGATGGCCGGTCCGTACATCTCCTTGAATATCTGTAGCGCCTGGTCCCGCTGGTCCTGCTCCGAGATGCCCGTAAGGAGGCCGTAGGTATCCAGGTCGTTAACCGAGGTCACCGGAACACCGGGCACGGCCATTGCCCTGGGTAGGCCGATGCCGAAGTTGATGCCGGTTAGCTCGTCCTCGCCGTTGGGGTCCAACTCCTTGAGGGCCTTGCCTACCCAACCCTCGGTCACCACCTTGTCCGGTTCGCACGTGTGCCAGATATCCATGCCCCGGAAATGGGAACGATTGGAGTTTGGGTAGCCGATACCCTGCACGATACCGACCATGCCCTCATCGTACATCTCTTTCATGGGGGCGAAGTTGGGATTGAAGCCAAGCTCGTCGTTGATCTGCAGAACGTCTTCCTGCTCGATTCGCACCAGCTTGCGGTTGTCGTAGTACGTGGAGCTAGTGTAGGGGATCAGTGTGTGCATGAAGTCGTTGCCACCGGACATCTGAAGGATGACCAGTACGGGGTCTTTTCCATTCTTTGCCATATTTAATTACTCCTCTCTGTTAACGTGGCTATGCATGGCGCCTTACCATGCTAGGCGAACTGGTATTCCTTGGTCGAAACAATCAGCTGTAACATTCGCCCCACATGGACGGCACTCTCCTCGCGGGCCCTATCGCTATCGAATCGAATGTCGCCGGCCGCATTGGCGTAGCGCAGAAGCGCATCCCTGGAGGTCTCGCTTACCTCTACCGGCCCCACAAGGTCCAGGCAGCCGTCGACAAGCTTATCTGGTGTGAGCTTGCCGGACCTCTGGCCCAGGCGGTTAATGATGTCCTGAATGCCTGGCTTGCTCAGGTCGTTGAACTGGTTCACGGCAAAGTTGATCCGTTCATTCAGCGTGCCGCCGTCAATCCACTCATGCCCGGTGTGCCAGCCCTCCACGGTGGGCGGATTCATGAGCTGCTGTCCCATAACGGTTGTGGTGCCGCCCAGGGCTACGACGTCCTCGTTGGGCTCCGGGAAGCGGTAGGTGCCTACAATCTTAATAGTGCCGGCCACCAGCTCCGCAGGGCTTTTTATCTTCTTGAACCGGGCGGCTTTGAAGAAGTCGGAGTTGAACAGCGTTCGTAGAATGTGCTTGATGTCGCCGTCCTTCTCGAAATATGCGTCCACCAACGTATCCACTGCAGCCGGATCGTTGGGCGGCTCCAACTCCCATGCAGGCACTTGAGGCTCGTCGGCGACAAAGAAGTTGTACATGTGTCTGGCGATGAAACGGGCCGTCGCCTTCTGTTTCGCAACGATGGCGATGATGTCCTCGCCGTCGAAATTACCCGTCTCCCCCAGGAAGGTCTTTTCGCTTTCGTCGTGGTCCTCAGCAACGTACCTGAAATCTGATTCGTAGCTGCCAAAGGGGTAAAGAGGTATCGGCTGCTCGAAAGTCCAGCCGGTGAAGGCGCGGGCGGCGTTTTTGATATCGTTCTCGGTGTAATGACCTACGCCCATGGAGAACAACTCCAGTAGCTCGCGGCCCCAGTTCTCATTTGGCTCGTCTTTATGGTTTTCGCAGTTGTCCAGCCAGTAGTTCATCGCCGGGTCTTTGGCCAATGCCACCAGTATGGTGGTCATGTCCGACATCCCGGTCTCGCGGAAGGTCTCAATCTGCTGGATCATGCTTGGCGTATGCTCGCTCTTGTACCATCCCGTGGCGAACACGTGATGCCAGAAGAGGGTCATTTTTTCTTCCAATGGCTTCTCGGTGTTTATCATCCTATATAGCCAACGACCCATGTGTATAGGAAGCGAGTCATTGTAGCTCAACTCCATGTTGTAACGCTTCCAGACATCCTCATCGATATCTGCGAACGCAGCGGGGTCCAGGAGGTCTTCGACTACGGCCTCGTAGCCCTTTGAGGCCAACTGTTCCAACTCTGCTCTCGTCGCGCCAAACCCCGCCCGGCGCATCAAATGGGCCATTAGACCAACGTCACCCTCCGGCATGCCCCAATCTCCTTACTTTAGGAATCCGTCTGCCCCACCCCATCGTAAAAGGGCTAGGACAAATGCTTATCAGCCGCTGTATTTTACATCAGGAAAGTACTCCGTACAAGCGAGCTTGCCGCCTGTTAGAGTCCTTCACGCAGAATGGCGTCAGGGAGATTTCATGGCTTTAGCCATTTAGCCTTGACTGTGGCCGAACGCTAGGCTAATATACCTGCCGTTCTTTAGTGCCATCGCCGGCAAGCGGCAGAGTATGAACGATGAATCGCGCCTTGCATGGCATCGGGTGAACGGGTCGATTGATTTTTGAGGAAAAGCGGTCTGGCACAAGGCGCTTTCTCCCGCATCGGAAAATCTGGGAACGAACTGCGGCTGGTGGCAAACGCACTCAGCAAGAATTGACAGGAGGTAAGGTCGTGAACAAATTACCGGGAATGAAGGCAATTTGGCTTCTGCCATTAATGGCGATAGCTGCGTTGGCCGTGGCGGCTTGTAGCAGCAGTCCGGTGGCGGCCCCTGCACCATCCGGACTGACTGCGGAGGAACTCCGGTCCGCGCTTCAGGAAGCGGCGCAGTCCGCTCCGACAGGTCCCAGCGCCGCCGAGATTCAAGCTTTGGTCCAGCAGGCGGTAGAGGGTGCGGTGCCTGAAGGCACCAGCGCCTCCGAGATTAGCGCAATGGTCAGCGCTGCGGTGAAAGCAGCGTCTAGTGGCGGTGTCACAGCAAGTGACATGCAGTCCGTCGTATCCGGCGCAATTGCCGATGCCGCCCGAAACGCGCCGGAACCCCTGACCGCAGCTCAAGTTCAGGAGATTGTGACGGCAGCCGTCGACGCGATCGAAATAACAGTCCCGATACAAGAGGCCGCGGCCGCGGCACCTTCCCGTGTAACAATCGACCAGCCTCAGTCCAAGAATCCCAGGGGGAACCTGGTCTTCGCGGTAACTGACGTATTCCCGGGAGTTGGCCTCGGAAGCTCCCAGTTGGCTGACGAATTCCACCACTGGGGAATTGGCGAATCAACCTTCATGTCCGTCGAAGGGGATGGAACGGCGCCCATGTTGGCGACCGGCTTCACATTGGAGAGCGACCTGAGCGGTGGAACTTTGACCATTCGCGACGACGTCATTTTCCATGGCGAGGGTCTGGCATGGGCCGGAGGCAAGAGCTGGGGCCCGATGACGGCGGCCGACATCGCCTACACCCTTAATGATGGCAACCCTAACTTAAACCCCCGGAGCATCCACTGGCAGGCAGGGGACTTCGCCGCCATGTTCGGCTCTAATCCGTTCGTCGTGATAGACGACACAACCGTTGGCTTCACGTTCAATTCAATCGATGGTGAGCCGCTTTTCGACCCCCGATGGAATGCCAACCTGATGAACGACGCAGGCCAGGCATTCTCCGTGCAGAGCGTTGCTGTCCGGGACGCGAATGGCGACGACTGGATGCGCGATAACCCGATCATAACTACCGGTCCCTACCAGATCCGCGAATGGAAGCAGGATGACGTTGGGGTCATAGAGTCCGTCCCATACGACCACTGGAGGATCAATCCACAGCCCGATCTGATCACGATCCGCGAAGTATCGGAAGAGGCTACCAAGATAGCTTTGCTGGAGACGGGCGAAATAGATGCCGCTCCGGTCTCCCTGACAAACCTCCCCTCATTAATCAAGGGAGGGTTCGCGACAGGGCAAACGGGACTGCAGTTGATAAATTCAGTTGTTTTCTCCGGCAACCTGTGGGAGACCACTCACATCATAACCGGCGAACCCCTCGATACTACAGCTGTGTATATGCGGAACGTCCCGTGGGTAGGTAACCCGGCGGACCCCGATGACCTGAAGCAAGCTAAATTGGTGCGTAACGCTCTGGCCAGGGCCATTGACAGGGACCTTATCAACGAAGTGTTCCTAAACGGTCTGGGTTCCCCCGCTCACATCCAGGTGTTCAGCACCACTGCCCCCGAATGGCAGAGCAAGTGGGAGTACGAGTTCGACCC
Source organism: Chloroflexota bacterium (assembly GCA_022572805.1). Taxonomy (GTDB): domain Bacteria; phylum Chloroflexota; class Dehalococcoidia; order Lucifugimonadales; family JADFKI01; genus Casp-Chloro-G4. The sequence goes on from JACZVF010000025.1 coordinate 20,843, forward strand.
GGCGGCTGCCGAAAGGATGTTGGACGAGGCCGGCTTGCCCCGCAGGGGTAACGGCATGAGGTTCGAGATTCCGCTTTTCGCCAACGCAGACTTTCAGGGTCTCCGCAGGGAGATTGCTGATGCCGTATCCGGCATGTGG
>JACZVF010000184.1 GCA_022572805.1 Chloroflexota bacterium
CGTCGATCGACAGGTCCTGTCCCACCTTCCCCACGTGCGAAAAGCCGCCCTCGGGCAAGGCGGGCCCGTGACCCGACAGGTAGACCAGGTTTCCCGTGCGTACCGCCGGCACAAAGTTGCCCGCCAGAGTGGTCCGTGGCGGTGGCAACTCGTATCCCATCTCGTTCAGCTTCCGTTCTATTTCAGGCATGAAGCCCTCCTTTTAAGCGCAGGATGCTATACATGGCTGGCTAACCAGCACATTGTACCCGTCACGGGGGAGAATACAACTCGGGTGAAGAGCGCACCGGTGGCAACCGCCCTACTAGATTGTTATGATGCTCCCATTCCCAAAGCACCGACAGTGAGGGGTTCATGACCACCATCATCCAAAACGCGACCATCGTTACCGGCGATCCGGGAAGGACGGTACTCCACGGCTCCGCCATAGCCGTCGACGGCGACAGAATCGTGGCGATTGGACCCACCGGGGAAGTGTCGGCGGCCCATCCGGTTGCCGAGCGGGTGGACGGCGCCGGAAAGGCGGTGTTCCCCGGCCTGATCAACTGCCACACGCATCTCCTGGCCACCGCAGACCGGGGTATTCTGGAGGATTTCGGGTTCCCCACTACGCTGCGTTTTCCCGTGGCGGCCCGGGCCCTGCTAACCGAAGAGGAGCGGCAGGTAATGGCAACCTTGGGCGCGTTGGAAGCTATTCGTAGCGGCACCACCTGCTTGCTGGAAATCCAGGCCGGGGTCGCGGGACACGCCGAAACCCTGGCTAAGACGGGGTTGCGACTGGTGCTGGCCCACAATTTCAACGACGTGGACGAAGCCAAGATGCGGGAAGGCGCCTTCCAGTTTTTGCCGGACCGCCTCGACCAGGGCCTTCAACGCTCCGCCGACTTGATCGGCGCTTGGCACGGAAAAGAGAACGGCCGGGTTTCATGTTTCATGGCGCCCCACGCTCCGGAGAACTGTTCGCCGGACCTGTTGAGGCGTGCGCGGGCCATGGCGGAGCACTACGACATCGGCTACACCATACACCTGTCCCAAAGCCATCTGGAGGTCGAGGCGGTAATGCGCACTCGGGGCGTGAAGCCGACCCAGTACCTGTTCGCCAACGACTTCCTGGGGCCGCGCCTGGTCGTCGCCCACGGACGCTACCTGGACCCGTCGGAGGTTGCGCTGCTGGGCCAGACGGGCACCGCAATCTCCAACAACGCCGCCATCGCCGCCCGCCGGGGGGCCGCCGCACCCGCAAGGGAGCTGCTGGCCGCCGGGTGCGCCATGGGCATGGGCACGGACAACATGGCCGAGGACATGGTGGAGGTAATGCGGACCGGACTCTTTCTGGAGCGGGTGCGCCGCAACGACGAGATGTGGCCCACACCGGAAGACGTGCTGGAGTGGGCAACACTCGGCGGCGCTAAAGCCCTGGGCATGGCGGACGCTGTGGGCACCCTGGAGGCGGGCAAGAAGGCCGACCTGTTCATGGTGGACACGCAGCGGCCTCACCTGGTGCCGACTCTGCGCATCGCATCGGCGTTCGTACACCAGGGCCAGCCGGCGGACATCACCGATGTCATGGCCGACGGTCGGTGGCTTATGCGCGACTCCAAGGTCCTCACTATCGACGAGGACGAAGTGGTCCGTCAGGCGGAGCGCATCGGGCATGAGGCGTGGAGGCGGGTGCTGGACCGCTACCCCGACGTGCCGTTTCCAATAAAGCTGCCACCGCAACCATGATGTTCGAGCCTGAACCCAGACCGTGACATGGCTGGTTGTAAAAGGAGACGAGATAAATGCCGGAAGACGTTAAGGTAGGATTCATCGGACTGGGAAACATGGGCGGCGGCATGTCCGCAAACATACTGAAGGCCGGTTACCACCTCACAGTGCACGACCTGGACCAGACGGCGGCGACATCCCTCCTGGAAAACGGGGCCGAGTGGGCCGATACGCCCGCTGAGTTGGCAGTTTCGTGTGACGTGGTGTTCACCTCGCTACCCGGTCCACGAGAGGTGGAGGCTGTTGCGTTGGGAGAGCGCGGAGTGCTGGAAGGCATGCGCCCCGATACCGTGTACATCGACCTCAGCACCAGCTCCCCATCGCTCATACGGCGCATAGCCCCCATCTTTGCGGAGAAGGGAGTGCATGTCCTGGACGCTCCGGTCAGCGGCGGACCGATAGGTGCCGACACCGGGCGCCTGGCTGTCATGGTCGGCGGTGACCGGGCAATATTCGACCGCTGCAAACCGCTGCTGGATGCCATAGGAGACAAGCCCACCTACGCCGGCGGTATCGGGGCCGGAAGCATATGCAAGCTGATGCACAACACCATCGGCTACGGCCTGCAGACCGTTATCGCCGAGTGCCTGACCCTGGGGGTGAAAGCGGGCGTGGACCCCAAGAACTTGATGGAGGCAATATTGAACGGCAGCGTCGGCAGGGGCAGGACCCTCCGCAACTCGTTGCCGGATACCTACCTTCAGGGCATATTCGACCCACCCAAATTCGCACTGAACCTGGCCCACAAGGACGTAGGTCTGGCGCTGGAGTTGGGACGGGAGTTCGGAGTACCCATGAGCGTCGCGAATATCGCATTTGCTGAGATGACGTCGGCCCTTAACCGGGGCTGGGGCAACCGCGACTCCCGCTCGGCCATGCTGCTGCAAGAGGAGCGGGCCGGCAACGTTGAGGTCCGCATTTCCAAGGAGAAGCTGGACGAGCTGACGTCAGAATAGGACCCGCTGAAAAACGAGAGTCATCAGGAAAACTAAGGCTTTTGGACAGCATGACATCTTCAGACCTGGACATAGCTTTATTGGAACAGGCGCTATCAGGCAGTGTTATCGGCCACCGCATCCACTACCACGACACCCTGGGCTCCACCATGGACGAGACCAGGCGGCTGGCGGAAGCGGGCTCCGACGAGGGCACCGTGGTCATCGCCGAGGAGCAGACGGCAGGCCGTGGTCGATTCAACCGGGCTTGGATATCACCGCGCGGCCAAAACCTGTCATTCTCGGTGCTGCTAAGGCCGACACCGGCACAACTCCCGTTCATGAACATGGCGGCGACGTTGGCCGTGGCCAGGACCGTCGCCGAGGTGGCCGGGCTATCCGCCACAATAAAGTGGCCCAACGACGTGCGCGTAGGTGGCCTTAAAATCTCGGGCATACTAATCGAGACCGCAATCGAGGAGACCACTGTAAACCACGCAGTTGTAGGCATCGGGCTGAACGTAAACTTCGACCCGTCAAAATACGAAGAGATCGCCGGCATCTCGACCAGCCTTTACAGGGAGACCTCTCGGATGCACAACCGAACGCAGGTCTTGCTACGCCTGCTGGGGCACTTCGATGAGCTTTACGCCTCGGTCCGTAGAGGCGAGTCGCTTGTGCGCGTGTGGGAGAGCCAGTTGGATACGCTGGGAAAATCGGTTCGCCTGGCCTGGCATGAAACGGTCGTCGAGGGCCGCGCGGAGGCAGTAGACGAGCAGGGCAACCTGATACTCCGATTGGCCGACGGCTCCACCTTTACGGCCACTGCGGGAGAGGTCACATCCCAAGTATGAAGCCCAAGCCTGTCGAAATTGCAGAGGAACGCCCGGCGGCGATGGTGCCGTCTACCTAATAGCGTACAGAAGCAACGGGAGGACGAAATATGCTGGAAAAGCTTAGCCTCGATGGCAAGACCGTAGTTATCACCGGCGGCGGCACTGGCCTGGGCAGAGAGATGGCCGTCGCCATGGCGCGGGCCGGGGCAGACCTTGTCATCGCCTCCCGTCGGCAAGGCCCCATCGACGAAACGGCGGACCTGGTGAAAGCCGAAGGCCGCAAGGCCATCGCCGTCTCCACCGACGTGACCGACTCCTCTCAGGTGCGAAACCTGTTCGACAAGACTCTGGCCGAGTTCGGCAAGGTGGACGTGCTGTTTAACAACGCGGGCATCGTCCGAGGCCAGGGTTCGATCCCCATATGGGAGGTATCCGACGAGGACTGGCATCTTGGCATCGATACCAACCTCACCGGCGCGTTCTACTGTTGCCGCGCAATCGCCCAGCACATGATCGAGCGCGGCGGCGGCAAGATAGTAAACGTGGCCTCGGGCTTCGGCTTTCGAGGAGGCCGGGATAATTACATGTATGCCTGTGGCAAGGGAGGCGTGGTCCAGCTTACCCGGACCATCACCACCAGCATGAGCCGGTACGGCATTATCTGCACCTGCATTGCGCCAGGTTACATACCCACCGAGGGCACGGCGGCGTCCAACGACACCTTGCCGCGCGGAGAGTTCATCCCCATCGGCCGCGTGGGCTACCCCCACGAGATGGGGCCCCTGGCGGTATTCCTGGCCTCGGAATCGTCGGACTACATGAACGGCGAGGTCTTCGTCATCGACGGCGGGGGTCTGGCGGGCGGATTCGCGCCTACCGGCTACGCCCCAGAGATACCGTTGGAAGTTTAGCTATTAGTTCTTGGTTCTTAGTTTTTTTGTTCTTAGTTAACGGATTTACCCAGGACCAATAATTAACTACTAAAAACTAATTACCAAATCGGAGAGAAAAAGATGCCGATTCCACAGGAATGGGACCTGACCGGAAAGGTCGCCATCATCACCGCCGACCGCAGGGGCTGGACACCGACGCTCGCATCCGCGCTGGCGGAGGCCGGCGCAGACGTGGCCATCGCGGGCAAGGACAACTCCGATATGGCGGAGGCCGCCAAGGCCGTCGAGGCCCACGGTCGAAAGGCCCTCCTCGTACCCACGGACCCCACCAACGCAGCGCAGGTCGAGGCCATGGCGGCGCAGGTGGAGTCCGACATGGGCAAGATCGACATTCTGGTGAACAACGCCCACGCCGACTTCGGCAAGCCTTTCGTGGAGGTGACCGAAGATGAGTGGCAAACGCTTATGGACTTCAACGTCAAGTCCACGTTCCTCTGCTGCCAGGCCGTGGGCAGGCGAATGCTGGCGCGAGGCAGTGGCCACATCGTGAACATCGGCTCAGGGCTTGCCGTTCGTGGTCTCTGGAATTCGGTGGCCGCCTGCGCCGCCCAGGGCGCCATACAGCAGCTCACAATGGCACTGGCGTTGGAGTGGTCGAGAGAAGGCATCCGCGTTAACGGAATCGGCGCGGGCTGGTTCAGCACAGAGGAGCCGAACGAGGAGTCCCAGCGGGAGCTGCTTGTGCGTTACCTGCCGTCGCGACGCAAGGGACACCCCCGTGACATGGCGGGCCTGCTGGTGTACCTGGCCTCCGACGCCTGCGACTTCGTGACCGGGCAGATGGTCTTCATGGACGGCGGCGCGCTGGCCCACGCGTAGGTGCGACTCCGTGCCATTGAAGGGCCAAGCCCTGACAGAGCGGCCTTGCGATGAGGGGAACTCATTCAAAGCCATTGCGTATGAGATTCCTCGTTCCGCTCGGAATGACATCTTACACAAACTTATTTCCTGTGAGGAGCCAACAAAGATTTTGTCGCCTTTCGGTGTCATTCCGTCCGACACTTTATTGTGTACCAGTTCGGACTCCGAATCCTCGGAGAGGAGGCACGACGAGGAATCTACATCCATTGAATGCGTCCCGCAGAAGCCGGACGAGGAACCTACGAGGTGTAAGGGTCATTCCCAGGAGTCCGCCGCGGTGGAACGAGGAATCCATGCCTCATGCTTAATGTGAGGCCCTCCACTTCCCCCAGGGCAATCGCCGAATGAGCACAAAGCCATGCAGATGAAGATAAGAGTCCAGCCCAAGGC
>JACZVF010000185.1 GCA_022572805.1 Chloroflexota bacterium
CGTGCGTGGGGACGCCGAGTCGGTAGAGGTGCGGCAGCGTCTGCGGCGGGCAGTCGAGCAGGATGCGGCCAGCGAGCAGGTAGCCGCTCCAGTAGCGGCCGTGGGAGAAGGCGTGCCCGGAGCCGAGGCAGTCGAGGCGCAGCTCGCTCACGGGCCCGGCGCCGCCTCAGTCGCCCGCGACGCCCAGCAGACGGCGGCCATGGTCCAGCGTGTCGGGCGTGTTCAGGATGAGCTGCACGACGGGCTCGTCGTCCATGGGCAGCAGCCGTGGCGGGTGCCGCTCCACGATCGCGCGCAGGCCGAGTGTGTCTTCGCGGACCTCCGAGAGCTCTTCGAGCAGCGAGCCCGCGAGGGCGACCGGGTGCCCGGCCCGCCCGTTGTAGGTGGGCTGCACGATCTGTGCGTCGGAATCGCGCAGTTCGTCGAGGACGCGGTCGATGATGTCGTGCCGGGTCGGCTGGTCGACCGACTGCACGAGGATCGCGGCTGGAGGCGGCCCCTCGCGCATGCGGAGGGCGTGGGCACCGGCGGCGAGCGAGCCGGCTCGGCCCTGCGCCCAGCGCGGGTTGAAGACGCAGAAGCGGGCGCCATCGCCCAGCGAACGGCGGATGACGTCCGCGTGCGCTCCAGTCACGAGCACGATGTCGTCGACGCTGGAGCGCAGCAGCTCATCGAGCTCCCACACCAGCAGCGTGCGGTCGCCCCATGGCAGGAGGGCCTTGGGCGTGCCCATCCGTTGCGATGCACCGGCGGCCAGCAGAATCGCGGCGACGGTCACGCTGCACCTTCCTCTGTCTTGCGGGCGTGTGCTGCCCGACTGACGCAGTCTGCTGTGTCACGTTCTGTGTCACGTTCTGTGTCGTGCGCTGGGTCGCGCTCTCGCCAGGACGCGATGGCCTGTCGGACGGCCGTGGCGGCGAGCACCGAGCAGTGGAGCTTCGACTTCGGCAGCCCGCCGACGGCCTCGGCGTAGGCATCGCGGGGGAGCGCCGCGGCGTCGTCGAGCGAGAGCCCGACGATGAGTTCGGTGGCGACCGAGGAGGTGGCGATGGATGCGGGGCAGCCGGACGTCAGGAACGACGCAGCCGCGATGCGGTCGCCCTCGATGCCTGCGCCGCGCGCCCACCGGCGGCGGCCTGCTCGGCCTGGAAGCGGCAGAAGGCTTACGCAAACGCGGCATGCAGGTGAGCCTGCTGCAGCGTGAAGACCGCCTGATGAACCGTCAGCTCGACCTCACCGCCGCCCGGCTGCTGGAAAGCGAGCTGCGCGGTCGCGGGCTCGACATTCACACCGACGCCCAGCTCGAGCGCCTGGAAGCCAATGCCGTTAGCGGTGACAGCCACGATAAGAATTGTCAACGCCAAAGATGGCGAAAACAGCATTGAGGTAATGGGTGAGATGCGCATCCATGGAAGTCCTCTGCGGTTTGTGTACACAGACCTTGCCACAGACGCTGAACCCGGGTCACGGGTTATCACAACCCGGGATTCCACCGGCTGGCGCGCGGGGGACCGATTGGCCATTGCGTCCACGTCTTTGCGACCGCAGGATGCCGAGCAGACCATTGTGGAGACCGTCAGAGGCCGTCTGATAACGCTTGAGAGACCACTCAAACACTGGCATAGCGGGTCAGGGACTACAGCTGCCGAAGTGGCCAACCTTACGCGTAACGTCGTCATAACCAGCAAGTCGGCGAGGAAACGAGGACATACCAGGTTTCTGTCTGGAGCAAGGGCTTACATAAGTTACGCCGAGTTCGCGAATTTGGGGCCGCAGGGACAACTGGGCAAGTATCCTATTCACTTTCACATGGTTGGCGACAGCTCTGGCACTTGTGGGTTTCGCAATCATCGGCATAGCCCAGCTTAGAGAGAATCAGTGGGTTCGCATTCACAAAGAGCTGCAAGGATTCAAGTGGCTTGCCGCTGCAGCATTAGTTGCATTGATGGCGGCAATAATGCACGCCACCGCACAGGTGTTCGGATGACCACCGCTCTATATGACGGTGACATCTTCTGCTTCCAGGCTGCAACCTCTCCCTGAGCGATAGGTCGGACCAATTCGATGTTCTGGCTCTCGTCGCCCCACTGGAGGACGGCGGAGCGCAGAGTCGCTGTCTCATCCTCCAGAAGGAATAGCAGGCCCAGCCGGTTCAGTTCCTCCAGTATGACCACGTTGTGGTCTGCCGTCAGCCCCGCGCCCCTCGTCTCCTGAGAGTCGGCGGCGGCCAGCCAACCGTTCGCGCCCAGCATTTTTCGTATCTGTTGTATCGTCTCGAAGCCAGCGGTTGAAGGGGTATCGAGTATGGAAACGTCATCTGGGACGATTCGCTTCAGCCGATCTGAGACCTCTCGGCGGAACTCTTGCTGCTCCTCGGTGTACTGGTACGAAAAATCCACTAGGGTTGCTCTGAGCGCTGGTCTTTCAGGAAGGTGTAGATACTCTCGATGGTTCCGTCTTCGCTGAGGCGGAAGGCCGCGCCTCCGCGCTCGGCCTCGATGATGGAGTAGGCGATCTCCCAGCCCTGGAAGGGCGGCCCGATGAGGCAGTCGTCAGGCACGAAAACATTGTCAAAATACACCCGACGCTCACTGCCCATCAGCATACGCATCGTCTTGATTTCGATTCCCGGCAGGTTGGCATCCACCATGAACACTCCGAGGTTGTAACGCCGAGGGCGGTCAGGATCGGTGACGGCCAGGGTCACAAGGTAGTTGGGATCGAAGCGTCCGGTGATGAACGCTTTCGTGCCGGTGATGCGGTATCCGCCTTCCTCCGGGACTGCCATCGTGTGGACAGTTGCGAAGTCGGAGCCGGAGTCCGGTTCGTTGAACGTCTGCCAGGTTATGGTCTCGCCGCGCAGCGACGGGGTTATGAAGCGTTTCTTCTGCTCATCAGTCCCCCAGACCATCATGGCGGGAATCCAGCGGGTGTTGTCGCCCATGGTGGGAAAATCGAATCGTCGCATCTCCTCCATCAACACCACGTCGAAGGCGGCGCTGAGGCCGCCGCCTCCAATCTCGCGGGGCCACGATGGGGCCAGCCAGCCCTTTTCGCCCATCTTGAGGCGAAACTCCTTGACCTTGGCCTGGTTTTCGGCGTCCAGAGGAGAGCCGTCCGCTGGGAACTTCAAGTCCTTGGGAGCGTGCTCATCCAGCCAACCGCTGATGACGATTCGGAATGCCTGCTGATCCGGCGTGTAGTTCGTGTTGAAGTCCATGGGTTCTCCTTCGGAGAGGATGTCAGGTCTCAGGGTTTCAGGTATCAGGGTTATCCTGGTGTGTTGAAGGATTCCTCGCACACCCATTTTACAGTGCGGACAATATTTTAGGTAATCGATATCAGACTATTGCACTGACTCGTTCCATTGCTAAATTACCTGAAAACCTGACACCTCCCCACACAAAAACAGGGCCTCCTGCGATAGAAGGCCCTGTTGTGATTTCAGTTCTTGTCCCGATGCCGGAGGCTAGACGCCGCTGACGCCTGCCGTGGACGGAGTTGCGGCTGCGCGCTCTCGGGTGCGGCTGATGCCGATTCTCCGGGCGATGATGACCTTCTGAATCTCGATGGTGCCGCCCGGATGAGCGCCGGTAAGGCTGCTGCGCTGGTAGACCTCGGGCTGGCCTTCGAACGGGGCCCTGGGTTCATCCACTCCCAACATGGAGTACATGCCCATGATGTTCCTGGCCCTATCCGCGTTCGTCATGCGGTAGACCTTGCGGTACATGGCTTGTTGGGAGCCCTCGTAGGTCATCTCCTCACGGGCCTGGTACATCCAGTAGTTCCGCCAGGACAGGAGGGTATGGATGTGGGAGTCTATGTAGGCCGCCATGGCGTCCTGCTGGATAAGGGGATCGTCTCCCAATTTTTCGCCATTGCGCTTGGTATTTTTAACATAATCTAGCAGGTTGTCCATCGCCTCGTCCCTGGGGAAGGCGGCGCCCCGGCCGCCGTGCTCAATCTCCAGGGTGGTCTGGGCCACCTGCCAACCCTCGGTCTCGCCACCGATGAGGTGGTCTCCGGGCACCCGGACGTTGTCCATGAAGATGAAGCTCTGGTCGTGCCCGGTGAGCAGGTTCAAGCGCTGCAACTCCAGACCCTCCGAGGGGCATGGAATCATGAAGTAGCCCAGGTTCCGGTGCCGGGGAGCGTCAGGGTCGGTGACTATGGGGCCGAACAGATAATCGACATCGCCGTGTCCGCTGATGAATGTCTTCTGCCCGGTGATGATCCAATCGTCTCCGTCCCGCACTGCCCGGCTCTGCAGGGAGGCCAGGTCGGAGCCCGCATTGGGTTCCGTGAAGCTTTGAAAGGCCACCTTCTCCGCCTTAAGTATGGGTTTGAGGAACATCTGCTTCTGCTCCTCCGTGGCCCACACCAGCAGAGTGGGATAGATGAAGCTCTGGGTGAAATCCCCTACTACCTTGGCCCGCTCAAACTCCTCGGTGATTATAGTCTCATGCTCTCCGCTGAGGCCGCCGCCACCGTACTCTTTAGGATAGGTGGGGTAGAGCCAGCCCTTCTCCGCCAGGACCTGGTGCATCGCTCGCCAGAAGGTGTAATGCTCTTCGCTGAGGTCCAGCCGGTCCACCGGCGCCTTCATATTCTCAGGGATGTTTTCCTCCAGCCAGGTCCGCACTTCCTGCCTGAACTCCTCTTGCTCCTTGGTGTAGGTGTATGCGAAGTCCATTAAATTCCTCCTCCTCCTGGCGGGACATTTATAGTATCCAGATACGTTTTTGGCAAATAGTCTCTGCCGTAATGTAGTATGCCGGCCCTTTTTTGTCAACCACTTGGCATGCGGGAATCCGGTGCCCAGGCTCGGCTCGGCCTTTCCTTTATCAAGATGGTTAAAAACGTTGCAACGACTGCCAGGACTAGCATCAGCAAGAAGGCGGCCCCGTAGCTACCCCTTATATCGAAGATGATGGCGCCCACGATAGCTCCCAGCCCTCCGGCCATCTGGTGGACCATGGAGATGAAGCCGCTAACCGTGCCCAGGTTGCCGGGCCCGAATATCTTGCCGGCGAAAACGATGTTCAAGGGCGCGGTGATAAGGAAGGTGAAACCGTAGAGCAAAGCGAAGGCGATGATCGCAGGGGTGTCCTGATAAAAGAACACCAGGGCGAAAATGCCGATGCGTAGGAGAAAGCAGACCAGCGTCGGGCGCGACGCCCCAAAGGCATCGGCCAGCAATCCCGCCGACAGCACACCCGCCAGTCCCACCAGACCCATCAAAGCCAGGAGGTTTCCCGCAAGGACCGGTCCCAGGTCCTGGTCCAATGCAAAGGCCACCACGTGGGTGACGACAAAGAAGTCCTGGAAGCCGCAAATCGCGTATATGGCCACCAGCAACCATAGCTGACCCGAGGCGAATATGGACCTGAACTGCCCACCCAGGCCGGCGGCCAAGGTGGATTCCGCTTCGGGGATCCTGTCTAGGTCTGTCTGTGTATCTGCCGGAGGCCGGGACCTGACTGCCACCAGAACCAGTGGCACCAGCACCGCCAGATTCACGATGCCAAGTACCTGATAGGAGGTCCGCCAGCCCAGGGTCGCCACATAGGAAGCCAATAGGGCAATGATGACCAGTTGTCCCGCGGCAGAGCCTGCCACCGCCGCGCTGGTGGCGAGGCCACGCCGGCGGACGAACCAACGGCTGATCATCACGCCCACTACCGGATTGGAGGTAGCGGCGTTGCC
>JACZVF010000186.1 GCA_022572805.1 Chloroflexota bacterium
GGTCAACAGAGCCACTACGCGGACGGCATGTTTTCCGCCTTCACCGTTCAGTAGAAGATGCCGTTGAAGGCATTAGCCCCCGGCGGCAGGACCCGCACGCACCTGGGGATAGCAGCAGTTCCTATTCCCAGGTGCTTTTTGGGCTGATACTTTCCGAGGGAGTTCCTGATTACAAGACCGTGGTCAGTTGAAAATACCCAAAATCCAGTCCCTCAGCAAGATGCGCAGTTCATCTTTGCACTCGTCAAGGCGATGCCCGGCTCCCTGCATGATGTGCAGCTCTTTGGGCTCGTCGGCCCACTGGTAAATCTGCTCCGAGCAGCGCGGAGGCAGCCGAGTGTCGTCGGAGCCGTGCACCAGCAACATGGGCCTGGGCGACACCGCGCCGGCGTTGGACGCGCCGTAGGTCTGGCTGGACAGCGCCACCACAGCCTTCACCTCGTCGCTCAGAGGCGCCGCCGAGATGACCACCGCGCCGCCGAAGGAGTGGCCCACCAGGACTATCTCCGAATGGTCCGTTGCCTTAAGGAACGAGACGCCTGCCAGAGTGTCCATCACGCACTCAGGAATATCGTTGGGAAATCTATAGTCAAGTCTAAGGGAGGTAAACTGGCTCTTCATCTCCTCGGCCAGCTCGGTGTAGAGGCCGTTGCCCGGCCCAACGAAACCGCCGCGCGCCCCATACACCCAGATCACGGCCTTGCTTGTCTTACTACTCTTGTCGTTATGAATCACCGCCTGGATGTCGCCGCGATTTGTGCGCAGCAGCATTCCCCGGCCGGGCTGGCCGTCAGGCGGCTTCCACGGCGCCACGTCCTCTATGTGTATGCTCAGCTCTCCGTCAGGCGTCATCGCGCCCTCCACTCCCTCGACCGGAACGGCCTAACTCTATTGGCGGTTGACCGGCAAGTCAACGCGTTGCTATAGTGGGCGTGGGTGCCTACTGCCACGGAGCGAGACGCCGGCATGATTTCCATACAATATGACCAGAATGATCCCGAAACCATTTCCAACCCCTACCCTCTTTACGACCAACTGCGTTCGCACGACCCGGTTCATTGGAGCGAGGCGAACAACTTCTGGCTGCTGACCCGATATTCAGATGTTGCAAGCGTGATACGCGACGACCGAGTATCTTCGGACCGATTCAGGGCCATATCCAGCGACCTGCCGGCGGAAGCGCAAGAGCAGTTCGCCCCGTTTATAAACATGGTCTCGGCATGGATGCTGATGTCGGACGCTCCAGCGCACACGCGATTGCGCGGCCTTGTCAATAAGGCATTCACACCCCGCATGATCGACAACATCAGGGCCAGAATACAGGAGCTTGTCGACGGAATGCTTGACGCGGTTCAAGACGATGGACGATTTGACCTCATCTCCGCTCTTGCCAATCCGCTGCCAGGTATAGTCATCGCGGAAATGCTGGGAGTGCCCGCGGAAGACCAACCACAGTTCAAGAAGTGGTCGGACGATATAGCCATCGGGCTGACCGGAAACGAGACCACGGGCTCCAGGGCCGAAAGGTACCTGATAGGTCAAAAGAGTTTCTTGGAGTTGTCAGACTACTTCAAGCCGGTCGTGGAGAGGCTTCGCAGTCAACCCGAGGACAACCTCCTCAGCGCGATGGTCCAGGCGGAAGAATCTGGAGACACGCTCTCCCAGGAGGAACTGTTCGCCAACTGCGTTCTTCTCATGTTCGCCGGTCAAGAGACGACGACGAACCTGATCGGCAACGGCATCCTCGCGCTGTTGAATTTTCCCGACCAAATGGAGATGCTCCGCAACGACCCTTCACTTATAGTGTCTGCCACAGAAGAGCTGCTAAGGTACGACAGCCCCGTTCAGAAGCTTGGGCGCCTGGCCATTGAGGACATCGAAGTCGATGGCAAGAAGATCGCGAAAGGCGATGAAATAGTTTTCTGCTACGCGGCGGCCAATCGGGACCCCGAGGAGTTCCAGTTCCCGAACCAGCTTGATTTGTCCCGGACAAACAACCGCCACATGGCGTTCGCCCACGGGACACACTACTGCCTGGGCGCCGCGCTGGCCAGGCTGGAGGGACAGATATCAATCAACGCTGTAGTGCAGCGGATGCCGAATCTCAGGCTTGAATCCGACGACCTGGAGTGGAATCCCAGCGCGATTCTTCGGGGGCTGAAATCGCTGCCCGTTTCATTCTAAGTCGATAAGCCACACGCTGCGCCGGCCCGTAGGCCAGGCCTGAATAGAGACCAGGCAGCGCCGGCGCCGAAACGCTACCTACGTCCTTGTCATCTATGCTCCGCATCCAATAGCAGGCCGCCCTGGAGCTTGGCAATTTTCACCGCGACGTTGACGGCATTGCAGAGCTTTCCAACCGCCGGTTCAAAGGCGCGCCAAACCTGAGCACACCGCAACGTCGAACTAAACAGCGATTTCACGGAAGTTCTTCGTCAATCCTCACGACTTCCTCACAGCATGCCTGATAGCGTTGACCATAACATGTCTTTTATGTAATCTGGGTCGCGGATTTTGCTATTGCTATTTAAAGTGGAGGCGGGAAAAGACATGGATTCCAGCGGAGAAATCACACGGCTTGATAGTCCAATCGACGTGATGTACTTGATTCACAAGGCGTTGCGAAATGAGGCGAACCGGGCGATCAAGCTGGTTGATAAGTTGGATAACGGGGGCACGTTGCAGGCATTCAAGCTGGCATTTAACGAATGGGCGACCAGTCTGATGTTCCACGCCGACCAGGAGGACCAGTACGTCACAAGACCGCTGACCGCATGTGCTCCATCCATGGATGATCCCACCCTGGGATTGGTGGACAAGGTCAAAGGCGCCATGCTTGCCCACGAAGACGAGATGCACGAGGAGCTTCTCGGAGGCCTGGAGGAGGTCCTCGCCGTGCTGAACGAGGACATAGGCAACACAAGCGTTATCACCCGAACCAAGCAGCACCTCTTTGGCCAGGTCATGACCCTGCGCATCGTGCAGGAGGACCACCTGGACACCGAGGAGACGCTGGTGCTGCCGATGGTGCGAAGGTGTCTTACCGACGAGCAGCAGCTTCTTGCCGCCAGGGAATTGCTGTTGGACAAGGCCGCCGACGATCCCCGCTGGGTTATTAATTGGGTTTCCGAATCTCTATCCGAACAAGAACGGGGGCTGCTGGCCGCTCTGGAGGAACGGTTCCAGGAGCTACCAGTCACAGCCTAGTTGACCGCCATAAGTATCCGCCGCACGTTGAGAAGAGCTAAGAAATGCGCTAAGGAGTCCTCGAGCCATGATGGAAGATATCACCCGGTTGGACAGCCCGATTGATGTAATGGTTCTCATGCACAAGGCCTTCCACGCCCTGTCGCTCCGAGTTGAGGGGCTGGCAGCCGCCAGTGAAAAGGGAGGCGACCTTACCGAGTTCCAGAAGGGCTTCGAGTTCTGGGTAAAGCAGCTTGTCTACCACGCCACAACCGAGGACGATTACATGACGGGGCCGCTGAAGAACAGCCAGCCTGCCCGCGACAACGAGACGGAGCACGTCGAGCTCGTGAAACACGCCACCGGCATCGTGGAGTTCCTGGGCAAGGGCGACACGGCGGGCCTGGAAGCCAACGTGAAGGCCGCCATGATCACAATGGACGAGCAGCAGCACGAGGAACTGGTGGACAGCGCCAAGGAGATTCAGGAAATCCTTACGCGGGAGATGGGCCGAGACAAGGTGATAACGCGGACCAGACGCCATCTGTACCGTAAGGTGATGGACATGCGCATCCTGGAGTTCGATCACTTCGAGAACGAGGAGGCCTTCGTCTGCTCCCTGGTGCGCGACCAGATGAGCGAGCAGCAGCAGTTGGACCTCGTCAAGCGCCTGCTTGTAGATGAGTCGGCCGAGGACCCGCGCTGGGTAATCGACTGGGTTGCGGAGGAGCTTAAGCCCAACGAGCGTCAGCTTCTTGCCGATCTGGAGACCCGGTTCGCAGGGATTTCGACTGCTGCGGACTAGCTGCGAATCCGGAGACTGGCCCCGAAACTGACCCGTAAACCGACAGGGCAGGCGTCAGAGACTCGGCACCATGTTGTGCCAATCCGTCGCCTGCTCGTAGGCATGGGCGATGCGCAGCACCGTCTCCTCGCCCATGGCCGGGCCCATTATTTGGAAGCCAACGGGAAGACCTTCGGAAATGCCGCCGGGCACCGAGATGCCTGGAATCCCTGCGATGTTGGCCGGCATTGTCAGGATGTCGTTCAGGTACATCTGGACCGGGTCCGCCATCTTGGCGCCCAGCTTGAAGGCCACCGACGGCGACGTAGGCATGACCACGGCGTCGAAGGTACTGAAGACCTTCTGGAACTCCTGCCTTATCAGCGTGCGCACCCGCTGCGCCTTCAGGTAGTAGGCGTCGTAGTAGCCGGCGGACAGCGCATACGTCCCCAGCATTACGCGACGCTTCACCTCGGGTCCGAAGCCGAACTGCCGGGTCTTCTCCAGCGCGTCCCACATGCTGTCGGCGTCCTGCACCGAGAAGCCGTACTTCACCCCGTCGTACCGCGCCAGGTTGGCCGAGGCCTCCGACGGCGCGATGATGTAATACACCGCCAGCGCGTATGGCGTGCTGGGCAGCGAGGTCTCCTCCACCGTGGCGCCAAGGCCCTCCAGCACCTTGATGGCGTCCCGCGTCGCCGACTCGACGCCCGGCTCCATGCCATCCACGAAGTACTCTCTAGGCACGCCTATACGTGTGCCGGTAAGGTCGCCGGTAAGCGCCCGGGTGTAGTCAGGCACCTCGAAGTCAATCGACGTGGAGTCACAGGGGTCGTGCCCGGCGATGGCGTTGAGCACGATGGCCGCGTCCTCCACGTCCTTGGTCAGCGGGCCTATCTGGTCCAGCGAGCTTGCGAAGGCCACCAGGCCGTACCTGCTCACCACGCCGTAGGTCGGCTTCATGCCAACGACGCCGCACAGGGACGCCGGCTGTCTGATGCTGCCGCCCGTGTCGGAGCCCAACGAGTAGATGCACTCGTCCGCGGCCACCGCAGCCGCCGGGCCACCGCTGCTGCCGCCGGGCACCCGGCCAAGGTCCCACGGGTTGCGCGTCGGGTAGAAGGCCGAGTTCTCGGTGGAGGAACCCATGGCGAACTCGTCCAGGTTGCCCTTGCCCAGAAGCACCGCGCCCTCTTCGCGTAGCCGCCTGGTGACTGTGGCGTCGTAGGGCGGCACGAAGTTTTCCAGCATGCGCGACGAGCAGGTGGTGTTGATTCCCTTTGTGATCATGTTGTCTTTGAGAACCATGGGCACGCCGGTAAGGGGCCGCACGTCACCGGAGGCGATGCGCTCGTCCGCCTCGGCCGCCTGCTCCAGCGCCGTGGCCTCGGTGACCCTCACGAAGGCCTTCACCTTGTCCTCGACCTGCCCGATGCGCTCCAAAACGGCCTGCGTAAGCTCCACCGACGAGACCTCTTTGCGGTCCAGCATTTCTCTCGCGGCGTGTGCTGTAAGCCCCTTAATATCTAGTGAAGTCATATGGTCCTTAGTAATTAGTTTTTAGTTTTTAGTTGTTGTTTGACGGTCGCTGGTCGTTAGGCAGGTTCTCGATTAGACGCTTTTAAGTACTAAGAACTGGAAACTTCTACCCAGAATTATCGAGAACGGCCTTAACTCGGATGCGGTCGCCTTCCCTGTTCGGCACGTTGGCCAGC
>JACZVF010000026.1 GCA_022572805.1 Chloroflexota bacterium
GCGGTGTTGCTTACGAGGGTGGGTTCGTCGACCGCTACCTCGCCCCGATCGTTTACCCTGGACCGCTAACCCGCCAAGAGCAGGTGCTGCTCGGCATAGCCGTGGTCGCCGTCAACGCGGTCATCTACGTCTTCGTGCTGTTTCGGCGCAAAGCTGTGGCCCGCGCCTTCGGAGGCCCCGCGCGCGCTCCGGGCCCTTTCGGCGCCCTGGGAGCGGTATTACCGAGGAGCCCGTTTTGGGCCGCCATCGCCGTCGAGAGCGGGGTTGTTCTAGTCGCGCTAGCCCTCGGCTCCCTAATGGGCTATCCACCGCTGCATCAGATCCAGCTGGAGGGTCGCGGGTTTCTGTGGGGGATCGGTGCCGTCTTGCCCGTGGCGCTGGCTGTGATCCTCGCCTCGCACCGTCGACTCGCGTTCGCCGTACGCCTCCTCGATACGCTGGAGGACACGCTGCAACCGTTGCTCGCCGGATCGGTCGGGCGGTTGGCCGTGATTTCGGCAGTGGCGGGGGTTGGGGAGGAAGCCCTATTTCGCGGCGTCGTGCAGAGCGCCGCCGGCGCGGCCCTCGGCCCTTGGGGAGGACTCCTCGTCGCCAGCCTCTTCTTCGGCGCCGCCCATCTCGTCAGCCGGACGTACGCCGTGATGGCTATGGGGTTCGGGCTCTATCTAGGTTGGCTTCTCATCGTCTTCGACAACCTGCTCGTACAGGTCGTCGATCTCGTCATCGTCGGTCATGATGCCCATACAGGCCACCACGTCGCGGTTAACGAAAGCGTCCAGGCTACGCCGCAACATATCCATCGACTGCTCGGCCATGCGCGGTATGTCGATCAGGGGTTTCAGGGGAGGCTCGCTGCCCATCATGAGGCTGATCTTCGCGATGCCCTCGGCATAGTCACCCATGCGCTCCAGTTCGCCGGTCACGTGTAGCACCGTAATGAGGATACGAAGATCGCCGGCCAGCGGCTGCTGCGTCGCGATCAGATCGATGCACCGCTCCTCGATCTCGAACCGCTTCTGGTCGATGATGTCGTCTTCGTCGATAACCTCCTGAGCAATCTCGGCATTGCGGCTTCTCAAAGCGGTTATGGACTTGGCTATGGCCTTCTCCGTCATGCTGCCCTGCAGCAGTAGCTCATCCTGCAGCATCCTCAAATCTCTGTCGAAATCTGTTCTTGGCATGATGAGCGCTCCTTAAGAGACGACCATGCAGCGATGGCCGGGGCAGTCCGCATGTGGCCGCGCACTAGCTGAATCTGCCGGTTATATAGGCCTCGGTCCGTTCGTCGCTGGGGTTGGTGAAAATCTGTCCGGTGGCATTGAATTCTACCAGATAACCGGCGCGTTCGTCGTCCACCATGAGGAATGCCGTCTCATCCGATACCCTGGCCGCCTGCTGCATGTTGTGTGTGACTATGAGTATTGTGTAATTGCTGCTCAGTTCCCTGATCAACTCTTCTATGGCCAGTGTGGCTATAGGGTCCAGTGACGAGGCGGGCTCGTCCATGAGAATAACCTCAGGCTGCACCGCCAACGCCCGGGCGATGCACAGCCTTTGCTGCTGGCCTCCGGACAGTGTAAGCGCGTTGCGATTCAGCCTGTCCTTCACCTCTTCCCACAGGGCAGCCTGCCTCAGCGATTGCTCCACAGCCTCTTCCATCACCCCGGTGAAGCCGTTGATGCGCAGGCCAAAGGCCACGTTGTCGTATATCGATTTGGGGAAGGGATTGGGGCGCTGAAAGACCATGCCGATGCGAGAGCGAATCTCCGTGGGGTCCACCCCCGGGGCGTAGAGGTCGTAGCCCTCAAACATGATCTCGCCCTCTACACGGGCGTCCTGAATGAGATCGTTCATCCGGTTAAAGCACCTGAGCAACGTGCTCTTGCCGCAACCGGAGGGGCCTATCAGCGCGGTGACTCCATGGCGCTTTATGTCCAGGTTTATGCCCTTTAGCGCCAGAAAATCTCCGTACCTCACGTAGAGGTCCCGGGTGGTGAGAACAAAATCCGAACTGCTGTTAGTCATCGGCCTTTACCTGAAACCGGTCTCTGAGCAGGATTGCCAACGAATTCATCGTGAGAAGTATAACAAGCAGCACGATGATAGCCGCCGCCGCCAGACCTCGGAAGTCGTCCTGCGGCCGAGAGACCCAGTTGAATATCTGAATGGGCAACACCGTAAACCTGTCTAACGGACTGGTCGGCACGAAGGTCAGGTACACCAGCGCGCTGATGGCCAGCACCGGCGCTGCCTCCCCTATGGCCCTGGACATTGCCAATATCGTTCCGGTCAGAATCCCCGGCATCGACGACGGCAGCACCACCCCCCGTATGACCTGCCACTTGTCGGCTCCCAAGGCGAAGGCCGCCTGCCGATGAGAGTCCGGCACCGCACGAATAGCCTCCCTCGACGCCAGAATTACAATGGGGAGCACCAGAAGGGCCAGCGTCATTGCGCCTGCCATCAACGTCCGTCCCAGGCTGAGGAACTGCACGAAGACCGCCAACCCCAGCATACCATAGACGATGGACGGCACCCCGGCCAGGTTGGAAAGATTGATCTCGATGAGGTTTGTCACCCAGTTCCTGGGGGCATACTCCTCCAGGTAAATGGCCGCGCCTACGCCAAGCGGCACAGTGAACGCCGCCGTCAAAATCATCAGCCATATGGTGCCGGCCAGCGCCGACAGCAGCCCAGCCTCTTCCGCATGCCGAGACGGAAAGCCGGATATGAAATGCCAGCTCAGCCACGGCACGCCCTGAATGAGTATCTGCGTGAGCAGCACCAAAAGCCCGACGATGCCGACAAGCACTGCCGCCAGAAACACGAAGTAGAGGACCGTGCCCACGGCCTTTCTAAGCGGCAGCCTCTGGTTGAACTGTGAAGTCCTCTGCATCAGCTCTCTCCGCGTTGCCTGGCCACGGCAACTTTGCCCTGCCTGAAATACAAAAGAATCAATACTTCATCCTCCACCGCCGCACGACCCAGAAACCCAGCAGATTCATCACGAGGGTCATGAGGAATAGCAGCAGGCCCACCGCAAATATTGTGTTGAACTCCAGGGAGCCGTGCGGGGCCTCACCCAGACTCAACTGCACTATATATGCCGTCATGGTCTGGATACTCTCTAGAGGGTTGGCGGTGAGCTGGGGAGTCGCGCCCGCCGCGATAGTGACCAGCATGGTCTCGCCAATGGCCCGGGAGATGGCCAGTATGAAGGATGCCACAATGCCCGACAGTGCCGCCGGTACCACCACTCGCAGGCTGACCTCAAACCGGGTTGCTCCCAGTGCGAATGCCGCATTTCTCAGCGAACGGGGTACCGCCACCATGGCGTCTTCGCTCAGCGAGGAGACCATTGGAATAATCATGATTCCCATTACCAGCCCGGCGCTCAGCGCGTTGAACACCAGCATGTCCGGGAACACCCTTTGCAAGATTGGCGTGACGAAGGTCAACGCGAAGTAGCCGTACACAACAGTCGGTATGCCCGCCAGCACCTCCAGCGTCGGCTTGATGATTCGCCGCACCTTGCCGGGGGCGTACTCGGCCAGAAAGATTGCCGTCGCCAGGCCAACTGGTAGCGCCACAATCGCCGCGATGGCCGCGACCAGCAAAGTGCCGCCGACAAGAGGCAGCACGCCATAGGACTGAGGTTTGAGGATAGGCGTCCATCTGGTGCCCGATATGAACTCCCAGACGGACACCTCGAAGAAGAAACCCATCGCCTGGGAAATGAGACTGAATAATATCCCGATGGTGGTAAGGACGGAAATAAGTGCGCAGCCAAAGAAGACCCACTTGATGACCTTACTCTCGATGGCGGTGCGCCGCCTGCGCCTGAAAACAGGTGAGGCTTGACCAGCCGGGGTGACCGCTGCGTCCGGCCCATCCACTGTCGGCAGAGAACCTTCCATACTTATGCGCTAATTCTCTGTCATAGGATCATAAACTGCCTGTCGGGAATCCCTGTCAAACGTCATGGTTTCTTTGCCTGTCCAGCGCCTACCGGCCTATCGCACGAGGGCGATGTTGTCTTGATACTCCTGCTCCGACAGACCGATGTAGCCAACCTCTGTGGCCAATTCGGCCCCATTCTCCATGTAGAATTCCAGGAAGGCCCTCACCTCGGGTCTGGTCAGGCTGGCCTTGTTCACATATATCAGCAGGGAGCGGGCCAGAGGCTGGTAGGTGCCGTCCTGTATCGTGGATTCCGATGGCGCCACACAACCGTCTCCCCCATCCACGGCTACCAGTTTCAGCCTCTCGGTATTTTCGATGTAGTATGCATACCCGAAGTAGCCCAGGGCGTTTCGGTCGCCACTGATTCCCTGCACCAGAACGTTGTCGTCCTCGCTGGCCGTGTAGTCCGGTCGGCTGGCCTGCGCCTCACCCACTATCTTCTCTGTGAAGTAATCGAAAGTGCCGGAGTCTGTGCCCGGCCCGTAAAGCCGCAGCTTACTGTCGGGCCAGGCCGGGTCGATGTCGTTCCAGGTTCTCACCGAGCTGCCAGGCTCCCAGATTGCCTTTAGCTGCTCCACCGTCAGGCATTCCACGAAGTCGTTCTTGGGGCTGACTATCACTGACAGTCCATCGATTGCGATAGGCAGCTCCAGGTATTCGACGCCGTTCGCGGCAGCAGTCTCAGCCTCCGAGGGCTTGATAGGCCTTGATGCGTCGTTGATATCCAACCGACCTTCGATGAAGCGTTTGAATCCGCCCCCGGTCCCGGAAACGCCTACGTTGACCCGAACACCCGGGTGTACCTTGCGGAACTCCTCCGCGACGGCCTCAGTTATCGGAAACACGGTGCTGGAGCCGTCCACCTCCACCTCGCCGCTTACTCCGGAGCCGTTGCTGGTCCCTGGCCCTGTGGACCCGCCGCAGGCCGTTCCCGCTGCCAGTATGAGGACAATGAACACCGCGAGCCGCCCCATGCGACCGGAAATGCTGTCTTGGGCTCTCCGAATTGCGTCTGCCAATACCATTGCCTTTGAGTGTAAACAACGTTCGTTAATAGCCAATCAACGCGTTGTTAACGTGATATTAACAACAGGCCCGTCGGCGACCAGAGTCAGGGCTCCACCAACGGCGCAACGTATGCCCAACGTCTGAAGATTGAGGGATTATTAACGCAGACTAATGCCTTGATGGAGGAGTGCGATGTGACGCCTGGTTCAGGCTGTGCATGGGGCCGGCCATGCATCTTAGCTCCGAGGTATCGTGAACTCGAAGGTGCTGCCTACGCCCTCCTCGCTTTCCACGCCGACCTCGCCGCCGTGGGCCTGCACAATGTGCTTCACGATGGCCAGGCCAAGCCCGGTGCCGCCATCACTCCTGGAGCGGTCCACCTTGTAAAACCGCTCGAACACGTGGGGTAGATGCTCCCTTGGTATCCCCGTTCCGGTATCGGCGACCCGGACCTTTTGGAATCGGCCTTCATCCAAAATCGATATGGTGATCTTGCCCTCGGCCGTGTGCCTGATGGCGTTCTCGACCAAATTCACCAGCACCTGGCGAAGCTTCCCGCTTTCGCCGGTAACCGTCGACAGCGTGTCGGGCAAATCCGCCAGAAACTCCAGGCCTTCAGCCCCCGAGGAATTCCGAAATTTCTCCAGGACCTCTTCCACCAGATGCCGGAGGTCAACAGGCGACAGGTGCAGCGGCGCGAAGCCACCCTCCAGGTGGGACAGCTCCAGCAGGTCATTAACGATGCCGTTCATGCGGTCCACGTCACCGCTAATCCGCCGGAGGAAATCCACGGCTACGCTCCGCTCTTCTATCGCGCCGTCTTCCAGCGTGTCTACCATCGCCTTGATTGATGCCAGCGGGTTGCGAAGCTCATGCGAAACGTTACTCACGAACTCCTTTCGCGTCGTCTCTACCTGCATCATGCGGGTAAGATCGTGGAGCGTAAGCAGAACGCCTGATGCTTCCGTCGTGCCA
Organism: Chloroflexota bacterium; assembly: GCA_022572805.1. Taxonomy (GTDB): domain Bacteria; phylum Chloroflexota; class Dehalococcoidia; order Lucifugimonadales; family JADFKI01; genus Casp-Chloro-G4. The sequence continues at coordinate 5,947 of JACZVF010000026.1, forward strand.
TCGACCGCCCCGAGGGGAGTTGCGATGGCGCTCAGGAACGTGCGGCTGGGCAGCAGCTCCACCTCTACCTGCCATATCCGGCCCGTCTCAATGGACTTCTGCACCGTCTGTTGAATTTCGTAGTCCCTCACCACCTCCACCAGCCGGTTGCCTACGGTCTCGCTGGCCCCCACGTCAAGAAGCAACTCGGCGGCCCGGTTCATCAGGCTGACCTTACCGTCGGCCTCCAGAACAACGACGCCGTCAGCCATGGTGTCCAAAACGGCAGTCAGCTTGTTGCGTTCGCTGGAAAGATCGCCGACGACGCTTCGGATGGTGTTGGCCATGCTGTTGAAGGCATCGGCCAGGTCCCTTGTCTCATCCGAGGAGGAGGCATGCACCCGGAATTCGAGGTCTCCCGCCGCAAGGCGTCTCGCGCCCTCGGCGACGAGCTGCACCGACCGAGAGGTCCGTCGGAATAGAACGTAGCCCAGTCCGACGGATAAGGCCGTGACCAAAAGAGCGGATATGCTAATAGTGGTTACGAGTCGGTTTACGTTGGATTGCAGGTCGGCCGTACTTACGCCTACCCGCGCAACCGCGACAATCTCACCCCCGCGCCGTATTGCCACGGCCGAATAGATGATCTCCTCACCTGATGTCTGGTCCCGGCGCAGCGCCCCCCCGACGCCTACAGCCAGGGCTTGCCGAATCTCTTCACGCCGCCTGAGATTTTGGCTCCGGCCGGACTGCTCCGACGAATCCGCCAGGACCGCGCCATCAATGCCGACTATCGTCACCCTTGCGTCGATGATATCGGCCAGGTCGTCTGCCATAAGCTGAAGCCTACGGCCATCGGGCGCGGTGCCGACGATGCCCGATGCCGATTCAGCCACCAGGCTAGCCTCCCGCTGTAGCCTGCCCCGCAGGTCCATCAAGAAAGCGTCGCGGACGAAGTCAACGAGGTAGAAGCTGACCGCCCCCATGGTCACGATTATCAGCACCGTGTAGGCGAGAGAGATGCGCCAGTGGAGGGAATGCGGTAGTCTCATCCGTCGAACCGGTAGCCTACTCCTCGAACGGTCACAAGTCTCCGAGGCTTGCTCGGGTCCAGCTCAATCTTCTCCCTGAGCCAGCGGACATGCACGTCCACCGTGCGGCTGTCGCCGTAGTAGTCGTGACCCCAGAGCTGCTGCAGTATCTGGTCTCGGCTGAACGCCCTGCCTGCATTCTTGACGAGCAGCGCAAGCAGATCAAACTCCCTCGGCTTCATCTCCACTGCGGCTCCCGCCCTCCGGACGACGCGGCTGGCCAGATTCACTTCCAGATCTCCAGCCACGATATTGTCACCGCTGGCGGAAGTTGACTGGGCGTTGGCGGAATGTCTCGACCGCCTCAGCATGTTGCGGATTCGCACCATGAACTCGCGGGTGCTGAAGGGCTTCGTAACGTAGTCGTCCGCACCCATCTCCAGACCAACGATGCGGTCTATCTCCTCGCCGCGGGCCGTGAGCATTATTATGGGGACCTCTGTTTCGGAGCGAAGTATACGGCAGAGCTCGAAGCCATCCATCTTGGGCAACATCACATCCAGAATGATCAGGTCCGGAGAGTGTTGCCGAGCGAGGTTCAGGCCCTCCTCGCCATCTACGGCGGTGTGCACGGCATAACCTTCACGCTCAAGGCTGTAGCGCAACGCTTCCAGGATATTCTCTTCGTCCTCGACCACCAGAACATTTGCGTCCGACATTAAGCTCCTTGTATTGTCCACGTGTTATGCGCCGAAGTACGCCTGTATGGTCAATCTTTCCTCAAGCCGAAGCCCGTCCTCAAGGTGCAGGTCCAGGCCGTCAACCACGGCCGATTTGGCCGCAGACAGGACTGACGGATTGCGAGAGGCCAGCTCCCGGGCCAGCAAATTCGCGGTATCCATCAAATCGCCACCCGCTACAACCCGGTGGACAAGACCCATGTCCTTTGCCTCACTGGCCGTCACCCTTCGATTAATCAGCATCAACTCCAGGGCGGCCCCGACGCCAACAACGCGGGGAAGCGTCTGGGTCCCGCCTGCTGCGGGAACCATTCCCAATGCCACCTCGGGCATGCTGAAGACGGCATCATCGGAGGCGATTCGCACATCGCACAGGCATGCCATCTCTACCCCTGAGCCTATTACGAAACCGTGCACCGCCGCGATCATCGGCTTGCGAATGCTCAGAAACAGGCCCCAGACGTCCCGCTCCCAGCGCACTCGCCGAGCTACGGCCAACGACGGCGCGGTGCCGAACTCTGTCAGGTCGGCCCCGGCGCAAAAGCCGCGCTCGCCTGAGCCGCTCAGCACCAACACCCGCACGTCGGAATCGTCCTTCGCCGCCGCCAGCGATTCGAAAAGCTCATCCCGCATCTGTATATTGTAGGCGTTAATGACGCCCGGCCTGTTAAGCACTAAGTTTGCGACGTGGCGTTCCTTGGTGTAAAGGACAGTTGGCTCCGCCACCTTACTCCCCACTGTAATCCGGCTTTCTGCGCTGGGTAAAAGACTGAATCCCCTCGACACGGTCCGTCGTCGTCTGAAGAAGAATATTCAGGTCTGCCTCCAGGTGAAGGCCTTGCTCCAGCGTCATGTCCATGCCCTTGAGCACGGCTTCCTTCAAGTATCCTGCGGCGATTGGTCCGTGCGCGGCAATGGTCTGAGCGATTTTGAGTGTGGATTCCAGTAGTTCTTCCAGCTCCACGACTTTGTTGACGAGACCCATGGCCAGGGCCTCCTCCGCGCCGACGCGACGGGATGTCAGCACCATCTCCAGCGCCCGTCCCCGGCCCACTAGCCTGGGCAGGCGCTGGGTCCCGCCATCCCACGGAACTAGCCCGGCCTGCACCTGGGTCAGGCCGAAGCGAGCGCCGGTCGAGGCCACCCTGATGTCACATGCCAGGGCCAACTCCAAACCCTGGTCGGTGGCCTCGCCATTGACGGCCGCGAGAACCGGCTTGGTCAAGGCCGCCACAGCGCCCGCTATCCTGAGGCCCGCCAGGGTATGAGGCAGGACATCACGGCTTAGTGCGTTCGGCAACTCTGTGCCGGCGCAAAAGTCCGTGCCCTCACCCGTCACCACGACGACGCGCACATCGTCACTCTGAGAAAGTTCAGTCAAGGCGTCGCGAAATTCGAAGGCCAAGGCCTCATTCACAGCGTTTCCGACTGAAGGGCGATTCAGCCGTACTGTGGCGACGTGGCCTTGAATTGCAACGCGGACCGGACTTGTTGACAAGAGCTATTCACCTCACCTGGCGCCCGCAGTAACAGGCGTTTGCCCGAACGCGAAGTCGGATATAGCCACCTCTTCGGCCTCAACTCAACAACGGCAATAGTTGGTCCGGGGAGTCAATGAGGTGGTCGGGCCCCGTCTCCACCAGCATATCCCGCGCTAAAGTTCCCCACGTAGCTCCGATGGACACCGTTCCCGCATTTTTGGCTGTAGTAATGTCGATATGACTGTCGCCGACCATGGCAGCGTCTCCCGGCGCCAGTCCCATCTTGTCCAAGGCGAACAGTATCGGCGCAGGCGCCGGTTTGGGCTCATCCGGGTCCTCCCAGCCGACTATCACGTCGAAGGTACTCATCAGGTCCATTCGCCGGAGCTCAAGCTCGACACCGAAAGGCCCGTCATCATTCTTTAGCAGTCTTGGCTTTGAGGTCACGATGCCAAGTCTGAATCCCCGCGATCTCAACGTCTCCAGCATCTCACGTATGCCGGGGAATAGCTTCACATGCGTCGGAGACAGCCGCCAGTATTCGGCCGTGTAGCGGTCAAATAGCTCTTTTGCCAGGTCCTCATCCCCCGCCAGGTCCTTAAAAATCTCCATCTGAGGTCTGCCGGCCCACTCCCTCATCACCCGGTCCATATCCAGGTCCTGCGGCAGAAGTCCATCGGCAGCCTTCTCCGCGGCAAGCACCCTGGGAGAATACGTCGCTGCCAGCGTGTCGTCATAATCAAACAGCACCGCGCTGATTTTGCCCAAATAACCGCCTCTTGTATTCCGAATATTCACAGCACGCCATACGCGCGCCGTTTCCACGATAATTATGGCCTTCGTTGCTGGATGTCGCAACCGCCCTGCGTGCCCACGATCCTTCACCATGTGAGGGCTACGTCGGCGCGCGGCCTTCCGATTTAATTCGACGCCACCTGGGCCTGTTCATCATCGGCCACGGCCTGATCAGCCGCCGAGCCATCTTGATCTGTCCGAAGCACGTGTTCTCCGTTGACTTCGGGGTCTGCCAAGGGCGTGATCTCCGTCGAACTCCACTCCTCCACGAAGTAGTCGAATACCTCTTTGCCCGCTACCACCAGTGGCGGACCCAGAATGACGCCCCAGAGTCCGGCGACCTCGCTGCCCACGATTATCACAACCAGAATGAGAACTGGATGGACATGCAAAGCCCTGCTTTGAATACGCGGCACCAGCAGAGAGTTCTCCAATAGCTGTACGCCGAAATACACCAGGACCACCCAGAAGAACTTCTCAGGCGACGTGGCCAGCACCACCACGATGCCGGGAATCGCCCCCAGCCATGGCCCGATTATAGGCACCAACTCGAACACGCCGGCCACCACCGCCAGTATGATCGCAAATTTCACGCCCAGGAGCGTTAGGCCTATGAAGACCAGGACTCCGACCACAAGCCCCAGCAAGAGTTGAGCACGGACGTAGGAACTGAACACATGGTTAACGACGGTTATTACGTTTCTGGCATGTACCCTTGGTCCGGGTGGGAAGACAGACACCATTCCGTCGACCAACTTCTCCCGGTCTTTGAGAACGTAGTAAAGAAATAGCGGTAACGCAGCCAGCCCTATAACTATCGTCAGCGCCCCGGACACCACACCGATTGTCCGTACCATAATGCCCTGAGCCGCGCCCACAAGCACAACGCCGGCATTCTGGATAGCTTCCTGGATTTGCAGCCTGATCTCTTCCGGAATGGCGCCGGAAAGCTCGCGATTCCAGTTCTCCACGGCGACACGCGCATCCGAGATCAAGACCGGCAACGAATCTATGAATAGCCTGAACTGTTCCACCACAGGCGGCAGGACCACTATCAAGCCGCCGGCTAGGAGCCCTGCCATCACTGCGAACATAATGAATATGGAGAGGACTCTGGCCAGCACCGGCCGGCGGTTGCGTCCCGGCATTCGCTTTTCCAGCCAGGTCACGAGCGGATGCATAATGTATGCCAGCGCTCCGCCCAGTATGAACGGGAACAACGCGCCACGAAGCATGTACAGTGCCACGCCAACAGCTGCGACGCCGGCGATGAGCCAGACAAAGCGATTGACTTTAATGATCGGAGCAGTCATGACGAAGCGTGCCAAACGGAGTAATGGCCTGCGGCCAAACATCTGATCGTGGCGCTATTATGGCCTTTGTGACGGGGTGGCGCAAGTAACCGGCTTATTCCTCACGTCACTCATATTTCCCGGCTACTTCCGCCGTATTTACCGCGCACGCATGTGGCGCACTGCCGCCGCCTATGCACACCCATTAACGTATCAATCCGGAAACTCTTTGCCGTCAGAGTCGCCCGCGACGGGCGTCGGCGCCGGCCAGCCGGGCCTCGACTTCGGCGCGATATGGTATGCCCTCCGTACCAATGTGGGCCACACAGAAGCTGGCCGCACATGAGGCGAATCTCGCCGATAGCAAAACATCGTGGGTTTCGCGGTATCGCACTATGTACGCGGCAGCGAACACGTCCCCTGCCCCGGTGGGGTCAACCTCAGCTACCGGGAAAGGGTCGACGTGATGCCAGGCCCCCTCGTAGTGCACGTCCGAACCCTCGGCGCCACGGGTGAATATCAGCACGGGCGTCATCTCTTTCCACCCGTCCAGCATCGTTTCGTCGCCGATATCGTCCATAGAGAGGATGGCGGCATCGACCCATGGCAGAACATCGTTACCGGTCCAATGGCACGGACTGACTCTGCCCTCCTGGTCCCACTGCCGCAGCCACCCTTGAATTGAAGCCACTACTATGGATTCGGGGAAATGCCCGGCCAGGTCCGCATCTAGCTCCTGAGCCAATGGCCCCAGCATGACGAGGGGCGCACCCATCCACTTTTGCGGTATATCCGATGCAGAAACCGGGCCTGCGACGGCTCGAAGAAACTGGGTCCTGCGGCCGGAGACGTAGGTATTCACGAAGGTAGTCGTCTGCGCAGATGCCACAACGTGCACCGGGACGTCTGGAAGCGACTCCGCAATCTTGATGTTGGGGACATCCGGACCAACGCTGGTCACAACCGCGGGTGACAGCCCAAGTCTTTTGGCGGCGATAGCACCGTAGGTAACGGCGCCTCCCAACTGGAACCCGTCCGGCGTCAGGTCCTTGGGAATGTGGCCTATCGCCAGAAAATCGGGTCGCACGCTAACCTCGAGTCTTGACTCCGACCGCGCAGCATTGGCGAAGCTACTTGGGTTGGACTACGACCTGCCGCCCGTCGCCCATCCCGGTGCTCTCCGTGGTCACTCCAGGGTGGTCCGCCAGCGCAATGTGCACCGCTCGCCGTTCGTTCGGCGGCATGGGCTCAAGCGTAATGGATCTGCCGGAGCTGGCCACCCTCTGCGCGACCCTGTGGGCCAAGTTCGCCAGTGAATCGTAGCGACGGGCCTGGTAACCCTCGACGTCCACCAGGATATTAGCCCTGCTCTCCAGCTTGCGGCTGGCGATGAACTTCACCAGGAACTGCAGCGCCCGAAGCGTCTCTCCCCGTCGGCCAATCAGCAGTCCGGAGTCGTCGCCCTCAATCTCGAATACGGGTCCGTCCAGGTCCTCGTTATGGGCCTGCTGGAGGTTGACGACAACGTCAACACCCATGCCCGCGATAAGTTTGTCCAGAATCTCCGAGGTTACTTTCACGATGTCAGCCGGCTGATCTATTAGCGTCACACGGACCTTGGCCAGCTCGCTGCCGATGCCAAGAATGCCCGCCTTGCCCCGGCTAATGACGTCTATTTCTACTTCCCCGCGCTCGGCGTCGAGCTCCTTTAGGGCGATTTCGATTGCTTCTTCTGGGTTCTTGGCTGTTGTTTCGATCGTTTTCATCGGTCGATGTCTCCTCTGCCGAGGCCACTAAGGCGGGGGCGGCCTTCGTCTCATCCGCAGCCTCCTTAGAGCCAAAGCCTCGGAATTTTAGCAGGTCCGTAATCGGCTTCCAGCCCGTGACGAATCCCTGTATTACGATGCCTACCACGTTTGAGACAATCCAGTATACCGCCAACCCGCTGGGGAATGTTGTCGTGAAGAAGCCGAACATCAACGGCATCATCCACAGCATCATCTTGTTGGTCTGCGCCTGCCGTGGGTCGGCCGAAGGCATCATGGTCATCTTCTGAGTCACCCACATGGAAAGGCCGACCAGCACCGGCATGACAGGCGTCGGGTCCGGCAATGACAGGTCCACCCATAGGAAAGAGTTATTTATGGGAATGACCTGCTGAACTCCAGGAAGCCACGTGTACAGATGCTGAGACAGCCCGACCAATTTTTCGGGCGTCGACGGCAGCGTCCGGGTTATCGCCTGGAACAGCCCAATCCATATAGGAAACTGAATGACCAGCGGCCCCAGGCAGCCGATAGGATTAACGCCGTTCTCTTTGTAGGTCCGCATCGTTTCGCTGGAAAGCTTCTGGCGGTCCTTGGCGTGGCGTTCCTGAATGGCCTTCAGCTTGGGCTGCAGGTCGCTCATCTTCTTCAGCTGACGGCTCTGCCTCACCGTAAGTGGAATCATGATGGCGCGAATTACCATAGTAAACGCCATGATAGCCACGCCGAAATTTGAGAAGAATATTATGTAGAGAAACACCAAACTATTGATCATCGGCTGGATGATCACAATAGTCCATATGTCTACGAGTATCTGCAATTGAAGTCTCTAATGCCTTAGCAGTCGGGGGGCCTACTCACGTCTATAGGGTCGTCCTCATCGGCAAAGTGGACCCACTCTTCATCTGGATTTCCGTTGGACTTGATGCGCAGCGCCCGAATGGAGCTATCCCTGGCATTCAGGAACAGCACGTCCTCCAGCAGAACCAGCGAGGACCTGACCTCCGTTCCAATGCTGCACGAACCTAGCTCATCCCCGTCACTTAAACGAACAAGGCGAATTACACCGTCATCCGAAGGCACCGCAATCATATCAAAGACTATCACGGGCCTTCCGACTATCGGGCCATCAGTGGCCAATGTCCAGCGCAGGTCGCCGGTAGACTTATCCAGCGCGTAAAGGTTCCCGTCCAGCGAGCCAACGTAGACGGAGTCATCCGTGACCAGGGCCTCGCCCCAGTACCAGTTTTTTCCTTCATCGAACTGCCACTGCCGCTTCCCCGTCGCGGCGCTAAGGGCGTAGAAAACGGCGTCAAACGAACCAAAATATACGCTGCCGCCACTGACGACCGGTGTGGACGCAATAGCTCCGTTGGTCTCAAACTCCCACACCTTGGACCCGTCTTCCAGCTTAATGGCGTAAATCTTCCGGTCCGACGAGGTCAGGTATACCACGCCGCTATTGACCACCGGCGAGGACCAGATCCTGCTACCCGTCTCGAACGTCCATCGGGACGACCTGTCTTCCACGTCGAAAGCGTAAAGCACGCCGTCGCCGGCGCCTACAAGCACGGTGCCATCCGCCACGACAGGGCCGCCTACGATGGACCCGCCAACGGGCTCCTGCCACTGCAAGTCCCCACTGTGCGACAGGGCGTAAAGTATACTATCGTACCCGCCCACATATATAGCGTCTTCGGTCACCGCGGGGGCGCCATACACACCTCGCAGCTTGTCGTCCCCCTGAAGCTCGAAGCTCCATTTCGTAAACCCATTGGCCACGTCAAGCGCTCGAACGTCACCTGCGCGGGTGCCAATGTAAAGGGTGTCGCCGTCAATTGTGCCCCCGGACCACCCTTCCGGATTGTTGATTCGACCGGCGCAGGCCGACAACGTCAGTACGAGAAGAGGAACGGCAACCAGAAGGGACCTTCGATTCAGACTAACTTTCATTAACATCTTTCAAACCCGCGGGCAAACGCGCAAGCGGGCGTAGATGCGGGCGAACACGCTGGAGGATTGGGAAATCTTGTAACTTCAGGGGACAGGGTCATACCCGTCCGTGCCCCCGGGCCGGCACCTGGCCAGTCGTTTGGTGCCAAGCCAGGACCCTCTTAGCACTCCGTGCTTGATGATCGCCTGCTGCGTGTACCTGGAACATGTGGGTTCGTGGCGACACGACCCCGCGGCGATATAGGGCGATATCACCACCTGATAAAACCTGATTGCGGCAAGAGCCAGCCTCCTCATCACCTCGCCTTTTCGCGCCGTCCAGCGGCTTGACTCGACACGTTCAACAGGCGGGCTCGCCTGAAAAGCTCCATGGCGGATCTACTTAGCGTCTGATAATCGGCGGAGGCCGCGCCACTTCGCGCTATGAAAACCACATCCCACCCTTTCTGCACTTCAGTGAGACGAGAGGCTTCCCTGAGTCTCCGCTTAATCTTGTTCCGTACGACGGCCTTCCCGATCCGTTTCCCTATTGTGAAACCGAAGCGAGTCACGTCCAGGCCGTTTCGTCGTGTGGCCAGAACAAGGAGCTTATCCGCCCAACTCCGGCCTTCGCGGCGTACGGCCACAAAATCTTTCGCCTTTCGAAGACGCTGTTCCTTCCGCATGAGCTGTCAGATTCGTGGCCGGAATCTAGTCCGATACAGTGAGACGTTGCCGGCCCTTGAACATGCGACGCTTGAGAACGTTGCGTCCGTTTTTGGAGCTCATCCGGGACCGAAACCCATGAACTCGGGCTCGGCGTCTCTTGCGCGGCTGATATGTTCGCTTTGGCATTTGCCTAACTTACGTCCCGTCGTCTCCCACCCTCTGCAGTCATTTCACACATCAGGCCTAACGGACGACCATGTTATTTTGCGTCATGAATTCGCTTGCAAGATTATCGCACCCCTCAAAATGAGTGTCAATTGAAATCCACGCACCTCTGGCGGCACAAACAGCGCCACTGACCCGCCATGCATGCCTTCGCGGACTGCCTTTCCCCTCCGCATCGCAACGTACGATGTTCCCTTAAGCAACATAGACCTTGACAGCCAATTCAGCCTTCCGTAATCTCAAATCAGGAGCTACAACGGCGTGGTGCAGCATAAGTTACTACACGCCTCCCGTGGCGCGTTGAGACAAGAAGCGCAACGAGTTGTTGAGGGAGCCGACATGCCCGAATCGCCATCAAGCATTGAGACCAAACGAATCATTGGTTCCCTGAAGGACCAAGCCAGCGGGCTGTGGGGGCCACAGCGGGCGACTGAGCTACGGTTAGCCATTGAATCGACCGCAGCCAACATCGCCATTCTGCGGAAGGACCTGCCTTCGCTGGCCGAAGAGCCGGGCTTCTACCTTCAGTGAAGCCCAGCTGGAACCCCGCGCCTTGAGCCGGGAGGCAGCCCTGATGCCTGTCATGCGGGCGGGCGTATTTCCACTGGTGACCCTGTTGTTCGTGGCCGTGGCCTGCTCACCCCAGCCCCAGCCGCAAACCAGGACCCAGACTCAGGCCACCAGACTGGTTGAAACTGCGGAGCCAATCGTTGCTTCATGTGAGACGGACCAGGAGCCACGCGATTTGGAAAGCATCTCGGCATCACTGGGCTACGCGTTCGAGCCCACGTATGTCCCTGATGGCTTCCGGCACTCAGGCTCGTCTCTGGACCGACGCCGACGGGCCAACCTGGTGTACAGCAACGGTCAGGCAACCATGCTAATTGCATACCCGGTGCAGTTCTTCAGAGAGGGTAGCCCCACAATGGTCGATCTGGGTCTGATACAGCCTGCCGACGCCGTTTCGGATGTAAGTATCGGTGAGCGCGGTGGGCATATGTTGCGCGGTGGATGGTCCGAGCTGACGATTCTCGCAGGACCCGGCATCAGTCCGGCAGACGCCCGGTGGGACTACCAACGGTCGGTGACTCTGTTCTTTGATTGCGAGACGGCCGAGTCCGAGGTCGTGGGCGTCGCGGTCCAGTCTATACCGGGCGGCACCGGCGACCTCATATCCGACGCCGACCTTATTAAAGTTGCCTCGTCGATGCTGCGCGCCAGGAGCTCAACGCGGTGAAAACACAACTATGAACGGAGTGTTGCCGGGTGGACCAGATCAACGAAACGCCCTTGAATGACGCCGCAAGTGGGGATGACGCTGCTAATGTAGTCGACGCCTCCCGCGGACAAGATACGAAAAAAGCCGCCGGCTTGGGCTCGCTTAGCAAGATCGTCGCCATCGTGGCATCCGCATCGCTTATCCTGGGCCTGATGGTGCTGCTTGGAATCGGCCTCGCCAATCGGTCGCCGGCCACGGGACGAAGCGGAATCACCCGCGTGGGCAAGCCGGCGCCGCAAATGACGTTTACCACTTTCGACGGCGAAGCCATGGACCTGCGAGAACTACTGGGTAGGCCGGTTGTAATCAACTTCTGGGCCTCCTGGTGCGGTCCCTGCCGGCAGGAAGCCACAATTCTAGAAAGACTTTGGCGGACATATCGCGAACACGGTGTCGTATTCATAGGGGTGGATATCCAGGACAGCGACGGCGACGCCAGGGCCTTCATAAGCGAATTCGGCGTCACCTATCCCAACGGTATGGACTCGGACGGCAGGATTAGCATCGACTACGGCGTCATAGGCATACCGGTTACCTTCCTGGTGGACAGGAACGGCGTGGTGGCCAGGCGCTGGGTAGGGGGCGTGCGCCAGTCACAGATGAACGCTTGGCTGGACGAGCTGGTAGCGGGAGTCGCACCATCCGGACCGGTGGAAGGACAGAACCTGGAGGACTACCGCCCACTGAATTAGCATATCCCTCTCATCGCCAACCGCCCCCTTTTCGTAGCGCTCCCGCAGGAGCGTATCGGTGTCGCTAGCAACCGTCGGCTATTGTGCAATTATTCACAAATACCTCACACGCTGTCCCCTCAATCTCATGGTTTCCTCACGCGTGCATGATTACAATTAATCAACCGGTCCATCTGAACAATCTTGATAAGCCAGAGAATTGCAGGCTAACGAAACTGGCCGTCCGGTATGCGAAGGGAGACTTCACATGAGCTTACGCGGCGTAACGGCATCCATAATCGGTCTCGGGTTGATCGCCATGGCCTGTCAGGTTGACGGACAGACGACTATTGCGCCAGCCGTCGAACCTCCAGCGCAGCCGGCGCCCACAGCGGTCCCGCAGCCAACGAAGGTACCGGACCGCGGCCAAACTTCCGCCCAGATTTCCGACGCGGGACACCAGCTGGATGGCCGGGAGATATATGCAACCGTAGGCTGCGCAGCCTGCCACGGAGACGACGCCCAGGGCACCGACATCGCTCCGGCGCTGACCGGACATTCCGTCGCACAGGTGAAACGCCAGGCCAGGGCGCCTATTGGTATAATGCCCGTCTTTTCACCCGACATAATCTCCAACGAAGAGCTGCAAAGGCTCGCCGAGTACATCGCGGAGTTGGGGGGCGGGCACGCGCACGTTCGGTCGGGAGTTTCCGGCGATGAGCTGATAATGCACCATTGGATGGCCATAATCGCCCTCGAATCGGGCGAGGCCCAGGAGGCTGCTCACCATGTGGACCACATCCTGCAAGGGGCGGAGGGCCAGCATCTACGCATGATGGAGAAAAGCCGGGCCCTTCTTTCCGAGGGCGAGGTCCACGAAGCGGCGCACATCATAGAGCAGATGCTGGCCGGCCTGGATGAGGCTGAAGTAGACCAGTCCACGATGCACCTGCGCCTTGCACTCTCGTCACTTAGGGGTGAAGACCTGCCCAGCACAATCCATCATGTTGAGCATTTCATGGAGTCGGCGGCCGGGGATCACCATGAGTCGGCTGAACAGATCCTGGAGGACCTAACTTACGGCGAATTACACGAAGCCGACGAGAAGCTTGTGCTCCTGCTCGGCCAGGACGCCGCATCCGATCAGCATGACGAGGCCACCGGCCTTGACGACGCGCACGATGCTGATGAGGCCGAGGGGGCGCACGGCGAGGCCGACGCACATGAAGCAGACGCGCCAGACGAGGCTGAAATTCACGACGAAGCCGACGCACACGACGAGTCCGACGAGCACGAGGCTGACGCACACGACGAAGCAGACGCGCACGATGAAGCCAACGCACACGACGAGGCTGATGCACATGACGAAGCAGGCGCACACGACGAGACCGAGGCCGACGAACACGAGGCTGACGCACATGAGAGCGAGGACGAAGCCACTAAGGAATAACACCTTACGTGAATGTTCCACGGCGGGATGGGCCGAGGGATGCTGTTAGGCGGAATGTGGATTATTCATTCAGGGGCGTCACGATCGCGTGAATCGTCTGGAACGTGAGAAGGCTGCCCGGCGTCGCCTTGTTGAAAGCGGATTTACAGGCGACGAATTCCAGTATTATCAACAGGCTGTCGGTGCGGGGCAAAGGTGAGAATGGTCGGATGTAAGAAGCGACGTTTCTTACCGGCGCCCACGGGAGGCTGCCGCATGAGATACGCCTCTCCGGCTGTCGGGATCGCATTCATTCTAATAGCACTGGCCGCCTGTGCAGGACAGGGCGAGAACGGGCGGCTAGACGCGGAGCGGGGCGCATCCATATACGCCGAGAGCTGCCAGACCTGTCACGGCGAGGCTGCCACAGGTAAGCAGGCGGCCCCCAACACGCCAACGCATGGTCCGGAGGGCCATACCTGGCACCACGCCGACGGCCAGCTAGTGCAGATCATATTCGGAAGGCTCGACTTTCCCGGCAGGACCATGCCATCTTTCGAGGGCACGCTCAGCGAGCAAGATGCTTTTGATGTGCTGGCATACTTAAAGTCTAACTGGCCTGCCGAGCAACGCCAATTCCAGGCAGAGGTCAGCGATAACTGGCAAAAATTGCGGGACGCCAACCAGTAGGCGCTCCGGCCTCACGCCATTTCGGCCATTCCTTATTTCCCACTCAAAGCATGTGTTCTCCTAGCTCTCAAGGGCACTTTGCCTTGACATTGGTCTAAATCGGTCCCCCAGGCATTATCAACGGATACACCTTACCGTTACTTTCCTGCCGAAGTCCTTGTCCGCCTGTCGCGCCGTAAGATTTGTCGATGCCGCCCGCCAACGAGAACTCATGCCAGGATTGCGGTTATCGTCTACAGTTGAACTTCCTTCCTGCTCCATGTGCGGAACGGATATTGCATGGGCGCAGGAGTAGAGGGTCGCAACCATGCGCGTAAACAAGCGCTTGTGACTGGCCCTCATGGCCGGGGTGCCTGCGAGCACGGCCATCGTGTACCCTTCGGACCTTCAACGGCCTACCCAAAACGGATTGGACCTCTTTGGCTTGCCACGGCGGCACCGGGCATCGCCCTCCGGTTGATCTCCAGAAACATGCGTAGAACAAAGGACGGCGCGTGACTGCTTATTTCACAAATGCCATGCAATTAAAAAGAGACGGCCAGGTGGCCGCCTCTTTTTGCTATCTGAAGTTAACTGTCGCCTAAATTAGAAGGACGAGCGTTTGGCTTCAAGATTCGAGTGAACGTTTATCAGCACCGTCCTGCCCTCGGAGTTGAGCTTCTGTGCCTCCCGTATAGCGTCGGCAACCTGGCCAGGCTCGGTTACGGTTA